>JAHEKN010000272.1 GCA_024638305.1 Gemmatimonadota bacterium | reverse complement strand
GATATCGACCTGGACTTCCCGCGCGACATCCGCGAGGAGCTGATCCTCAGGGTCTACGAGACGTACGGGCACCAGCACGCCGGCCTGGTCTGCACCTTCCCCACCTATCGGCTGCGCTCGGCCGTGCGCGAGGTGGGCAAGGCGCTCGACCTGCCGCTCGGCGACCTCGAGAAGCTGACCAAGCTGGCCGAGCGCCACTCGGCGCTCGAGGAGGAGTACGAGCGCATCCCCGAGTTCAAGGACAGGGCGGAGAGCCCGCTCTGGGGTCACCTGGCCCGTCTGGCGCGCGAGATCCGGGGGCTCCCCCGCCACGTCTCGCAGCACGTGGGCGGCATGATCATCTCCAGCCGGCCACTCGTCGAGATCGTGCCGCTCGAGCCGGCGGCCTGGGAGGGAAGGTTCTTGTGCCAGTGGGACAAGGACTCCTGCGACGACGCCAAGTTCATCAAGATCGACTTCCTCGCGCTCGGCATGCTGTCGCTCGTGGAGGAAGCCACCGACCTGATCGCGGATCGCCACGGAGACCCGCCCGACCTCTCCCGCATCGACTTCGACGACAACGCCGTCTACGACCGCATCTGCGATGGCGACACGGTGGGGATGTTCCAGGTCGAGAGCCGCGCCCAGATCCAGATGCTCCGGCGCTCTCGGCCCCGCAATCTGGAGGAGCTGGCCATCCAGGTGGCGATCGTTCGGCCGGGGCCCATCGTGGCGGGTGCCGTGAACCCGTACGTGAAGCGGCGCGAGCAGCTCCGCGAGGTCCCTGGCTACCAGGTCCCCTACGACCATCCCCTGCTCGAGGAGCCGCTCGGCGAGACGCTCGGGGTGATCATCTTCCAGGACCAGGTGCTCCAGGTGTGCAAGTCGCTCGCGGGGTTCACGGACGGACAGGCCGAGGGGCTCAGGCGGGCGATGAGCCGCAAGCGCTCGCGCGACGCGATGACGGCCTACTGGGAGGCGTTCCGGGACGGGGCGGCGGGGCGTGGGGTGGATGAGGAAACCGCCCGGAGCGTCTTCCAGCAGGTGGTCGCGTTTTCAGAGTTCGGGTTCCCCAAGTCGCACGCGGCCGCGTTCGGCCTGCTGGCCTATCAGTCGGCCTGGCTACGCCACTACTACCCGACCGAGTACTACGTCGCGTTGTTCAACAACCAGCCCATGGGGTTCTACGCCCTGGACGCGCTGGCCCGGGACGCGCAGCGGAACAGCATCCGTATCCTGCTCCCCGACCTCAACCGGAGCGACGTGCGCTGCAGCGCCGAGGAAGGCGACCTCCGGGTCGGGCTCGGGTTCGTGCGCGGATGGGGCTCCGACATCGCCGAGGAGGTGGTCGGGGAGCGCGAGCGCGGAGGTCCCTACCGCTCGCTCCCCGGCTTCCTGCGGCGAACGCCCTCGGCCCTCAAGCGGCCCGCCATCGAGAACCTGATCTGGGTGGGCGGACTGGACTCGATGGGGCTCTCGCGCCGCGAGCTGCTCTGGCAGACCGGACTCTGGCTCGGCCCCGAGAGCGACGGCCAGCGCACGCGCGACCGGGACGACCACCCCCAGCTCTCACTGCTCGAGGACCATCCCTACGGTGGGCTCTCGTTCGGTCAGATCGGGGACTCGGACCGGCTCCTCGCCGAATACCGCATGCTCCGCTTCTCCACGCACCTCCACCCGCTCACGCTCGTGAGCGACGCACTGCCCGGAACCCGCGTGATCTCGGATCGGCTGCCCGAGCTCCGCCAGGGCACGACCGTGCTGGTCGCAGGCGTGGTCGTGGCCAGGCAGCGGCCGGGCACCGCCAAGGGCTACACGTTCGTCCTGATGGAGGATGAGGGCGGACCGGTCAACGTGATCGTGAAGCCCGAGATCTACGAGCGTGATCGGGGCGCCGTCCGCATGGAGCCCTTCCTGACCGTGCGTGGTCGGCTGCAGAAGGATGGAGCCACGATCAACGTGATCGCCTTCGAGGTGCGCGCGCTCCGGGCCGCCGCGAGGTCGGGGCCGCCAGTCATCCCCGAAGGCCCCCCTCCCGTCACCGAGTGGTGGGCCCCGGCTCCTTCTCCCGAGGAAGCCGTGCAGCGGAACCCCTATGCGTTCCTGACCGCGCTTCGCGAGACGCCGCCGGGGGTCAAGAGCTTCGGATGAGCCGTCTGCCCGCGGTCTGGACTGTAGCCTTACCCCGTCTGGACCGCGATCTGGACCCCAGTCGGGACCCTCCGTACCCTTCCGCGCTGTCACACCCGACGGCGCCGCCGTCCCAGACCCGCCCAGGAGAACCCATGCCGGACGTACGACGTCTCACGCCCCTCGTGTCCGTGGACGCGATCGAGCCCTGCATCCCCTTCTGGACCGAGGCGCTCGGATTCGAGAAGGGCCCCGCCGTCCCGGGTGAGAGCGGGCTCGGCTTCCTGATCCTGAACCGCGGCCCCGCCCAACTGATGTACCAGACCGTGGCGAGCATCGAAGACGATCTTCCGGCCCTCGCGGAGGAGATGTCCGGTCAGACCAACATGCTCTTCATCGAGGTGACAGACCTGGACGGCTTCATCGAGCGGTTGGATGCCGTGTCCGCGCCGGTGGTCGTTCCCCGCCGCAAGACGTTCTACGGCTCCGACGAGATCTTCGTGCGCGCGCCCTGCGGGACGATCGTGGGGCTGGCGGAATTCGCGAACGAGGAGAGTGACACCGCGTAGTCGGGGAACGGGGTGGCGGGTGCGCCGTGGCCGGCCGGCGGACCCACACACCTGACTCGCGGTTGCTGATCGGGAGCGGCGGCCGGCATGTTCTCCTCCATGAGCAACTTCCTGGGCGAGCTCAAGCGGCGGAAAGTGCTGCGGGCCGGACTCCTCTACGGCGCGGCATGCTTCGCGGTACTCGAGGGGGCGGACATCGTCCTGTCGAACCTCGGTATGCCCAGCTCGGTCATGCGGTTTCTGGTCGTGCTGGCGATCCTGGGCTTCCCGGTGGCGCTGGCCCTCTCCTGGGTCTACGAGCTCTCGCCGGACGGCCTCAGGCGCGCCAGCGACGGCCACGTTGAGTCGACGCCCTGGTTGTCGCCGAGTGCCGGGATGTTCACGGTCGTCCTTCTTGCCCTTGGCGGCGTGGCCTGGTGGGTCTCGGCCAACCTGGGAGGTGGGCCGGCGGTTGGGCCGCCCGCCACCCAGGTGCCAGCGGAGTCGGTCGCGGTCCTCCCCTTCGCCAACCTCTCGACCGACCCGGAGAACGAGTACTTCAGCGACGGGTTGGCGGAGGAGCTCCTCAAC
>JAHEKN010000106.1:6898-13117 GCA_024638305.1 Gemmatimonadota bacterium | reverse complement strand
AGCCAGGCCGGGTTGCCGGCGAACCCCGCGAGCGCCTCGGGCGGCCCGGAGTACGATCCGGGCATGCCGATCAAGGCTGAGAACCGCGACGGCTGGGCGACGAGCGCGTGGAAGATCCCCCTGCCTCCGTTGGACGCACCCACGAGAACGACCCGCTCGGGATCGAAGGACAGGTTGGCGTTCATCCACGCGAACAGAGACGGCAGGAAGAGGTCGGCCTCGGTCTGGAGGGAGGAGCCCAGGATGGCTGGAGACACGACCAGGTAGCCGCGCTGGGGCGCCTCGACGCTCCAGTAGGAGTCGAGCATGCCGAGGACCAGGTCGGGCGTGCCCCCGCCCCACGGGAGCGCCAACACGACCGGGTGTCTCCCCGTGTCCGAGTACTGGTTCGGACGGACCAGCGCCACAGGAACCTGGATGCCATCGCCATAGGCGAGTTGTGACCACTCCACCTCCGCGAGGATCACGCCGAAGCCATTGCCATCCGGAGTGCTGCCGCAGGCCGGCGTAAGGGTCGCCGCGCAGGCCAGGAGGCCGAGGGCACCTCGCAGCGCTCGGCGTCCGCGGGTCGGGTTCGGCGGCGGATGCTCTCCGCCGCGTTCGTCCCCCCCGCGACTGCCGTGGGCGCTCTGGACCATGCTTCCATCGGCGGACACCGGTGCCTCCCTGTCGTCGGTCGGGCGGCCCCCGGCTCCACACCGGGACGGCCGCTCACCAGAAAGCTACCGGCTCGACCGAGGTCTCCGCGAGCGCTCACCACGCCGTCAGCAATCCCGAACCCATCCACCAAAGGGAGCGGAAGTTTCGTTATCTTTTATGGCTATCCCCTAATTAGCCCATCTACGGCGCGCCCCCAGGGGCTCGTCTCGCGGTCCATGCCCATTCGCAACATCGCGATCATCGCGCACGTCGATCACGGAAAGACCACGCTGGTGGACCAGATGCTCCGCCAGGCGGGGGTGTTCCGCGCCAACCAGAACGTCGAAGAACGCGTGATGGACTCGAACCCTCTCGAGCGCGAGCGGGGCATCACGATCCTATCCAAGAACACCTCCGTCCGTTGGCAGGACGTAAAGATCAACATCGTGGACACGCCCGGCCACGCCGACTTCGGCGGAGAGGTGGAACGCATCCTCCGAATGGTCGACGGCGTCCTGATCCTGGTCGACGCGGCCGAGGGGCCGATGCCGCAAACGAGGTTCGTGACCCGCAAGGCCCTCGAGCTCGGGCTGCAGCCGGTCGTGGTGATCAACAAGGTGGACCGTCCCGACGCACGCGCGGATCAGGTACACGACGAGGTCTTGGAGCTGTTCATGGACCTGAACGCGAGCGATCACCAGCTCGACGCTCCCTTTCTCTACGGCTCGGGACGGGATGGTTGGGTCGTGTCCGGCGCCGAGGAAGCCGCCCACCAAGTGGCGGGCACGCCCGGCACCCTGGAGCCGCTGTTCCGCACCATCCTCGAGCGGGTGTCGCCACCCACCTCGGACCGGGACGGCCCCTTCCAGATGCTCATCTCCACGCTGGACCACTCGTCCTACGTGGGTCGCATCGCGATCGGCCGCATCGAACGTGGGCAGGTCGCCGTAAATCAAACGGTCGCCCTGCTCCCCGTCGGTGAGCCCGGATGGGTGGACGCCACCGACGTGGAGCGGGCCAAGGTGATGCGACTCTATGCGTTCGAGGGGCTCGAGCGGACGGAGATCGAAGCGGCCGCCGCCGGGGACATCGTGGGGCTGGCCGGGCTGGAGGCCGTGGAGATCGGCAAGACCGTTACGGATCCCGAGCACCCCGACCGCCTCCGGGGCATCAAGGTCGAGGAGCCCACGCTGTCCGTGGACTTCACCGTGAACGACTCGCCGTTCTCGGGCCGGTCCGGTAAGTACGTGACCACGCGCCAGCTCCGCGAGCGGCTGCTCCGGGAGCTCGAGAAGAACGTGGCGCTCCGTGTAGAGGACACCGGGCAGCCCGACACGATGACCGTGTCCGGCCGCGGGGAGCTCCACCTGACGATCCTGATGGAGACGATGCGCCGTGAGGGATTCGAGTTCGCGGTGTCGCGCCCACGCGTAATCGTTAAGCAGGGTCCCGACGGAGAGGCGCTGGAGCCGTTCGAAGAGGTCGTGGCCGAGGTCCCGTCCGATTTCGTCGGCACCGTCATCGAAAAGCTGGGCCAGCGGCGGGCTGAGATGACCGACATGACGACCATGGACTCGGGGGTCACGCGGCTCCGCTTCCGGATCCCCGCCCGCGGCCTCTTCGGATATCGGTCCGAGTTCTTGACCGACACGCGTGGTGAAGGGACCCTGCACCATAACTTCCTGGAGTACGGACCCTGGGTGGGGCATCTGAGCGGACGCACCCGGGGAGTGATGGTGGCCGACCGGCAGGGAACCGTGGTGGCGTTTGCCCTATTCAACCTGCAGGAGCGGGCCACGATGTTCGTGTCCCCCGGCGACGAGGCCTACTCGGGCATGATCGTGGGGGAGAGCGTCCGCCCCGGGGACATGGAGGTGAACGTCAGCAAGGAGAAGAAGCTGACCAACATGCGGACTACGGCGAGCGACGAGAACATCCGCCTCGAGCCCCCGCGCAAGCTCACGCTGGAGCTGGCGCTGGAGTTCATCGAGGAGGACGAGCTGATCGAAGTGACCCCGGCGGCCATCCGGCTCCGCAAGCGCCATCTGGACCCGCACGTGCGCAAGAAGGCCATGCGTCAGAAGGCTGCGGCTGCGGCCGAGGCCACCTCGTGAGCGAACTTCAGTCCGTCAGCGGAACGGTTGAGGATCGGACTGATTGGACGCTCGAGCAGTGGTGGGGCTCGGCGGAGTCGTACGACGATTATCTGGCCCGCGTGGTCAAGAACCGGGACCTCTGGCACGGGGTGCACGAGCGCGTTCGGCTTCCCGATGATCTTCCGGAGGCGACAGACGTGGCGCGCTGCGCCTACTTCCTGGCCATTTCGGAGGACTGGTGTGGGGACGCCGTGAACACGCTCCCGGTAGCCGCTCACCTGGCCCGGCACTACGGCATCGAGATGCGCGTGCTCGAGCGCGACACCAACCTCGAGCTGATGGACCGGTACCTGACCGACGGACGCAGCCGGTCGATTCCCATCGTGATCGCGCTCGATCGCGATTTCCAGGAGCTCGGTCATTGGGGGCCGCGCCCGACCGAGCTGCAGCGCTGGGTGCTCGGGGAGGGCATGGAGCTTGACGGTCGCGAGCGCTACCGGGAAGTGCGGCGCTGGTACGCGCGCGACACGGGACGCACGACCATGTCCGAGCTCCTGGCGTTTCTCTGCGGTCGAGGGGCAACGTAAGGGCCGTCCCCGCACCCTCCACACGGGTCACCCATGGCCACCCTCTTTCGCGATCTGGTCCGTGAGAACACGCACCCGCTCAATGTGGTCGAGGGGGTCGATGAGGCGGAGCAGTCCGCGTATCGGGTGACCCGTCCGCCGCTGTTCGAGGTGTACATGCGCATGGCGGAGGAGCTGGCCAAGCGTAGCACGTGCGTGCGCTTGCAGGTGGGCACCGTCCTGACGGACCCGACGCTCGAAAACGTGGTCGCGATCGGGTACAACGGTAACGTGCGGGGATTCCCGAACACGTGCGACACACCCGAGCCGGGCGGTTGTGGGTGTATCCACTCCGAGATGAACGCTCTGGTCAAGGCGCCGGGCACAATGAAGGACAAAGTCGCCTTCGTCACCGCCAGCCCCTGCGTCATGTGCGCCAAGTTGATGGTGCAGGCCAACGTGGCGTACGTGTTCTACCGGGAGGAATACCGGGTCCGAGATGGGTTGGACGTTCTGGAGCGCGCTGGCGTGTGCCCCGTGCACTACACCCGCTGGCAGGGACACGTGTGGTAGCGGGACCTCCGGCGACGATCCCCCATCGGCTGCCTAACGGCGGCTGCCGGAGCCCACGACCCCGTAGCGCCTCAGCACTTCCAGGGTCTCCTCGATCGGGATGGCTTCCGCCGTTCGCCCCTGACCGCTCACCGTGGTGGCCTTGAACAGGGAGTTGTAGATGGCCTCCTCAGTGGCCTCGACAGCACCCTCGAACAGCGCCGACATGCGGGGATTGGGCAAGTCTGCGACGGTGGGCAGCGGCTCGCCCTGACGCCGACGGACCGCCTCGGCGGTCGAGAAGGCGATCACGTAGTCGCCCGACCCGTTGCCCGCGAACGACCCCGTGCGCGCCAGGCCCATGAGCGCCCGGCGAGCCAGTCGCTCGAGGTTCCGGTCGGAGAGAGGCGCGTCGGTAGCCACGATCATCATGATCGAGCCCTGCCCCTCGTCCCAGGCCTCGTCCCGCAGGGGTGCGGCAGCGGTCCCTTCCGCGCCCTCCCGCGTCCGCTCGACGGCGCCCTGGAAGGAATAGCGTCCGAGCTCGATCCCGACGGGAGCGCCCGCGATGGTGAGGATCCCGCCGAAATTGGACTGCACGAGCACGCCGACCGTGAATCCACCGAGAGACTCGGGGAGGACACGGCTGCTGGTGCCGATCCCACCCTTCCATCCGAACGCGCGCGTCCCTCGTCCCGCCCCGATCGACCCCTCCGCGACCGCCCCGCCGGAGGCCGACTCCAGGGCCTCCACCACGTGTCGTGGCTCGATGGGCCGGCTGCGAATGTCGTTCAGCCCGCCGTCGTTGGTTTCCCCGACGACGGCGTTGAGGGATCCCACCTCCTCCATCCCCTCGAGCCCGAGCGCCCACTCCACCATCGCGTCCGCCGCCTTCCAGACGCAGAGCGTGCACGTGAGCAGGATCGGAGTCTCCAGCTCGCCGAGCTCCCGCACCTGCGTGACTCCGATCAGCTTGCCGTAGCCGTTACCGACCACGATGGCCGCTGGAACGCGCGCGACGTAGGGATTCCCCGGGTGCGGGCGGATGGCCGTCACACCGGTGTTCACCCGATCCCCGTCCACGACCGTGCTGTGGCCGACCGATACCCCGGCCACGTCGGTGATCGCGTTGTGGGTCCCCGGTTGGAAGATGCCGACGGCGATGCCGAGGTCCCGCGCTCGCGGCCGGTCCACGCTGGGATTCTGCGCCATGGTGGAGACGGGGTAGAGGGTGAGCGCCGCCAGGACGACCAGCGCGGCACGTCGGGGAGTCGTACGGGTCATCGTCAGAGCCTCACGGTATCGATCAGAAGCAGCCCGAGCAGCAGCGGTTGGTAGATCAAGGAGCCCAGGAAGACCCGGCGGGCACTTTCGTCCGTCATGGAGCGCCAGGCGCGCGCGGAGAGCACGATGAGCCAGGCTCCGAGCAGGAACGCTCCCGCCATGTACAGGGCGCCCGTGAGCCCGATCACGGTCGGCAGCAGGCTTACCGGGAGCAACGCGATGGCATAGAGCATCATGTGGAGGCCGATCACCCGGCCCTCCGGGTCCGTGGGCGGCGCCAACCGGAAGCCGGCGAGCCGGTAGTCGTTCCTGAGCACCCAGGCCAGGCCCAGCACGTGCGGCATCTGCCAGAGATAAGCGATCGCGAACAGGACCCAAGCGCCCGCAGCGAGCGACCCGGTGGCGGCGCTCCAGCCGATCAGCGCCGGCACTGCCCCCGGAACGGCTCCCGCGAGCGTGGCCAGGTACGACCGGCTCTTGAGCGGCGTGTACACGAAGTTGTAGGCGAGCCCGGCCCCCAGTGTCAGCAGCGCGGGAAGGGGGCCCATCGTTGCCCACAGCGTGGCTACGCCTCCCACCAACAGCACGACGGCGAAGACCAGGGCCGCTCGAGGCGCCAGCCGGCCCGTAGGCAAGGGGCGGGTCCGGGTGCGCGCCATCCGTCCGTCGACCTCGCGCTCGAGGTACTGGTTCAGCGCCAGCGATCCCGCGGTCGAGAGCGCGGTGGCGACCGCGGTGAGGAGCAGGGCGCCGAGCGCCTGCGGCCCCCGCGACGCCAGATAGAAGCTGGCCGCCGTGACCAGCACCACGTAGCCTGCGATGCCGGGCTTGGTGAGCTCGAGATAGGCGCGCAGGGCGGCGGGGAGTGACCCGCGAGGAGCGTCGGACATGGAATCCGTGGTGAGAATACGCCCGGTCCGCGAGGAAGCGGGCGGATGGCCTGGAAGTTGTTTCTGGACACGAGGGCACGCAACCGCGGGAAACCTTGTCTAGACGCGCCCAGTACTAACGAATATGGCAGCCGATCACTTCCAGACCGTCGCTGAGCGCCGCGAGGGCACGAACCGCGTTTGGAAACGCGC
>JAHEKN010000106.1:0-6888 GCA_024638305.1 Gemmatimonadota bacterium | reverse complement strand
CGATGTGGATATCGCTCGGTGTGCACGCGCTGCTCTTCCTCGCGTGGCAATGGGCGCCCATCCCGGAGTCGCCCTTCGCGGCGGCCGGCCCGCGCGCCAACGATCCGAGCGCGGCGGCCGGCGGCCTGACGGCCATCCAGCTTCCTAGCCAGACCGTCATCCCGATCGTACCGCCCCTGGAGCCGCTTCCCACCCTCGAGGACATCGAGCCCGTCGAGCTCGTCGCGGAGCCTCCGGTCGATCCTGGATCGCTCATCGGCGATCGGCCGGGTGAGATGGAGGGACCAGGGCTCGAGACCGGCACGGGCAGGGGCGACGGCGGGACCACCGAGGAGGGGCTCTTCCGTTCGGTGCCACCGACGCCTCGCGGCATGATCATGCCCCCGACCAACCGAGCCCTGCGCGGGAGCTCCATCGACGTGTGGGTCTTCGTCGACGAAGCAGGGAGGGTGGTCGCCGACTCGACCCGACTGGATCCGCCGACGTCGGACCGGGACTTCAACCGCCGACTGATCGCGGAGGCCGCCGAATGGGTCTTCCGGCCCGCCACCCGCGGCGGACAGCCGGTTGCCTCCTGGTTTCCCTACACGATTAAGATGTAGCCCGGACTCCCCGCGCCCGGCGGCGCGGCCCGGCGCGAGCATCGACCCGCTACATTCCCGCTCATGGCGACGACCGGCACCAAGCGCATCCTCTGGGTGGACGACGAGATCTCGTTCCTGAAGCCCCACCTGCTCTTCCTGCAGCAGCGCGGCTACCACGTGGACGCGATCGCAAACGGGGACGACGCCCTGGCCCTGCTGGACGAGTACTTCTACGACCTGGTGCTGCTGGACGAGCAGATGCCGGGTCGCCCGGGGCTCGAGGTCCTCGAGATCCTTCGTCGTCGCGATCCCCACGCGCGGGTGGTCATGGTCACGAAGTCCGAAGAGGACCGCACCATGACCGAGGCGATCGGGCGGCGGGTTGACGACTACCTGGTGAAGCCGACCAGCCCGAGGCAGGTACTCTCGGTGGTCACCCGTATTCTCGAGGGGTCGTCCATCCGACAGCAGCAGGTGGCGCAGGACTTCGCCGGCCGCTTCCAACGGTTGGCTCGCAAGAAGGAAGAGGCCGCGGATCCCGTCGCGTTCCACAACGTCTACTCAGAGCTGGTTGACTGGAACGTGCGTCTCGAGACATCGGGGGAGCCCGGCCTGCTCGAGAGCGTGCACGCCCTCAACGAGGACCTCCGCCGTGACTTCGGCGTTTGGGTCAGTCGCGAGTACGCAGGCTGGGTCAAGGCCGAGCGTTCCGCCCGCCCCCGGCTGTCGATAGACGTCGTGCGCGAGTTCCTCGTGGACGAGCTGTCGTCGGACCCCGTGTTCTTCGTGGTGCTCGACTGCATGCGGCTTGACCAGTGGCGCGTGATCGCACCGCTGCTGGCCGAGACGTTCGACATCGAGGAGTCGTATCACTACTCGATCCTGCCGACCGCCACGCCATACGCCAGGAACGCGCTCTTCAGCGGGCTCTTTCCCGATCAAATCTCCGAGCAGAACCCGGGGTGGTGGGACGCGGCGGGGGACGAGGGCAGCATGAACGCGTTCGAAGATCGGCTGCTGACGGAGCAGTTGCGGCGGCTGACCGGTCGGGACATCCCGGTCCACTACGAGAAGGTGTTCACCGACCGCGGCGGGGACCAGGTGCGCTCACGCGTGCGCTCGGCCCTTGCGGTACCCGGCTCCGTGATCGCGCTCGTCTTCAACTTCGTGGATCTCATGACCCACGGACGAAGCGAGTCGCCCGTGCTGATGGAGGTGGCGAAGGACGCGGCGGCGCTACGCGCGTTGACCAGGTCTTGGTTCGAGCGCTCCACGGCCCTCGCCGTCCTGCGCGAGGCCGCCCGCGAGGGTCTGCGCGTAATCTTCACGACGGACCACGGATCGATCCACTGTCACCAGCCCACGACCGTGTTCGCACGTAAGGACGTCACCGACAACCTCCGCTACAAGTTCGGTGCGGACCTCCGAGCCGAAGATCCCAGCGGCGTGCTCGCTACCCGACGGGCGGCTGACCTGCGCCTGCCGGAAGGGAGCCTGGGGCACTCGTACCTCGTCGCGCTCGACGATCGCTTCTTCGTGTATCCGACCAAGCTCCGTGAGTACCAGGCGCGCTATCGGGGGTCGTTCCTGCACGGAGGGGTTTCTCCCGAAGAGATGATCGTGCCGACCGTGCGTCTCGTGCCCCGGGGCCGCTGACCCGCCGCCGTGAGACTCTACCTCCGGATTCTCCACTACCTGCGCCCCCACCTGGGGGCGCTCTCGTTGGCCACGGTCGGCATGTTCGCGTTCGCGGCTCTGGACGCGTTCTCTCTGGCTCTGCTGATCCCGTTTCTGCGCACGCTGTTCGCGAACGAGGCTGGCGGGGCCCCCGCGGACGGTCCATTCGAGCGGTTGCTGGACGGCACTGTCGGTCGGGTGGTCGACCTCTCGGGCGACCCCGCCAGCGTGGTTCGCGGGATCGTCCTGTTCATCGTGGGCGTGGTTCTGGTCAAGAACGTGTTCGACTTCCTACGGTCCTACATGTCCGCCCGGGTCGAGCAGGGCGTGACCCGCGATCTGCGCAACGAGGTCTACGACCACCTTCTCGAGCTGGATTTGGCGTTCTTCGGGAGGACGCGGACGGGGCAGATCATCTCCCGGCTCACCCACGACGTCGAGCAGATGCGCACCCTGGCGACCCGGGAGCTGACCAAAGCTCTGGGGTCGATCCTGGAGGCGATCGCGGCCGTCGCCCTCATGCTCATGATCTCGTGGAAGCTGACGTTGGCCGCGTTCGTCGTGGTTCCGCTGACGATGGGAGTCTGGGGGCCGCTCCTAAAGAAGCTGAGGCGGGGGGACCGCCGCGTCCTCGATCTGGCCGGGGAGGTCACATCGCACCTGGAGGAGACCCTCTCGGGAATCCGGCTGGTGAAGAGCGCGTCAGCGGAGGCACAGGAACGGGAGCGTTTTCGTGGGCTCACCGGCAGCTATTTCGGAACCTTCGTGCGGACCGAGAAATGGCGGGCGCTCGCAGCCCCACTCACCGAGATGCTTGCGGCGGTCGGCACGGTCGTGCTGCTGTGGTACGGTTCGCACCTCGTTCTGGTGACCGGTGAGCTGGAGGGCGCCTCGTTCATCGGACTCTTGGCGCTGAGCATGCGGCTCTACCAGCCGGTGAAGTATCTGAGCAAGCTCCCCACGCTCATCCAGCCCGGGTTGGTGGGCGCCGAGCGGGTGTTCGAGTTCCTGGACGCACCGGTCGAGATTCGTGACCGGGAAGGCGCACTCCCGTTTCCGGGCCTGGCCGACCGGATCGAGTACCGTGGCGTCGGGTTTCGCTACCGGCCGGGTGAGCCCGTCCTGGAGGACGTGTCGTTTACCGTCGAGCGCGGGAGCGTGGTGGCACTGGTGGGGCCGAGCGGCGCCGGCAAGACGACGATCGTGGACCTGCTGGGTCGCTTCTACGAGGTGTCGGCCGGCGAGATCCTGATCGACGGTGTCGACATTCGCGATTTCACCGTTCGCTCGCTCCGGTCGAGCCTGGGGATCGTCAGCCAGGAGACCGTGCTGTTCCACGACAGCGTGGCGGCCAACATCGCGTACGGCGTGGTCGACGCCACCCGCCAGACGATCGAGGCGGCCGCCCGAGCCGCGCACGCCCACGAGTTCGTGACGGCCCTTCCGGGAGGGTACGACACCCTGGTGGGCGAGCGGGGGACGGAGCTGTCGGGTGGCCAGCGCCAACGGATCGCGATTGCCCGTGCCATTCTTCGTGATCCGCCGATCCTCATATTCGACGAGGCGACGAGCGCTCTCGACACCGAATCCGAACGACTGGTGCAGGAAGCCATCGGGACGCTGCTCGAGGGGCGCACCGTCTTCGTGATCGCCCACCGGCTTTCGACCGTCCAGAAGGCCGATCAGATCATCGTGATCGAGGGCGGCCGGGTCATCGAAACCGGGCGCCACGACGCCTTGCTCGAGTCGGGCGGGCTCTACACGCGGCTCTACGAGCTGCAGTTCGCGGACACCGCGTCGGAGCGATCCGGAGGGGCAACGTGATCTCCCATCAGGAACTGCCGGATTCCGTGACAGTATTACCTGGGCCATGATCTACGTTTGCATTCCCGCACATGACGAGGCTCGCACGCTCGGCGTGCTCCTGTGGAAGGTGCGGCGCGTGATGAAGGAGTTCGAGCGTGACTACCTGGTGGTCGTGCTGAACGACGCCTCGCGCGACGATACCGACGCAGTCCTCGAGCGCTACCGACAGGTCCTGCCCATGGAGGTGCTGAGGTCGTCGGAGCGGCTGGGGCACGGCCGGGCGATGGACCGGCTGCTGCGGCACGTGGTGGACGTGGCACCATATCCCAAACGCGACGTGGCCGTGACACTGCAGGCCGACTTCACCGAAGGCCCCGAGTACCTGGTGCCACTGGTCAAGTCCATCGAGGGGGGAGCGGACCTCGTGGCGGGCGAGGTAGAGAACGTGAACGCCCAACCCCGGAGGGTCCGGCTCCTACGCTGGCTCACGGGTCGGATGCTCTCGGGGATCCAGGCGAACGCGCCCGTGCGGGACCCTCTGTGTGGCCTGCGGGCCTACCGCGTGGTCGTGGTGCGCAAGGCGCTGCGAGAACGAGACGACCGACCTCTGGCGACTGGATCGGGATGGGCCGCCAACGTGGAGTTGGCGCACGCCCTGACCCAGTTCGCCCGGAGAATCAATGATACGCCGGTCACCCTCCGGTACGATCTTCGCAGGCGCAGCTCACGCATGAGACTGATTCCGACGCTGCGCCAACTGTCGCGTCTCCGCGGCCTGGTGTGGCTTCGAGCGGAGGAGGGGGCGCGATGAAGCGCAGCGCGTCCCTGGCGCTCGGGTTGGCCGCGTCGATGGTGCCGGGCTGGGCCGGCGCCCAGGCCACCAGGATTCCGGCACCGGTGACGGTGAGCCGGGACATCGCCCCCGTCCCGTTCGGTCCCGGAGAACGCTTCACCTACAAGGTGAAGTGGGGGATTTTCAGCCTCGGACAGGGCGCGCTGACCGTGGATGGGATCGAGTCGGTGCGCGGCCGGGCGGCGTATCAGCTCAGCATGACGCTGGACGGCGGCAGGCTGGGGCTCACCGTGAAGGACGACCACGACTCGTGGATGGACGTGGAGACTCTTTCGAGCCTCCGCTTCCGACAGAACATCCACGAGGTCAACTACAAGCGACTGCGTCAATACGAAATCTACCCGGACGAGCGCCGCTGGGTGCAGGACAACGGCGAGACCGGTGAGACGATGGATGACGTGCCCCTCGACGACATCTCGTTCGTCTACTTCGCGCGCACCCTGCCGCTCAAGCCCGGGGACGTTTACACCTTCGACCGCTACTTCAAGGAGTCCGGGAACCCCGTCGAGCTGCGGGTCCTGAGGCGCGAGACCATCGAGGTGCCAGCCGGTGTGTTCGACACGGTCGTTCTGCGGCCCACCTTCCAGACGAGCGGCATGTTCAGCGACGGCGGCGAGGCGGAGCTCTACTTCACCGACGACGAGCGGCGGATCCTCGTCTACATGAAGACCAAGCTGTCCATCGGCAACCTGACGCTCCACCTGGAGGACATCCAGATCGGGCGCCCCCTCGCATCGATGCCGGCCGCGCCCTCCTCTTGAACCTCGCCACGCTGCGCCTGAGGGGCGTCTGGCTCCTCATCCTCCCCTTCTTCTGGTTCGCGGCCCCGCGGCCGGGGCTGCTCGCGGCTGGCGGAGCTTTGGCGGTTATCGGCTTAGCCGTGCGCGCGTGGGCCGCCAGCCGGATCCACAAGAACCAGGTGCTCACGACGAGCGGGCCCTACGCCTACACGCGCAATCCGCTCTACCTGGGGAGCTTCTTCCTTGGACTGGGGGCCACCGTGGCCGGTGGGCAGCCCACGTTCATCGTGTTGTTCGTGATCTTCTTCGCGGCCGTCTACCCGAGGACCATGGCCCGGGAGGCGGCGCATCTCGAGTCCTTGTTCGGCGATCGCTTCCGGACCTATGCGCACCGGGTACCACTCTTCTTTCCGCGGCTGGCGCCGTACATGGACCCGGAGGTGGTGCGCTCGGCGCCGAGAGCCGTGGAGCCGCGGCGGTACCTGCACAACCGCGAATACGAGGCGCTCCTCGGTACGCTGGCGGCCTTCGCGCTGCTCGCGGCCAAGATGACCTGGTTCTAGCGGTACGGGGCCCGCTCCCCCTCGATCAGCCCCTGATCGGCTCGGCGGATGAAACCAGGTGTAGCGACGGGCCTGGGAGCGTCTTGCCCTTCAGACGGACCTGCACGCGGTAGTGCCCCGGGACCGGAAACACCACGTCCTCGAGAGGCATGATGAGACGGGTCCGAGGCGGCGCTCGCTCCACGGGCCTCGCGTCGACGTCCGTGTGTCCCTCGACGGACAGGACCGGATTGCCGTCGGGGTCCAACAGGTCTACGCGAAACTGGTAACGACCCTGGTCCGCGTGTTCCCACTCGATCTGGAGCACCAGGACCATGCGGTCCTGCTTGGCGGGAAAGCCGGGAGCATAGAGATCGTTGAAGATCCCGTGTACGTCCAGCTTGCCATCGGGGTTGGCCGCGGCCTGGTCACAGAGGAGAGCGAGCTGTAGGAGCATCACGCACGCCCCGACGCTTGGGGGTGACCCCATCCGCCACCGCCCGGGGACCGGACGCTGAGCACGTCCCCGGCCGCCAGCCGCACCGTGGCCTTGCCCGGCACGTGTTCCTCGGCGCCCGACCGCAGCACCCGGTTCTCGCCCGGCGCTCCGTCGGCGCCTCCCGCGCGCCCTGCCGGTCCCCGCCGCCTGCGCTCGGTCAGTAGATTCACGTCCACGTCGGTCAGGA
>JAHEKN010000105.1 GCA_024638305.1 Gemmatimonadota bacterium | reverse complement strand
CTCGTCCTGCTGGATGAGCACCCCCATGAGCGTGCCGGTCAGGCTCTTGGTCATCGACCAGCTCTCGAGGGGCGTGTGGATGTCCACACCGGGGTCGTAGCGCTCGCCGAGAATCCGTCCCTTGTAGGTGACCACCAGCCCGAGCGTACGGGCTTCCGGCGGCCCGAAACCGACGTCGACCGCTTGCCGGACCAGCTCCATGTTCACTTCGGTCGGCCAGTGATCGTCGGAGAGCACGTCGCCCATCGGCCAGGGGGTCGTCGCAGCCGGCGGCAGGTTGCGCGGCACGTCCGACGGGGCGAAGTGGACCGAGTCCTCGCCGATTCCGTGTGCCACGCACCCCTGGTTCTTGTAGCGCTTGGCGGTGCGGGTCACCCCGTCGGGCAGGGTCAGCGCCACGCGCTCACGCTCGAAGTCCACCACGGTGTCGACCACGTGGCCACGGAGCTCGAAATCCGAGATGAAGCCACCCACGTTGGCCGCTGCGTCCGCCGGATCCAGGCCGGTGATGAACACGCCGGAGCACAGGATCTTGGCGAACCCCGCGGTCTCGTGGTGGAGGGGATCGCCGGGGGGTGGCTCGTACGGAGTGTCGAGCTCGAACGCGAGCGCGCGGGCGATCATCTGCTCGGGAGATCCGTCGCTCGTGGGAGCGTCGACCACGGCCGGCGCGTCCGGCGCGCCGGCGCTGCAGGCGGCCAGCGCGAGAATCGCCACGGCGAGCGCCACGAGAGAGGGAACGACTGTCGTGCGAGTCGCCAAGGGAGAGACGCGCGCTTCGTACTTCATCGTTTTCGTCCTGAGCACGTGACCGGCCCCCGATCCCCACCCGAGGGGCGCAACGTGGGGCGCGTGCAGCCGAGCGGACAAGCCCTACCCCCTGGGCTGCCGCCGTTTGCGCCTACGACGGGCGTCGTATATGTTCGCGCCCTACTGAATACGACGTGCATCGTAGACGAGCCCATCCCGGACGCGGGCCCCCAACGCGATCCCGCAGCGAGGCCCGCTCGGGAGCCGAGATGTCTCGTCTGCCCACCGGTTCCTGGGAGGTCGCAATGTTCCCGCAACGTATCCGAGCGCTGCTCTCGACCATGGCCACGTTGGCGGTGGCTGTCGCATGCGGCGGTGACTACTTGGCTACCACGCCGACGGACGTCGAGGCCGAAGGCCCGGTCTTGAAGCCGGCGTTCAGTGGCACCGGCCAGACCGCGAAGCTCTTCATCGCGGATGCTTTCGGCGCCAACCTGCTCCGTTACGAGGTGACCGCTGCCGGAGGGGCGACCGCCGACGGCACGATCCCCCTCGGAGGCGCGGCCCGGGGGATCACCTTCAGCCCGACGGGCGAGATGTTCGTCGCCCACACGGGGACCGCGGTCGACCGTTTCCTCGATCCGGAGAACGCGGCCACGCCCAACGGCTCGATCACCGCGGCGAACACGGGAGCCCCCTTTGGCTCGGAGATGCAGTGGTCCGACTTCCGAAACGGCGAGTTGCTCCAGAACCAGGCGAGCGGAATCGCTTCCCGGTTCACGTTCGACGCATCCGGAAACGCGACGCTCGCCGGCACGTTCTCGGCCGGCTCACGCGGACTCCTCGCGAACCACCTCACGGGCGAGGTGTTCAGTACCAGTGGGGGGGGCGCGGTCAACCGCCACCTGATCGACGCTGCCGGAAACGTGACTTCGAACGGCTCGTTCGGGGCCGGGGGCAGCGGCTCCCACGGCATGGCCGTCACGGCGTGGGGGGAACTCCTCGTCGCGAACCACGCCCACACCAGGGTGTCCAGGTTCACGTTCGACGCCGCGGGCAACCCGGTCCCGAACGGAGAGATCTCGGGCAACGGCATGGCGGGTCCGCTGGACGTCGACATCAGCCCGTGGGGGGAGGTGTTCATCACCAACCACGGCGGGAGTCCGGCCCTCGTGACCCGCTGGGTGTTCAGCTCTCCCGACGCGTCCGGAACCGCCATCTACAACGGCTCGTTCTCCGTCCCCACCACCATCGGCGTGCTCCGCTTCTTCGGTTCACCCCATGGCGGGGGCGGTGGGAACAACCCTCCCATCCTGACTGCCGACTCGGATCCGGTCATCGTGTTCGAGGGGACGCTCGCAACCAACACCGGGATCGTCTCCGACGCGGAAGGCGATCCGCTCACGCTGACAGCCTCGATCGGCACCGTCGTCGACAACAACGACGGCACCTGGTCCTGGAGCCTCGATACGACCGGGCAGACGAGCCAGACCGTCACCATCGATGCCGACGACGGAAACGGCGGAACTTCTCAGATCCAGTTCGAGCTGGACGTACAACCGAGCGGTGGCCAGACGGCGAAGCTCTTCATCGCCGATGCCTTCGGCAGCACCAATCTGCTTCGCTACGCGGTGAGTGAGGGCGGAGGCGCGATAGCCGACGGCACGATCCCCCTCGGAGGCGCGGCCCGGGGGATCGCCTTCAGTCCGACGGGCGAGATGTTCGTCGCCCACACGGGGACCGCGGTCGACCGTTTCCTCGATCCGGAGAACGCCGCGACCCCGAATGGCTCGATCACTCCGACCAATACGGGGGCCCCGTTCGCGTCCGAGATGCAGTGGTCCGACTTCCGAAACGGCGAACTGCTCCAGAACCAGGCGAACGGAAACGCTTCCCGGTTCGCGTTCGACGCAGCCGGAAACGCTACGCTCGCCGGCACGTTCTCGGCGGGCGCTCGCGGACTCCTCGCGAACCACCTCACGGGCGAGGTATTCAGCACGAGCGCCGGGAGCGCCGTCCACCGCTACCTGATCGACGCCGCCGGAAACGTGACGGCGAACGGCGCGTTCGGCGCCGGAGGCGGCGGCTCTCACGGCATGGCCGTGACCGGGTGGGGAGAGCTCCTCGTCGCCAACCACTCGAGCGGCACGGTGTCCAGGTTCACCTTCGACGCCTCGGGCAACGCGGTTCCGAACGGGTCGATCTCCGGCAACGGCATGGCCGGTCCGCTCGACGTTGACATCAGCCCATGGGGCGAGGTGTTTGTCACGAACCACGGCGGGAACCCGGCCCTCGTGACCCGCTGGGTGTTCAGCTCTCCCGACGCTTCCGGCACCGCCACCTACAACGGCTCGTTCTCCGTCCCCACCACCATCGGAGTGCTCCGCTTCTTCGGTTCACCCCACGGCGGGGGCGGGCCGCCGAACGCGGCGCCGTTCATCGCGGCCGACGCGAATGCGATCGCCGTGGACGAGGGCCAGACCGCTGGCAATACCGGTACGGTTTCGGACCCCGATGGCGACCCGGTCACGCTCTCGGCTTCGGTGGGCACCGTCGTGGACCAGGGCGGCGGCACCTGGTCGTGGAGCTTCGACACGACGGACGGTCCAGCCGAGAGTCAGACGGTCATCATCACGGTCGAGGACGATTCGGGCGAGACCTCACAGACGTCGTTCACGCTGACAGTGTCCAACGTGGCGCCGGTCGTGACGTCCGTGACGTTCCAGGCCGATCCCGTGGCCATCGACGATCCGCCGGTCTCGGCGAGCGGGACGTTCTTCGACCCGGCCGGTGCCGCCGATGAGACGTACACCTGCCTCGTGGACTACGGGGACGGCACCGGGCTCCACGCCGGCACGGTGTCCGGGACGACCTGCCAGGGGCCGAGTCACTCGTACGCGACCCCGGGCGTCTATTCCATCAGCATGGAGGTGACCGACAAGGACGGCGCCGGTGTGGGCGTCACGTCGGAGAGCTTCCTCGTCATCTACGACCCCGAAGGCGGATTCGTGACCGGGGGAGGCTGGATCGACTCGCCCCCGGGCGCGCTCGTGGCAGACCCGTCGCTAGCGGGGAAGGCGAATTTCGGGTTCGTGTCCAAATACAAGAAGGGCGCGAACGTCCCGACGGGGAGCACGGAGTTCCAGTTCAAGACCGGAGACCTGAACTTCCACAGCTCGAACTACGAGTGGCTGGTGGTGACGGGCGGCGCCACGGCCCGGTTCAAAGGGTCGGGCACGATCAACGGCCAGGGCGACTACCGCTTCATGATCTGGGCGACCGACAGCTCACCCGACACGTTCCGAATCCGGATCTGGAGCGAGGACGCGGCCGGCAACGAGACGGACGTGTACGACAACGGCTTCCAGGAGATCGGCGGGGGATCGATCCGGGTCCATCAGAACTAGCCGGACGTGGGGGGCGACGGCCTATCTTCCGTCATGACTCGGCCGTCGCCCTCGTCGCTGACTCGCGCCACCGTCGTCGTGATGATGGTGGTGGTCGCAGTGGGCTGCGACCGCCCGGGTGAGCCGGGCGCGATCGGTTCTCGCGCAACCCCGCCTTCCCGGAACGCGGAGGCCGTAGAGACCGCGTCCATCCTCGATCTCGGAACGCTCGGAGGCTGCTGCAGTGTGGCGGCCGCCATCAACGACGCCGGACAGGTCGTGGGATGGAGCACGACGTCGGTCGGGTCGACGAGCGCGTTCCTATGGGAGGCCGGTGTGATGACCAACCTCGGCGACCTCGGCGGGGCGTACAGTAGCGCGCTCGACGTCAACGAGTCCGGTCAGGTCGTGGGCGTGAGCCGAATGACGGGCGGGACGCGCGGCTTCCTCTGGCAGGACGGCGTCATGGTCGACCTGGGCGTCCTGTCGGCGGGCTCGACCAGTCGCGCGACGGCCATCAACGATGCGGGTCGGGTCGTGGGCGCCAGCGACCACGGTGTCCACGGCTCCGGCGCCGCCTATTGGGAAGGCCCGACCGTCGTGGATCTTCACCCCACCCACGCCGGCTCGAGCGACGCGACCGACGTGAACGACTCCGGTCGGATCGTGGGATTCGTCGATTCCGGTGGGAGATTCGCCGTGCTCTGGGACGACGGAGCGCTCACGACCCTGGAAGATCCTGGGGGAGAAGGCGACAGCCAGGCTCTCGGCGTCAACGAATCCGGCCAGATCGTGGGCCGGAGCCGGACCGGCGCATCCGCGTCGGTCGCGGTGCTCTGGAACGACGGTGACGCCGTCGAGCTCGAGATTGCGGGAGCGGAACTGAGCGAGGCGACCGCGATCAACGACCTGGGGCAGATCGCGGGCTGGAGCACCGGCGCCGACCGCGATTCCCGTGCCTTCTTCTGGGACGACGGGCGGGTGGTGGAGCTCGGAACGCTCGGGGGCGGCTTCGGCCGGGCCATGGACATCAACAACTCGGGTCAGGTGGCGGGATCCAGCTACGGCGCCGACGGCTTCGAGCGTGCAACGCTCTGGATTGTCAAACCGCTCCCTCCACGCGTAGACTCCCTCCAACCACGACAGCCGTCGTAGACGTTCCCGCTTCCTGCGCCCAAGGGCGATCGAGGTCGACCGTGAACACCCACCCCACCGATGCGGAGCTGGAGATCCTCACGGTACTGTGGGAGCGCGGGCCGTCCACCGTGCGTGCCATCCACGACGTCCTCGAGGGGGCGGCGGAAGCAGCGGCGGCGCGCCGCTACACGACGGTCCTCAAGCTCATGCAGAACATGGCCCAGAAGGGGCTTGTCGAGCGTGACGAGCGGGGACGGGCGCACGTCTACCGGGCGGTGGTCTCCGGGGATTCGACGCGCCGCCGCCTGGTCGAGGAGCTCGCGGAGAAGGCTTTCGGCGGCTCCACGCTGGGGTTGGCGCTTCAGGCCCTGTCATCCAGGCGGGCAACCCCCGACGAGATCGAGCAGGTGCGTGACATGCTGGCTGCTCTGGGAGACGAGCCCGAGTGATCGGTTACGAGCTCTGGGGACTCACACTGGTCCACTTCCTGTGGCAGGGGCTACTGGTCGCTGCCGGTCTGGCCTTCGCGCTCCGGGGCCTTCACCGCGCCGGCCCGGAGGTGCGGTA
Source organism: Gemmatimonadota bacterium (assembly GCA_024638305.1). Classification (GTDB taxonomy): domain Bacteria; phylum Gemmatimonadota; class Gemmatimonadetes; order Longimicrobiales; family Gaopeijiaceae; genus JAHEKN01. The sequence goes on along the minus strand of JAHEKN010000105.1, from coordinate 7,380 downwards.
CGCCGTGAGCGTGTCGGCGCTCGTGCTCATGGCCGTGTTCCCGGCGCTCACGGTCTGGAGCATCGACGCGGGCAGCGGGGAGATTGCGGTCGCGGCGTGGGAGAGCCTTCCGTGGATCGAGGGGCCCGCGTCCGCGCCGCGCCCGGCAGGGATGGTCTACGCGGGCCCGTCGACGACCGACCTCACGGACGGTACCGGACGCACGGCGAACGTCGGCCCGCTGGGCCGGGCCGGAGCCGTTGCGCCCGCGCTCCTCGCCCGGACACGCACAACGATCCAACCCTACCTCGCGTGGATCGTCGCGGCATGGACCTTGGGCGTGCTCTTCCTCTCGATTCGGCTGCTCGGGGGATGGATGCGACTTCGTGGGCTCACGCGTCTCGACGTGTCCCCGGTCCCGTCGAGCGTTCGGCGCACGGTGCGAGAGCTTTGCGCGCGCTTGGCCGTTTCCAGGCCGGTGCGGTTGGTACGCTCGGCCCGCGTGACCGTACCGGCAGTCGTCGGTTGGATCCGCCCCGTGATCCTGCTTCCCGCCAGCGCGTTGACGGGCCTCTCACCGGACCAGCTCCGTGTCGTCCTGGCGCACGAGCTGGCTCACGTCCGCAGACACGACTATGTCGTGAACCTGCTGCAAGCAGTGATCGAGACGATTCTCTTCTATCACCCGGCGGTCTGGTGGGTCTCGCGACGCATCCGAGAAGAGCGCGAGCACTGCTGCGACGACCTCGCACTTTCCGTCTGCCACGATCGCCGACATTACGTCAGCGCCTTGCTCGAGCTCGAGACGCTTTGCGCAACGACCCCGCGACTGGCCATGGGCGCGGACGGGGCGTCCCTCGTGATGCGCGCGCGGCGCATGCTGTTCCCGGATGCAGTCGGCGACGACGCCCTCCCCCGCCGGTCGGTTGCCTTGTCCGCCGCAACGTTGGCGTTGGCGATGGCGGCCGCCTGCGTCAGCGGCCCGTTCATCGCTCAACCGGCCGGGTTGGCCGGCCCCAGCCAATATGAGATCGGGGGCGACACCGATGCGACGTCCACGGCCATGGTCTTCATCGGTGAGGCCTTCGCGGACAAGGTGTTTCGCTACGAGGTGGCCGCTGGCGGCGAGGCGGTCCTCGATCGCGAGATCACGACCAACGTCAGTCAGCCGGGTGGCATCGCGTTCAGTCCCACGGGTGAGATGTTCGTGTCGAACCGAACGGGCTCGGTGGCACGCTACCTGGAGCCCGAGGGGGCGGTGACCCCCAATGGGCTGATAACCGCGGCGGGAACCGGCGCACCGTTCGGACAGCCGCATTGGCTGACGTTTCGGGGCAGCGAGCTGTTCCTGGCGCAAGCGAGCGGCGCCGTGCTGCGATTCACCTTCGATCGGTCGGGAGCTGCATCGTTTAGCGGCAGGCTCTCGGCGGCCAGAAGCAGCCGGGGCATCCAGACGCGCCCGGCGACTGGAGAGCTGTTCGTCTCCAGCCTCGAGAACTCCATCCAGCGGTTCGCCTTCGACGCGTCGGGCGACGCTTCTGCGCAGGCCCCGATGCAGGGGGCCGGCACCAACCTCCACGGGATGACGTTCACACCCTGGGGTGAGCTGCTCGTGGCCGACTACTTCGGCGACCGGATCGCACGGTTCACCTTCGACGGCGAGGGGAGGCCAGTGCCGAACGGCACGGTCGCGGGCGGCGACATGGCGGGTCCCATAGACTTGGACTTCAGCCCGTGGGGCGAGCTCTTCGTCACCAACCACAACCAGGTACCCGGACGCGTCACACGCTGGAGGTTCGACGCGGACGACGCTTCGGCCACGGCGTCGTACACCGGCTCCTTCTCGGTGCCAGGCAACCTGGGCGGTATCCAGTTCTCCGCCAGGTGAGCGGGTAAGGCGTCCGCTCGGTCGACGCTCGGCCCGTCGTCCCCCCCCGGTGATTCGAGCGAGGCGCCGATGGCACCGGTCGGGGTGGAGTGGCCGCGAGCGTGCCAGTAAGCCGGATCCGTGTCCGATCACTTGCGTGGGTTGCGCCAGGCCCGTAGCCTCGCGCGTCCTCGTATACTCGTACGCTCGGAGTCGCGGTCAGGCAGGGGTCCACCGCGTGCAACCGCTCGTCCCCCTCTCCAGATCGCGCAGCCCATGATGCCTGCAGATCAGGGTCACGCCGACGCCGATCGCGATCGCCTTCGCGATCTTTGGCGGCGCATCCAGGCAGGGGGGCCGGGCGAGTACACCCGGGTCGTCGTTCCATCCTTGAGCTTCGACCGAGAGGAGCTCTCCAAGATCCAGGGAATCCAGTTCTACGAGGAGCGCTTCCTCCTGAGCCTGCTCCGGCTGGCGGACCCCCGCGATCGCGCCATCGTCGTCACGAGCCTGCCGATTTCCCCCGACATCGTCGCCTACTTCACCGGACTGCTTCCCGAGCGCGTGCGCCAGGACGTGGGGCGCCGACTCACGCTGCTCTCCACACACGATCCGACCCCGCGTCCGCTCACGGAGAAGGTTCTGGGGCGGCCCCGGCTGCTCGAGCGCATTCGACGCGCGATTCCCGATCGCGGTCAAGCGTACTTGACCTGCTTCAACACCACGCAGCTCGAGCGTCGGTTGGCTGAGGAGCTCGGTATCCCGCTCAGCGGCGCCGACCCCCGACTCGGATGGATCGGGACCAAGACGGGTTCGCGCCGGGTTTTTGCCGAGGCGGGTGTCCCCGCCGGCTTGGCGGTGGCCCCCGTCCACAGCCGCACCGATCTGGTGAAGGGACTGGACGAGATCGCGCGCGCCGTTCCCGGAATGCGGCGTGCCGTCATCAAGCTCGACGACAGCTTCGCCGGAGCCGGCAACGCGATCATCGACATTCCAACGGGGCTTCCCGACGACGCTCTGGAGCGGGAGCTCCGACTGGATCGGGCACTCGAGGGCTTGCGCCCCACGGCGGGCGAATCGGCCACCACCTATCTGGTCAAGCTCGAGCACATGGGTGGAATCGTGGAGCAGTTCCTCGAAGGGCTGGACGATAGCCCGCTTCCGTCGCCCAGCGTGCAGCTCCGGGTCGATCCGGACGGGCAGGTCCAGATCCTGTCGACCCACGACCAGGTGCTCGGAGGCCCCATCGGGCAGACCTACGTAGGATGCAGGTTTCCGGCCGATTGCGCCTACCGGAGCCACATCCAGGAGCTGGGCCTCGCGGTGGGGAGCGTGCTTGCCGGACACGGGGTGATCGGTCGGTTCGCCGTCGACTTCCTGTGTGGAGCCGGCGGACAGGACGACGCCGTCCACGGGATCGAGATCAACCTCCGCGTGGGGGGCACCACGTTTCCCTTCATGGCGCTGGAATCGCTGGTGCCCGGCGAGCTCGACCCAGTCACCGGCGACTACCGGTCGGAAGCGGGAGTGCGCAAGTACTACTTCGCAACCGACAACCTCCGGTCCGCTGCGTATCAGGGGCTGTCTCCGGAGGACTTCTTCGAGATCATGGATGCCCATGCGCTGAGGTTCGACCACGGCTCTCAGACCGGGCCCGTCTTCTACATGATCGGTGCCCTCTCGCAGTTCGGCCGCCTGGGCGTGGTGTGCATCGCGGATGCCCGCGAGCAAGCGGAGGAGATGTACCGGCACGTGGTAGGGGTCCTGGACCAGGAGTGCCCGGAGGATCGGGACGCGTGGTCACCTCCGACCCACCCCATGGGTCTCCCGCTCGCGGACCTGGAATAGAGGTTGCCGGGAGTCACCCCGGGGCCGCGTGGTCCTTGCGTCGCGCCTTTGACCTGAGGGGAGACCCTGTCAGATTCCGCGCGCCGACCTTCCCTGACGTCGACCAAATGAACCCTACGCACCACACGATCGGCCCCCTGCCGGAGCCGCTGAGCGGCCTCCGCGACATCGCGCTCGATCTAGCTTGGACCTGGATGCGCGACGCGCGCCGCCTGTTCCGTTCTCTCGATCCTACCCTGTGGGCCGAGACGCGCGAAAACCCCGTCCGGCTATTGAAGGAGCTGCCCTCCGGCCGGCTACAGGAGTGCGCGGAGGATCCGGAGTTCCTGGCTCTGCTCGAGTCCGTGCGGGGTCAGATGGCCGTCTTGGCGTCGGACGACGGCACCTGGTTCTCGGTAAACCACCCCGAGTTGGCAGGCCGAACCGTCGCCTACTTCTGTGCCGAGTTCGCAGTGCACCACTCCGTCCCGATCTATGCCGGAGGTCTGGGCGTGCTGGCTGGCGATCACCTGAAGTGCGCGTCCGACCTGGGCGTGCCTCTGGTGGCGGTCGGACTCCTCTACCGGCACGGCTACTTCGACCAGCGGTTCGACGACGACGGGCGACAGGTAAGCGAGGACGAGGTCTTCGACCCGTCCGTATTGCCGCTCACCCGACTCGAGGCTGGCGCCGGTCCGGGGCTCGCCAGCGTGCGGCTGGAGGGGCGTACCGTTCACCTGAGCGCTTGGGAGATGCGGGTGGGGCGCACGCGCGTGTTCCTGATCGACACGAACCTCCAAGAGAACGCCGAGCAGGACCGCGAGCTCACGGCTCGACTCTACGAGGACGGTGAGGAGCTGCGGCTCAAGCAGGAGTGGATTCTCGGAGTCGGGGGCGTGCGGGTCCTGCGGGCCGTCGGAATCGAGCCCACGGGTTGGCATGCCAACGAGGGCCACGCGGCCTTCATGATGCTCGAGCGCGCCCGCGAGTTGGTCGAGCGTGGGTCGAGCCTCGATGAGGCCGTGAGGGAGGTTCGCAGCCGATCGGTGTTCACCACCCACACCCCCGTCGCGGCCGGACACGACGACTTCCACCTCGATCAGATCCAGAGCATCCTCGATCCTGTTTGGGAAGAGCTCGGAGTCGATGCCGCCGGGTTCATGCGGCTCGGGAAGGCCCCGGGCGACGACGACGACGTCTTCCACATGACGGCGGCGGCGATCCGCATGTCATCCCGGATCAACGGAGTCTCGGCCCAGCACGGGGAGGTATCCCGTCGGATCTGGCAGGGGCTCTGGCCGGACAAGGCCCCGGACGATGTGCCGATCGGGCACGTCACCAACGGAGTCCACCGCTGGACATGGATGGCGAGTCGCATCCAGTGCATGCTGGACGAGGAGCTCGGAGCCGGTTGGGAGGCACGGGTGCAGGATCCCGCACTGTGGGACCGAGTGCTTTCAATTCCTGATGAGCGCGTCTGGCAGGTTCATCTGGGGCTCAAGCGGCACTCCGCCGGATTTCTGCGGGAGCAGGCGCGCGTGCGGTGGCGAGATCAATGGACCGACGCCAAGCACTTCGCCGCCGCCGGTCCGTTGCTCGATCCGGAGGTGCTCACCCTTGGCTTCGCCCGTCGGTTCACTTCGTACAAGCGCGCAGACCTGCTGCTCCGCGACGAGGAACGGCTGCGTCGGCTCCTTACGGACCCGCATCGGCCCGTGCAGCTGATCTACGCGGGAAAGGCCCACCCGGCGGACGACGAGGGTCAGAGGATCCTAGAACGCATCCACCAGCTCGCGTGGGACCCCAGGAACGAGGGCCGGGTCGCGTTCGTCGAGGACTACGACATGCACTTGGCGCGAGCGTTGTTCCAGGGAGTCGACGTTTGGCTCAACCTCCCGCGCGCCCCCATGGAGGCGTCCGGGACCAGCGGGATGAAGGCCGCGCTCAACATGGTGCCCCAGCTCGGGACGCACGACGGCTGGTGGGCGGAGGGCTTCGACGGCGAGAACGGGTGGATCATCCCCATCGCCGCCGACCTCGACGATCCGGACGAGGAGGATTGGGAGCACGTGTTCCGCATCCTCGAGGACCAGGTGGTCCCGCTCTACCACGACCGGAACGGGAACGGCGTACCCGTCGGTTGGGCCCGGCGGATGAAGCGCGCCCTCTGGGTAGCGGGCCGTGACTTCACTGCGGACCGCATGCTCAGGGACTACGTCGCGTCGTACTACGCGCCCGCCCTGAGCCCCGAGGGAATCCCCGAGGATGGCGGAGCGCCTACGGCGTAGCGGGTAGGGCGTAGCGGTACGGCGCATCCGTCTACGATGTAGCGTCGCCCTCTTGGAGCGGCGCGTCAGGGCCCGCGGGCGCAGTGAAATCGTCCACGTACTTGTGGAGCATGTTCCTCCAGGTGGGCCAGTCGTGGTCCCACTCGGCTCCCCAGGAATCCAGGCGGTTGGGGATCTTCTTCTCACCCAGGACGCCGGCCACCCACCAGGACTCGCCGATGTCCTCGGCCTTGCCCTCGCCGGACGCCAGGAGAATGAACCGCTTTCTGAGCGCCTCCAGCCTGGGGCCCTCGAGCGTAGGGAGGAAGTGCACGGGTGAGGAGCGCCAGAAATCCGGCGTTATGGGGGCTTTGAGGAATCGCTCGAGACCGTACGTGCCCGACATGCACAGCGCAGTGGTGAACGTCTCGGGGAAGCGGCAGATCGTGGCCAGGGCGTTGAACGCGCCTATCGAGGCTCCGGCGACGACGATGCCGATGTCGTCCGAGCGGCAGTCGGCCCGAATGGCCGAGACCACGTCGTGGCCCACGAAGTCCAGGAACAGGTCCGTCATGCGCATCCGGTCCTCCGGGCGGCCCTCGCCGGCGAGCATCGCACGGCCTGCCACCGAGTCGCATGAGTAGACCTTGATGCGGCCGGCCTCCAAATAGGGCGCCAGCGTATCGATCACCAGGAACCGCTCGATCTCCTCGGCATCGCCGCCGGCGGTCGGGAAGATCAGGAACGGAACGCCCATCTCACCCCAACGGGCCATGGTGATGTCCTGCCCGAGCGCACGGGAGTGGACCTTGTGGACGGCCTTCATCTGCACCCCTCCAGCTCGCGCCACTTCTGAATGCGGGCAAAGAACAGCTCCGTGAACTCCTCGACTTCGTGGGGTGGGAAGAGCGCGGCCACCTTGACCCGCACGGCGTCGCGGGCATCACCCGACCCGAAGAACTCGCACGCCACCTCGTCGAGATGGGGCAGGTGCGTGTGGCAGAACTCCTCGAACGCCTCGGTCTGAAAGCGCCTATGGGCGATCCGGACAAGGGCGTCCAGGCGCTCCCGGAGCGTCATGCCCTCTTCGACCACCTTGAAGTAGCGCCGCCATCCCATGGGCCGCATCCGCCGCAGGGTTGCCGTGGCGAATATCGACCAGCGCAGGTTCGCGAGGATCAACCACGGGAAGTGATAGTGGAGGGACGTGACCTGCGAGTCCGGGCAGGGGTTGGCGAAGTCGATGGGGTACCAGACGCCCTCCTTGTGGATTAGCTCGCAGGAGTTGAAGTCCCAGGCGAAGAACGCGTTGATGACCAGGGTCATGTCACGTATCAGCGCGTGCTCCTCCTCCGACGCGAAGTCGCGCACGAGCGTGTAGCGGTCGTGAAGGGGCGCGTCCATGTCGTAGAGGATGGTCCTCGTCTGCGGCCCGAGTCC
>JAHEKN010000104.1 GCA_024638305.1 Gemmatimonadota bacterium | reverse complement strand
CGGCCTCTTCCACGCGTTCCTGGGCGATGCCTCGGTCGAGATCCTCGGCTTCGAGGCCGGGGGCGAGTCGGACGAGCTCGGCAAGAACGCCGCAACCATCGCGAACGGGCGCCCCGGCGTGCTCCACGGCGCCCACACCCAGCTCATCCAGGACCCGCACGGGCAGGTGGTCGACACCGAATCCATATCCGCGGGGCTGGACTATCCGGGCGTGGGTCCGGAGCATGCCTTCCTGGCTGAGATCGGACGCGTTCGTTACGAGCCGGTGAGCGACGCGGACGCGCTCGAGGCGGTGCGCGAATGCTGCACGCTCGAGGGCATCCTGCCGGCGCTCGAGTCCGCGCATGCGCTCGCCGGCGCGCGCCGTTGGGCCCGCGCGCATCCCGGCACCGCCGTCCTGATCGGGATGTCCGGCCGAGGCGACAAGGATCTGGCCACGCTCACCCGCCATTTTGGCGGGTCCGACACGAAGGGTGACGCTTGAGCGACGCCGGAGGCGCCCAGCTGGAAGCGGCGATCCGCGGCGCCAACGACGCGGGGCGTGCGGCCATCATCGGCTTCACCACGGGCGGGTTCCCCGACCGCGCTCGCTTTCCGGGCATCCTACGGGAGCTGTCGCACGTGGTCGACGTGCTCGAAGTCGGGATCCCATTCTCGGATCCCATGGCGGACGGCGTCACCATCCAGCGGTCGAGCGAGGCTGCGCTGCGGGACGGGACCACACTGAGTTGGATCCTCGACACCCTGCAGGCGTCCGCGCCCGAGTGCCCGATCGTGTTCATGAGCTACCTCAATCCCGTCTTGCAGCTCGGCTTCGAGCACTTCGCGGATCGGGCCCGCGAGGCCGGCGTCGCGGGTTTGATCGTGCCCGACCTCCCGTTCGAGGAGTGCAGGCCCCTGCGGTCCGTGCTCGACGACCGCGAGATCGCGCTGGTGCAACTCGTGACGCCCGTGACCCCCGTGGAGCGGGCGGCGCCACTCTGTGCGGAGAGCAGGGGGTTCGTCTATGCGGTGACCATGACGGGTATCACCGGGGCGTCGGTGTCGGATCGGGATGGGATCGCGGACTACCTGTCGCGCCTGCGGGGGCTGTCGCCGCTTCCGATCGCGGCCGGGTTCGGAATCCGGTCCCCCGACGACGTCCGCCGCGTGGCCCCCCATGCCAACGCCGTGATCGTGGGGAGCGCGGTGGTCGAGGCCATCGACCGGGGGGAGGATCCCCGCGATCTGCTGGGAGCGTTGCGGGACGCGGCGGCGGAGGTGGGACTGGCCTTCGCGTAGAAGCCCTGCCTGGACGGAGGCCGCTGCCCTAGTTGCCGACCCGCCGGTAGGTGCCGTCGAACGAAACGTTCCAGGTGGCTCCGCCGTCCGTGGAGGACTGCCAGAACTGGCGTACCACGTCTCCCGTGTCATCCTCCACGGACCAGGTGACGCGGTGGTGCGTCGTACCGGTCGCGGACTCCGTCTGGCCGGAAAGCACCATCCTCCCGTCTGCGAGCGCCCCATCGAGCTGTAGGAGCAGCCCCGAGTTGTCCACCCAGCTCTGGTGCCAGACGCCGCGCCCCCGGTCGTAGATGTTGTAACTGTGGCCCCGGCTTCCCGTCGCGCCCTCCCAGCTCTCGTACAGGACGCACCCGCCCAGAATCGACTGAATGCTGTTGCTCCCCGCACGTTGACCCTGGGGCGTCGTGACCTCCCACTCGCCGATCCAGAAGTCGAACTGGCGATGCTCGTCACCCGCGCAGGGGGCCGGCTGTTGGGCCAGGGCGGGGTTCGGAGTCCCGAGGCACATGGCCAGAGCGACGGCGGCGGTCCAGCGTAGGGCCCGTACCGGCCAGCCAGAGGAATGACGATAGGGCGAGCGGGCGGCGGTCATGGAGTCGGCTCCGGCGTGTGGGGTGGTCGGACGCAGAAGATACGATCCAGGCCACGGATCGTGACCGGGAAGCGCCTACTCCCGGCAGCCGGACGCCCTGCTCCGGACCGCTCCGCGTCGCGTCAGCCCCCCCAGGCGCCCGGCATGCCCACGAGGAACCCCTGGAACATGTGGCAGCCCAGATCCATGAGGGCGCTCATCTCCTCGGGCGTCTCGATGCCCTCGGCGACGACTTCGATGCCCAGGTCCTCACAGAGCCCGATGATGCCGCTGATCAGCCGATACCGGCGGTCCGAGCTCTTGAGGGCGCGGATCAAGGTGCCGTCGAGCTTCACGTAATCCGGATCCAGTTGAGCGAACGACGACATGCCGGAGTACGCGGCCCCGAGATCGTCCACGGCGATCCGGAAGCCCAGACCCTTGAGGTGGCGGATCTCCTCGGCCAGATGCGGCACGGAGGTCGTTACGGCCCGCTCGGTCACCTCCAGGACGATTCGTTCCCCCAGCCCCGCCAACTCGTCCTCGCCTGAGAGCGTCCGCACGAGTCGGAGCTGCCCCGGGTCCACGTTCATGAACAGGAGGCGATCGCTGGCGGTCTCGATCATCGGGCCGGGGGCTCGCCGCCACACTCGCTCTGTCAGCTCCTCTGCGCGGCCCAACTGCTCGGCGGCCTCGATCAAGGCGAGCGGGTTCCGCAGGTCGGGCTCCTCGTTCCTGAGGAGCGCCTCGTAGCCGCACGTGTTGTGGTCCCGGTCGACAATGGGCTGGTACGCGAACCACATGGTGTCGAGCGCTCGCTCGACCTGGACGCCGAGTGCCGGCTTGGCCGCCATGGCCACGAGCGCCAATGCCTCCTCGCGCATGCGTGCCACTCGACTGTGCGCAACCGCCTTCTCGACCGACTCCAGGAGCGACGGGAGGTCGAGCGGGAGGGTCAGGTAGCCGTGCGCGCGGCACTCCACCGCCTCGATTGCCGTCCGGATCGTTGGCTGCGCAGTGAGGAGGATCGTAGGGACGTCGGTGCCCGCGGAGCGGATTTGCCGCAGGAGGTCGATCCCCGACTGGTCGGGGAGGTCCAGGTCCGTCACGACCGCATCGAGCAGGCGATCGGCGACTGTGATGAACGCCAAGGCCGCGGCGCCGCTCCCTGCATGGGCCACTTCGAGCCCGCGCTCACGGAGCGCCGCCACCCATGGTCGCGCGGCCGTAACGTCGGGCTCCACGATGAGAACGTGACCGGCGCCACGCGCGGCCTTGGTCAACGCACCGTCCGCCGCCACTTCGATCAACGTCTCCCCCGTATCGCTCTATTCATCATCCGCACGCCCCAAGACCGAGCATTCTGCGTGCCGTCTCGCAGGCACACGTGTGTTGCTCAGGTGCAACGCTCCCCCGAAGTCGGCCCCGATCTTCGCGAGAAGGCCGCACTCTCCGTCCATTCCGGTGTATCGGTGCCGGATCACCAGTCCACCAGAGGCCTCCACTGCACGCGCGATCTCCGAATGAGCCAGAAGACGACGCCCGACCTCACGCTTCCCATGGAGGTGTACCAAGAGGTATTTCGCGCGGCCCCGGACGCCATCGTCGTGGTGGACCGGAGCGGGCGTATCCGGTCGGTCAATCCCAAGGTGCACGAGATGTTCGGGTACGAGTCCGGGGAGCTCGTCGGGGAGCTCGTGGAGGTGCTCGTCCCTGATCAGCAGAGGGGCTCGCACCAGGGCCATCGGAACGGGTACCGGGGCGCCCCCCGCTCGCGGGCCATGGGACTTGGCATGGAGCTACGCGGCCGGCGCAAGGACGGAAGTGAATTCCCGATCGAGGTGGCGCTCAGCCCCTTCGACTCGGGGGATGGGGAGTGTCTGACCGACTGTACCATCGCGGTTGTGCGTGACGTTACGGAACGCGCCCGTACCCGCTCGCTCGCGGCGGCCCGGATGCAGGCCTCCGAAGCGGAGCGGAGGCGCATCGCGCAGGACCTGCACGACGACACCGCGCAGAGGCTCGCGGCCCTGCTCATCCAGCTGCGGCTGGTGGGGCGGGGGAGCGACGGGCTGGACTCGACGGTCCTCGAGGGCCTCCGGGACCAGATCGAGGCCGTAGCGGATGGGGTGCGCCGGGTGGCGCGGGGGCTCCGGCCACCCGAGCTCGACGACGTCGGGTTGGGGCCTGCTCTCCGTACCTGGGCTCGCATGGTCTCGGAAGATTCGACGCTTCGGATCGAGCTCGACACCGTGCCCGTCGGCGCCTGTCTGAGCCCTGACGAGCAGCTCATGATCTATCGGATTCTGCAGGAGGCCATCACCAACGCCGCCCGCCATTCGGGCGGAGCGGAGGCCCGTGTGTCACTCCGGGCAGCCCAGGGTCGGGTCACGGCTGAGGTGCACGACGACGGTTGCGGGTTCGACTCGGTTGGCGTACTCAAGCGTGGCACTCGGTTCGGCCTGCACGGGATGCTCGAGAGGGCGACCTTGATCGGGGCCGACATCGAGATCGAGTCGGAGGAGGGTGTGGGGACGAGTGTGCGGGTTTCCATTCCATGCAGCAGGGGCAGTTGCTAGATGCGAGTGATCCTGGCGGACGATCATACGATGTTCAGGGCGGGACTCAGGGCACTGCTTGAGCAGGAAGGGATCGAGGTGGTGGGGGAGGCTGAGGACGGGGACCAAGCCATCAAGCTGACCCAGGAGCACCGTCCGGACGTTGTCATCATGGACTTGTCGATGCCGGGGACCAACGGCCTGGACGCGACGCGACGCATCACCGCGCTGGGGTTCGGGACCAGCGTGCTCGTGCTCACGGTGCACGCCGAGGAGGAGTACCTGGTTCCCGTGGTCGATGCAGGCGCGAGCGGATACCTGACCAAAACGTCGGCCGACACCGATCTGGTGGAAGCGCTGCGTGTGGTCGGCCGCGGAGAGGTCTACCTTCCGCCCAAGGCCGCGACCCTACTTCTGAAGCAATACCGACACGCGCCCGAGGACGAAGCCCAGGTGGGTCTCCAGAAGCTGAGCACGCGGGAGCGCGAGGTGCTCGCGCTGACCGCCGAGGGGTTCAGCGCGCGTGAGATCGGGAAGAAACTCTTCATCTCGCCCAAGACGGTCGACACCTACCGAGCTCGCATCATGGAGAAGCTCGGGCTCAACCATCGCTCGCAGTTGGTCCGGTTCGCACTCCAGGTGGGACTACTCAAGGAGCTTTGAGTCAGGGAGCGTTGACGCCCCCACCGTGAAGCAGGTCGTGAAACACCACCGGGCAGGGCGCCTGTAACTGCACGTCCATGCCCACCCCCTCCGCGTCGGTCTCGCGGCTCTCGGACCCCAGCAGGACGGCGTCGGCGTCCAGGGCCCGGATGGCGGCGAGGATCTCCCGCGCGGGTCTCCCCACCACGACCACCGGGAGTGCGCCGCGCGCCTCGAGCCCCGACTCCACGAGTGCACGCCGCAACCAGGACTCCGCCGCCTCGAGGTCGCTCATCAGCGATCCCGAAGCGTCCGGCTCGGTTCGCTTCCGGTCGATGACATGCAACGCCCAGACTTTGGCGTCCGCTCCCGTCGCCAATACGAGGGCGTGCCGGAGCAACGGGATCGCCGCGTCGGCACGTTTGACCGCCACGAGTACCCGGGCCCGACTCGGGGCAAAGTGACTTGCAGGAGTATCGCTCACTCGTGAGGGGCTGGGACGACAAGGACCGGGACTTCGCTCTCCCGCACGACCTTGTCAGCCACGCTGCCTAGAAGGAGTCGCTCCACGGCACGGCGGCCGTGCGTTGCCATCATGATCGCGTCGGCTCCCGTCTCCGCGGCATGCTCCACGATGGCGGGGCCCACGAATTCGCTCGTAACGATGCTTGCGTGCGCGCGCCGACCGTCGTTGGTGAGCTGCTCGACGATCTCGGCCAGCTCGTTGCGCGCCTCCTCCTCCATCTCGTCGCGGGCCTGCACGTTGGTCAGCGCCGTGTGCGGCAGGTACGCCGAGGAGATCAGGTGAGGATAGACCACCACCCGGGTCACGTCGAACAACGTGTCGGGGTCGCCGCCCAGGAGATGGAGCTTGGTCAGTACGATCTCGGAGAGCTCAGAACCGTCGTAGGCCACCGTGACCCGCCTCGGGACATCCACCGGCTGCGTGAGATCCGGGTCGCCCGACTCGTGGGGACGGATCAACAACAGCGGGACCCGCGTGCGCCGGAGAAGTCCGTCCGCCACGCTCCCCAGCCAGACGCGACTCAACGGTCCGCGCCCGTGGGTGGAGAGCACGATCAAGTCGGCGCCGAACCCCTCGGAGAAGTGCTTGATCGAGAGCACCGGCGAGCCGGTAACGACGGTGGTCTTAATCTCGGCACCCGCCGGGAGCCGATCCCGGACGGTCTCCAGATACCCCGCCGCCGATTCCTGGAGGATCAGTTCCAGGTTGGGGATCCCGCCCATCGGATCGATCATCGGATCCACGGCGGACACGAGCGCGAGGATCCCGCCCTGGTCGAGCAGACCGAGTGCGTAGGGCAGGGCCGACTCGGCGAAATCGGAGCGGTCCAGTGGGACGACGATCCGCTTGGGCATGATGGCCTCACTTGCGTTCACATCGGAACGCGTCGGGAGAAGCGTTGCTTCGTGCCGACGCTCAACATCAGGCTACCGGGGCGCCGGCGTCGAGTCTGCGGGGGAGCGGACCCGTCGGGATGTGGGAGAACGCACCACCGGCGGGGCTCTTGAGCGACAGGGGTGGCGGTCCGATTTTCCCCCACATTTCCCGACCCACTTCGTCCGACAGACGGGGGAGGGGTGGAGCGGCACGTTGCGGTGCACGGAGTTCCAACGAGTCGGAGGAGGTCACCATGTGCACCGTTCGCGATCTGATGAAGACGGACGTCGTCACCGTGCGTCAGGACCTCACGGTCCGTGAGTTGGCCCAGGCGTTGGTGGATGCGGGCATCTCCGGTGCGCCGGTGACCGACGACTACGGTCGCGTGGTCGGCGTGGTGTCCATACGTGACGTGGTGCAGGCCGCCTCGGAGATCGAGAGCTTCACCCTGGACGCGTTGGACATTGCCGATGACGAATGGTTCGATGGCCCATCCTACGTGGATGCCGAGACGCCGCCTGGCCGCGTTCCGCTGGCCGTCCTCTGGCCCGCAGCCAACGCGCTGGAGAACCAGCGAGTCTCGAACATCATGAACCGCACCCGCTACGCGCTCAAGCCGGAGTCCACAGTGCGCGAGATGGCGAGCTTCCTCACACGCTTCCAGATCCATCGGGCGCTGGTGATCGAAGATGGCAAGTTGGCGGGGATCGTGACACCGTCCGACGTGGTGCGAGCCATCGCCGACGGAGTACTGCGCGTGAACCCGAAGGAGGAGGTCGTCAAGGCATAGGTCTCATGCTCGGGTAGCAACCCCTCGGGTTGCTCCGACTGTCCTGGCCCCTCTCCGGCCGTAGCCCCATACTGGAGCATCGGACCCCGGTCCAGGAGGTGGACGGCCCATGAAGACCGTCGGTGTAGTCCTACAGGGAAAGGGCAACACGGTCTGGTCGGTCCGGCCGGACGACACCGTTTTCGACGCGCTCCGCCTGATGGCCGAGAAGCGTGTCGGGGCCCTATTGGTGCTCGATGGCGTGCGAGTGGTCGGGATCTTCTCGGAGCGAGACTACGCCCGCCGCGGGATCCTGGAGGGTCGTGCGTCCAAGACCACGCCGGTGCGGGAGATCATGACCGACAGGGTCATGGTCGTGGCCCCTTCCCACTCGCTCGAAGAATGCCTGGCTCTGATGACCGACAAGCGCATTCGTCATCTACCGGTCATGGAGGAGGAGGCGCTCATCGGTGTGGTCTCCATCGGGGACCTGGTCAAGGGCATCATCGACGAACAGCGCTTCCTGATCGAGCAGTTGGAGCGGTACGTCAGCGGCTGAGGCCCGGCAGGCGCTCGACAGGGGCCCGGCCGAGACCTCCACGCAGGCGGTCCCGACCGGTGCTCACCCTACGGCATGACCTTCAGGTTGCCCGACGTGAGGGCATTCGTGCGGGCGTTGCCCGCCGGCCACGGCCGCTGCTCGCAGTACTCGGCCGATGTGGGGATGCCGGCGCCGCCCTCGAAGCCCACGAACGTGGTGCGGTCCACGCCTTCGCTGGGCTGACCCTCATCGAGGACGCGGAACCAGATGTCCTTGCCAGGCTGATAGATGTCGCCGCTGGCAAAGGGCTCGCGAACGCTACGGTTCTGGGTGATCACGCCCCCGATCCACGCGCGACCGTTGGCGGCGTCGATCGACAGACAGGTCGCGACTCCGTGAAAGTCGATGGCGTCGCCGAACAGCTCGGTCCGGTGGTGGAAGTTTCCGAGGGCGTTCTCGTTGGCGTCGACCTGCCAGACGCTCATGCCGAACTGCGCATCGAGCACCAGGCCGCCACCGAGGTCGATCGCGTAGTGTCCGCCACCGTTCGTGCGGCCGAGCGTCCCGTCGGCGGCCCCCACGAGCACACCGGGTTCGACCATCGTGGGCGCGGACTGGTCCACACAGCCCCCTGCGACGAGAACGGCCAGGACGAGCGTCGTACGCGGGATTTGCATAAGTTCTCCTTGGTTGAGTGGTCGCTGGTCCCGTAGGTTCGGCGACCCATACGCCCCCGTCTTGAACGCCGCCAGCGCTAGGAACAGAACGAGCATGTCGTCGTGCCCGTCACCCGCCCGCGTCCCCATCAGTTGGGGCAGTCCGCAGTTCCGCGCTCGTAAGACCCGGAGCTTCGAAGTGACGGAGGCGTGGTTTCCACCGGGGTCGGAGCTTCCGCGGCACGTCCACGACCGCGCGGTGGTCGCGGTGACACTGAGCGGGGCCATCCAGTCGACGATCTCCGGACGCTCGATCCTTGGCCGCACGGGCGACGTCTGGACCGAGCCGCTGGGCGACCCCCACGCGAACCGCATCGGCCCCGACGGCGCGCACGTGCTCGTCATCCAGCCCGACCCGGGTCGCGACGATCTCTTCAATGCGTGCGCGCGGTTGCTGGAAGGGGTCAACCACTTCCGGCATCAGGGAATCGCGCACCTCGCGCGGACGATGGTCCCCGAGATCCGGCGCGAATCCGACGTGGCGACCCTCATGCTCGAAGGCATTGGGCTGGAGCTTCTTTCCCAGGGGGCTGGGGACACCCGGTCCATCGAGCCGCGCGCACCCTGGTTCGGCCGCGTGCTCGACGTGGTTCATGACCGCTTCCGCGAGCGGTTGTCGCTGGAGGAGTTGGCGGGGGAGGCGGGAGTCCATCCCGCGCACTTCACCCGCGTGTTCCGGCGGCGCACGGGCGTCACGGTCGGTGCGTACACTCGCCGCCTGAGGGTCCAGTGGGCGGCCACCCGCCTCGCGAGCACCGAGGAGCCGATCGGCCGCATCGCGCTCCAGGCCGGCTTCGCCGACCAGAGCCACCTGTCCCGGGAGTTCAGGCGGCAGCTGGATACGAGCCCTGGGGCCTACCGCGCCGCGCGGCGCGGTTCGACTCCTACCCGAGGGCCGGTAGGGTCCGCGTGACGCAGTTCGCCCCGATCCCACTCGCGGTGCTCGCCGGTGCCGGTCTCGCCTGGGCCGGTGGCCAGGGGGGGAGCGCGGTGGCAGGCGTGCCGATTTTCGCGCTCAGCGTGGGCCTCGCGTTCGCGATTCAGTGGGTCGCGTTCGTTCCGGCGTACCTGGCTCGGACCGAGCGCTACTACGATCTCACGGGCAGCCTGACCTACGTCACCGTTACGCTCGTCGCCATCGGACTGACGCCCGGGCCCGATGCCCGCTCGAGGCTTTTGGCAGCCCTCATCATCGTTTGGGCCGCGCGCCTGGGGTCGTTCCTCTTCAAGCGCATCCGTGCCGAGGGGGCGGACCGCCGGTTCGACGAGGTCAAGACGTCCGCCGTTCGCTTCCTGGTCGCGTGGACGCTCCAGGGGCTTTGGGTGAGCTTCACCGCCGGGGCGGCGCTCGCCGCCTTAACCGGAAGTGTGAGACTCCCGATCGGGGCGGTGGGGTGGGTAGGGCTGCTCGTGTGGATTGGCGGCTTCGCGTTCGAGGTGGTGGCCGACGCTCAGAAGCGGGCGTTCCGGGCCAAGCCCGAGAACGAAGGACGCTACATCGATTCGGGGCTGTGGGCTTGGTCGCGGCACCCCAACTATTTCGGCGAGATCGTCCTCTGGACCGGGGTGGCCATCATCGCGTTCCCGGTGCTCCAGGGCTGGCAGTACGTCACGCTCCTGTCGCCCGTGTTCGTGATACTCCTCCTCACGAAAGTGAGTGGCATTCCGCTACTCGAAGAGCGCGCGGACGAGCGCTGGGGTGGTGAGCCCGAGTACGAGGAGTACAAGGCCAGGACGCCGGTGCTGGTGCCCAGGCCGCCGCGGGGCGCGGCCTGAGCTGATCCCGGCGGCGGGGCCCGCTCAGCCGCCGCTGACGGACGGGAGGATCAAGAGCTCGGGATCGGGCTCGAGCGGTGTATCCAGTCCTCCCGACCAGCGGATGTTGTCCCGCCCTACGAACACGTTCACATGGGGTCGGACCTCACCCTGCTCCGTGAGCACGCGGTCGTAGAGCGCCGGAAGCCTGTCGCGCAGGTTCGCGAACGCCTCGCGGACCGTGCCGGCGTGGCCATCGAGCACGACGCGCCGTTGCCCCCCGGCGAGCTCGTGGAGCTGACCCGGAAGCAGGAACGTCACGCTCACGCTATGACCGCCGCCTTGACGCATACGACGGGGGGCAGACCCGCGTGCACCAGCGTCCACGAGTCCCCTTCGTCGTGCGAGGCGTAGATGCGTCCACTGCGCGTCCCGAAGTAGACGCCCGCGGGTTCGGACGAGTCCGTGTCCAGGCCGTCCCGCAGCACGGTCTCGTAGGCGTCCTCCTGAGGAAGCCCCTTGGTCAGGGGGTGCCACGACTCGCCCGCGTCCCGCGTGCGATAGACTCTCATCTTGGCCTCGGGGGTGCAGCGGAACCCGTCCGATTCCATCGGCACGATGTACACGGTGTCCTCATCGTGCGGATGCACCGCCATGGCAAACCCGAAGTCGGACGGCACGCCGTTGGCGATGTCCTGCCAGGAGGCCGCCCAGTCGTCGCTTCGGTAGAGTCCCCAGTGGTTCTGGAGGAACAGCCGCTCCGGACGCGACGGATGATGCGCCACCTTGTGCACGCACTGGCCGAACTCGGGATGCTTGTCGGGTAGGAACTCCGCACGGACGCCCCTGTTGCGCGGATTCCAGGTACGACCGGCATCCTCGGTTCCGTACACGCCGCCGGTCGAGAACGCGACGAGAATTCTTTCGGGTGTCTCCGGGTGCTGGAGGATGGTGTGCAAACAGAGCCCACCGGCCCCCGGCGTCCACTTCTCTCGGTGCTCGTGCTCGAGCAGTCCTGCGACCGGTGCCCAGGAGTCGCCGCCGTCCGTAGTCTCGAACAAGCAGGTCGGCTCAACACCCAGGAACATGCGGTCGGGCTGGTCATCGGGCCCCGGGGTGATCTGCCAGATCCGATTGATGGAGAGACCCGAGTCCTCGGGGAACTTCACGGGCCGCTGGTCCTTGGGCGACCAGGTGGCGCCAAGGTCGTCGGAACGTCGCAACGTGACGCCGAAGAACGGGTTCCCGGGTGCGGCCCAGAGTCGCGGGGAGCCGCCGCGTTGGTCGAGCGCCATCGCGTAGACCTCTTCGCCCGGAAAGTGGGGGCCGTCGGCTTTCCATGCCTGGCGGGCGGCGTCCGACGTGAAGAAGAACGCGCCCTTCGTGGTCCCCACCATCAGCAGAACGTCGCCACGTTCCGCATCGCTTCCCACAGGCTCAGTCGGCACGTCCTTTCCTCCTGGTGCGCAACGACGGCATTCGGCCCCCCACGTGGGAGACTATGGTCGGGGGCCGCGGAGGCCAATAGCGAGCGGCGGCCACGAGAACGCCCAGGCAGCATTCGCGTCCTCGTGGCTCTCGGTCGTCAAGATGAGCGTTCCGGTGTACCGTATGACAGTACGCTACACCGTCATCACTGCACGGTTCTTGCTCCGGCGTGCGTTTCGAGCCCCGGGTTTCGCCCATCCCATTCGGACGCGGTAGCCATGAGCCTCACCCAGGCACCACGAGCCCCCCGTGTCGACATCCGGCTCGAGGTGGCCGTCGGCGTTGCGGGATCCGGCGTGAAGGTCCGCTCGACCGCGCTCAACATCTCGGAAACCGGGGTGCTGATTCGCTCCTCCAGAAGGGCACCAGTGGGCACGATCCTCGATCTCAACTTCAAAGGCTTCAGCGTGGAGGCTGTGGTCATCTGGGCCAAGCCGACGGACGAAGGTCTGCTCATCGGCCTCAAGTTCGTGTCGGCCAGGCGACGCGCCCGGGCCGCCATTCAACGGATCGTCACGGCTGGCTCGGAAGTGTTGGAGCCCGATGACAGCGAGCGACAGCCCGAAGGACGCCGAATCCGCTTCCCACGTGCCTCAGAAACGATCGGAGCCGTGGCAGTCGCCGCGGCCCTGACAACAGCCGCGGTGATGTCCGGTGGTCGTGCGGAACTCGATGACGATGGCCTCGCACAGGACCTGAGACGGACAGTCGCAGTCGTGGTAGTGGGAGTCGAGGCCTTCCGCGCCAGGGAAGGGCGGCTGCCTGACGTCGCTGAGTTGGTCGCAGAGGGTCTGGTCGACCCACTCGTCGACCAGGAGATGGAATACGAGGTCAATGCCCAAGGGTACGTGCTAAGGCTCACTCAGGATTCCCTCGTCGCCGAATACGATGGACGTATACCCCTGGACCGCTGGATTGACGGCGGGTGGGGCGTCCAATGAGGTGCTCTCGCGACATCGACGGCCTCACGCTTGTCGAGATCGTCACCGCGGTGACCGTCGCATTCGTCCTCGTTGGGATTGCGGTTCCGAGCTTCAGCCGGACCGTAGCAAAGGCCGACGGGGCTCGCATCGTGAGCGACGCACACACGGTGCGATTGGCCGTTGAGGGTTACGCGGCCGACAACTCTGGGAAGCTCCCTTCGGGGGGGGTCTGGGGGAGAGCGCCAGGGACCTTGGCCAAGGAGCTGGGGCCAATGCCTTTCCGCTTCAAGACGATCGAGTATCGGTTGGTCGTGAACCACTTGACAGGACTGGTGCGCCTTCGCGTCCGCTATCCGCGGAACGACCCGATTGGGAACGCGCTCAGGGACCATCGGCGAAGCGATGGAACCGTCACGTGGCGCCGGGGCAACACGGACTTCTACCTCCGCCTGGGGTCCGGCTGCCCCTCCCGGCGGCTCTGCTCCGAAGAGGGCGCTCGCGTCCACACGGGCCGGTAGGCGGCGTCTGGAGATCGCGGACCCCCCCATGACCTCGGGGGGTCATCTTGCACCCGAACGGGAGCGTCCCACGGCCCGTTGAACCACCTGGGCGTTCTCGGTATTGTTGGGGCCCCGCGGTGCCGGCCCAAAGACGGGCCCGTGGCCATGGGATTCGGGGCCTGTAGCTCAGGTGGTTAGAGCGCACGCCTGATAAGCGTGAGGTCGGTAGTTCGAGTCTACCCAGGCCCATTTGGTGGAACGCGTTGCCCCACGGGACTTTTGAGGGTCCCGAGGGGCGACGCGTTTCGCGCTTGGGGGTGGTGAGGTGTCTACTGGAGGTGTCTACGGGGACAG
>JAHEKN010000271.1 GCA_024638305.1 Gemmatimonadota bacterium | reverse complement strand
GCGCAAGTCCTCCAGCTCGAGGAGCGCCAGCTCTCGTGGGTGCGGACCGGAGTGATAGCCGCGGGTGTCACCACGGCGGTCGTGGCCATCTTCAACTCGCTCACTGCTGGCGGCGAGAACGTCGACGGTGGTGGCCCCCCGCCTGACGGCTTCGATCGGGTGACCATTCCGATCTTTTCCATCCGGCGATAGGCACGGCCGCCCGGGCGGTCCACGGGCGGCCCTCGAGAGCCCGCGCTCCGACATGGGGGCGCGGGCTTTTCCTTTCTTGCCCCGGGCGCCGGTGGCGGCCAAGATCTGGGCTGCTTCAACCGTCAAGGAGTGACATTGATGACAGAGCGAACCGGGTGGCGCACCGCGGCCGCCGTTGCTGGGATCTTGCTGCTCGCCCTTTCGGGCTGGGAACAGCCCATTCACGCGCAGCAGTACGACGCGTCCCTCTACGACGCGCTCGAGTGGACGAGCGTAGGCCCGCCCCGAGGCGGTCGCTCCACGGCCGCAGCTGGCAGCGCCGCTCGACCGATGGAGTATTTTTTCGGGGCGACCGGCGGCGGACTCTGGAAGACCGGGGACGGAGGAACCACCTGGCGGCCGGTGACCGACGGGAAGATCACGAGCGCCTCCGTGGGAGCGGTGGCGGTGTGCGAAGCCGACCCCGACGTGGTCTACATCGGCACGGGTGAGACGCAGCTCCGTGGCAACATCCAGCAGGGAGACGGCGTCTACAAGTCGACCGACGCCGGAGCCACCTGGACGCACATCGGACTGCGCGCCACGCAGAACGTGTCCCGCATTCGGGTGCACCCTCGAAACTGCGACCAGGTGTGGGTGGCCGCGTTCGGCGTCCACTCGGCGCCCAATCCGGAGCGGGGCATCTACAAGTCAACGGACGGCGGGGATAGCTGGCGCCGCGTGCTCTACCGGAACGAGCTGACGGGTGGGGTCGATCTCACGCTCGATCCCGGCAACCCCAACGTCATGTACGCAGCCCTGTGGGAGGCGTGGCGGAAGTCGTGGGGGATGTCTTCGGGTGGCCCCGGGAGCGGCCTCTTCAAGTCGACCGACGGTGGGGAGAACTGGAACGAGATCAGCCGCAATTCGGGGCTCCCGCAGTCGGGCGTGTACGGGAAGATCGGCGTGGCGGTGTCGCCGTCCAACCCGAGCCGGGTGTGGGCGCTCATGGAGCACGAGAACGGGGGTGTGTACCGGTCGGATGACGCCGGCGCCACCTGGGAACTCATCAATGAAGAGCGCAAGCTCCGCCAGCGTGCCTTTTACTACACACGCATTTACGCCGATCCGTTCGACGAGGAGATCGTATACGCGCTGAACACGGGCTTCTACAGGTCCCGTGATGGGGGAGCCACGTTCCCGCAGCAGATCAGCGTACCGCACGGGGACAATCACGACCTGTGGATCGCCCCGAACGACGCGGACCGGATGATCAACGCCAACGACGGTGGCGCCAACGTATCGTTCAACGGCGGCAGTACGTGGACCGACCAGGACTATCCGACGTCCCAGTTCTACCGCGTGATGACCACCAACCACGATCCGTATCACATCTGCGGCGCCCAGCAGGACAACTCGACTGCCTGCGTCCCCGGGCAGGGATGGGGACACCTCGCAGCGCGCGGCGGCGGTAGCTACTTCTACGCGGTGGGCGGCTGCGAGAGCGGTTACATCGCCAACGACCCGCGGGACGTGAATCGGTTCTATGCCGGCTGCTACGGCGGTCAGTTGTCGGAATACGACCACGCCACCGGCCAGCAGCGCGCGATCAACGTGTGGCCCGAGAACCCCATGGGTCAGTCGGCGATCGATCTCCGGGAGCGGGTGCAGTGGACCTTCCCGATCGTGTTCAGTCCCACCGATCCGAGCGTCCTCTACACGGGCACGCAGAAGCTGTGGCGGACCACCAACGGCGGTGAGACGTGGGAGCAGATGAGCGGGGATCTGACCCGCGCCGATCCTTCGACGATGGGTCCGTCCGGCGGCCCGATAACGCTGGACCAGACTGGCGTCGAGACGTACGCGACCCTGTTCGCGATCGCGCCGTCGCCCCACGACGGGAACGTCATCTGGACGGGGTCGGACGACGGGTACGTGCAGCTCACGCGTGACGGGGGCGCCACCTGGACCAACGTCACCCCGCCCGATGCGCCCGATTTCGTGAGGATCAACACGGTAGAGGTGTCACCCCACACGCCGGGCAAAGCCTACGTGTCCGGCATCCGCTACCTGGTGGACAACGACCGGTCTCCCTACATCTGGCGGACCACGGACTACGGGGCCACCTGGACCAAGATCGTGAACGGCATCCCGGGCGACGATTTCGTCCGGGCCACCCGTGAGGACCCGACGCGACCGGGACTGCTCTACGCGGCATCCGAGCGGACGGTGTACGTGTCGTGGGACGAGGGAGCCAATTGGCAGTCGCTGGGCATGAATCTGCCCAATACCCAAGTGTCGGACCTGGTGGTCGAGGACAACGACCTCGTCATCGGCACGCACGGACGGTCCTTCTGGGTGATGTACAACATCGGTCCGCTCCGGCAGATGAATGCGCGGGTCGCGGCCGCACCGGCTCACCTGTTCGATCCGGTTGATCCCCGACGTGGTATCGACAACGGCGTCGACGTCTACTACCAGGCGAAGCCGGCCCGGGTCTCCGTGGTCGCCGTCGCGCCGGATGGCGAACGGGCGGCGCTGGTGACGCCGGAGGCGCTGGCCGGGGTGCTCCGCGGTCCGTGGGTGGCGAAGCGGGAGATCCGCGCCTTCGTCGGCTCCGAGGCAGTGCGAGATCTGATACCCCCGGGCGCGCGCCTCGAGTGGACGATCCACTACTCGCGGAACTCGCCGCGCATGGATCGCTCCCGCGTCTTCGACCCCTCGCGGCCCGAGCCGTGAGGGCCCGGCTCCGCGCGTTCTGCTACCGGGTCGAAGCGTGGACGTTCGCCCCGCTCGATCCACGCTCGGCCGCCTGGCTGCGGCTCGCCTTCGCGGCGGCGCTGCCGTTCTTCTTCTGGACGCCGCCCACGACCCCGGCCCTCGCGGGGGCATCGCCCTTCATGGCGTCGCTCTACGAGGCCGTGGTCGCGAGCGATGCGCATCGGGGGCTCGTCGCGATCCTGTGCCTGGCCCTGGCCCTGGGCCTTCGCGCGCGACTCGTCTGTGTGTCGTTGCTCGCCGTGCTGGTTCCCCTGTCGTTCTCGGCCCTCGGCCATGTCAGCCGGCCGATCCTCCTGTTCTCGCTGCTGGCCTTCGCCTTCGTCCGAAGCGATGCGGTGCGCTGGCCCTGGCGCACCGCGCCGGCGGGCGCAGCGGCAGGGCCAGCGTGGCCCGTCCGGCTGATGCAGCTC
>JAHEKN010000010.1 GCA_024638305.1 Gemmatimonadota bacterium | reverse complement strand
CGTCCGCCGGCCAGTGCGGCCCCAGTCGTGGCGCTCGTGAGTGCCGCCGTGGCATACCTCGGGGCGCCCGTGGCTTCGGCCGGGCAAGCGCTCCCTCTCGATAGCGTCCTCATCGCGGGCCGCCTCCCCCTGACGCATACGCCCGCCAGGACCGCTGGCCCGGGGTTCGAGGCACTCGTGCGCGCGGCCCGGGACGCCCAGTTCGTCATGGTGGGTGAATCGCACAACCTGGCCGATCTGCCCGAGTTCACGGCTCATTTGTTCGAGGCGCTCCACGACGCCTACGGGTTCGACTATCTGGTCATGGAGGACGGGCCGATCGCCATCGAGATGCTGATGGCCCCCGGTGTTCGGGGAGACCGGTCCGCGTCGGCCGCTTGGGCAAACCGATACATCAACGCGCTTCAGTTCCGGAATGACCAGGAGCTCGATCTCATCGCCGATGTCGGGCGGATCTCGGACGCCGCCCACGATCCCGCGTGGGGCGTGGACAACACGTGGGGAGTGCTCCACATCGCCGAAGCGCTCGCGCCGTTGGCGCCCTCCCCGGAAGCTGAGCGGCGTATCGCCGAGTTGACCGCATCTGCGCGTGTGACGGAAGCTTACCGACCCGATCAGACTCATCCGCGCTTCATCACCCAGGTCCTGACGGCCGACGCGCTGGGAGGGCTGGAACGCGCATTCACGGGAGCCGGCCCGGAGGCCGAGGGACTGCTCCGGTCGCTTCGCGTGGGGTTCGAGACATATGACATGCGTCGAGACCGCCCGTCGATCTACGTCGCGAACGACCTCAGGGAGCGGCGCATGCGCGACCGGTTCATGGAGCACTACCGGGCGGCACAGCAAGCAGGCGACTCGTTGCCGCGGGCCGTCCTCAAGTTCGGGCAAGTCCATGCGGTGTCGGGCCCCCTGTCACCGACGACGCAGGTCGTTCCGTTCGGCACGTTCGTCGAGGAGTTTGCCCGCTCGCGTGGATCGGAGATGGTCGGGATCTGGACGACCCTCATCAACGAGCCGGGCGACGTCTGGACGTTGCACGACTATCCGGAGTACGCGGCCATGGCCAACGCCGGCACCACCGATGCGTGGTGGCTGATCGACCTGCGCCCGATCAGACCCCTCCTGAACGCCGGCCGGCTCGAGGGCGTAACGGACACGCTGGCCGACGTCATCTACGGCTTCGATTTCGCGCTGCTGGTCGGAGGCGGGCGCATGGGCACGCACGATCGCGTGATCGATCCGCTCCTGCGGGACTGATTCAGGCCCTGACTGAAGCCTGGTGAGCGCTCGGCACCCGCACCGGAATGAAGCCGGGCGGTCCCGTTGCGATTCGGTCGCAGTCCTACCGGAGGCGCACGCGTAGCCCAGCGGTGAGCGTCAGGTCGACCGCCAGCCGGCGGTCGGCTTCGATGCCGCCCTCGATGCTCTGGTAGAGCCCGCCGCCGAATCGGCTGGCCGTGGTTTCCACCTCGCCGAACGCACGCGCCCGCCCCAGGGGTTGTTCGATCCCCACACCCAGCCGGTACGCCACGGTCGTCTCGTGGAACGAGACGGCAGGCAGTGTGATGTCCGCCGCCGGGGGCCCCCACTCGAGGGCGTTCCGGCGGAACCCCAGCCCGAACCAGAAGCGCGGATCCGGGATCGACTCGATCTCGGCCCGGAAGGAGGCCGCAAGCACCCCCGTCCAGTGGCTGAGCTCACCGTCGAGCGGCAGCAACACCGAGGGGCAGGCCACGAACGGTACGCATTTCCATTCCCCTGCGACGGAGGCGCCGCCCGCGCGGTCGAGCGTCGCCCTGAGGGCCCACCGAGGAGAGACGTGCAGCAGAGCGTCGAACCCGAGCGTCCCCCCTCGATCCGCGCGCTCGAACGCGCCGTAGCCCGAGCTGGCGAGGATGTCGGTGCGTCCCAGGTGCCTGAGAGGAACATGCCCCCCGAGGCGGGCGCCGACCCAAAGGCCGCCGGCTGGGTCCTGGGACGCCCGCTGGGCCGCGGTCCCGGTGGGGCCCACGCCCGCGAACACGATGAACGCGACCAGGAGAAGAAGGACCTGCGGGAGACGACGCATCGCCCACCCCGTCGAAAGAGGCTTGACCACCATGGATGGATAACGAGTGAGCGGGGCTCGTTGCGACGCCCAACCGCATTACGGTCCCTGCGACCTCGCTCCGGGACCCTGACCCCTAAAGGCGCGGCCGGCCTACTCCTGCCGGAGCGCCAGGGCCGGGTCGATCCGGGCCGCCCGGTAGGCGGGCAGCCAGGTCGCCGCCGCCGCCACGACCACCAGCACGGCGGAGACCCCGATGAACGTCACCGGGTCCGTGGCGCTCACTTCATACAGAATCGACTCCATGAATCGGCTGAGCGCCCAGGCCCCGAACAGTCCGAGCGCGACACCGGCCGCGGCCACGGCCATGCCCTGCCGCATCACCATCGCGCGCACCACTCCGGCTTCCGCGCCGAGCGCAATGCGTACGCCGATTTCCTGGGTGCGCTGGGTGGTGACGTAGGAGATGACGCCGTAGAGCCCGACCGACCCGAGCAGCAGGCCCACCGCGGCCGCGATGGCCAACATGATCATGGTGAATTGCATCTGCGCCCCGGCGCGGCGCGTCACTTCCTCGAGGGTGCGGATGTTCGCGATGGGCAGGCTGGGATCGAGCTCGGCGAGCGCGCGCCGCACCACCGGCACGATTGACGTGGGCGGGACGGCCGTGCGGGCCACGTAGTCGAGTGACGACGAAAGCCACATCCCCCGGACCCGGTCGGCCCGACCGACCGGAAAGTACACGGTGCCCATGGGACGCTCCGTCAATGACACGTACGGCACGTCCCCGACCACGCCGACCACCTGCGACCAGGCGTCGGGTTGCTGGGGAATGCCCTGCGCTACGTTGCGTCCCAGCGGATCGCGCCCCTCGAAGAACGTGGCTACGGCCCGCTCGCTCAGGAGCACCACCGGAAGCCGCTGCTGGGCGTCCGCACGCTCCAGCATGCGTCCGCTGCGGAGCGGGATACCAAGCGCCTCGAAGTAGCCAGGCGAGGCGGCGCGGCTGGCCACCACCGGCGGAACTCCGCCTGGCTCCGTCGGCCGATCCTCGAGCAGGAGCGGATCCACCGCCGTGAATCCCGTGAGCGGGATGAAGCTCGAGACCCCGGCCACGTCCACGCCGGGAATCGCTTCGATCCGGTCCAGGAACGCCAGGTGGAATGCGGTGGTGGACTCCATGTCCGGATAGGACGTTGAGGGAAGCGACAGCCGGAAGGTGAGCACGCTCTCGGGGTCGAACCCGAGCTCGACGTCCTGAAGCCGTCCGAAGCTCCGGAGCATCAACCCCGAACCCACTAGCAGGATGAGCGCGAAAGCGACCTGCGAGACGACCAGCAGCGTTCGGGCGCGTTGGCCGCCCTTGCTCACCGTAGCGCCGCGGCTCCCGTCCCTCAGCGCGGCCGCCGTTCCCGCGTCCCTGTGCCGCAGGACCGGAATGATGCCGAAGACCACGGTCGCCGCCAGGATCGTGATGGCAGTGAACAGCAGCACGTCGCCGCTTACGCCAATCTGGTTCATCCGGGGGAGGTTGTCCGGGCCGAGCGTCCGCAGGAGCCGCAGCCCCTGGGTGGCCAGCCCGAGCCCGAGCAGCCCGCCGGCGCTCGCGAGCAGGAAGCTCTCCGTCAGGAACTGGCCGTAGAGGTGCCCGCGGTCCGCCCCCATCGCAGTGCGGAGCGCAACCTCCCGCTGCCGTCCTTCGGCGCGCACGAGCAGGAGGTTGGCGACGTTGGCGCACGCGATCAGCAGCACGAAGCTCACGGTGCCCATCAGGATCCAGAGCGCCGTACGCACGTTGCCCACCACCACGTCGATGTACGGGCGCACCTCGACCGTGAGAGCCGCGTTGCGCATCATCTCCACGCTCAGGAGCGGAAACCGCTCCGACACTGCCGGTAAGAGTCCGGCCAGGTCCGCCTGCGCCTGCTCGGGGGTCACACCGGGCCGGAGCCGGGCCAAACCGGGCTGATTGAACCCGCCGAACTCGGCGGTGGCCGGGTCGACGGCGATCGGCCTCCAGGCCACCAGCTCGGGATCGATGAACTCGAAGCTCTCCGGAAGCACCCCGACGATTTCGTTCGGCAGGCCGTTCAGCATCAGCGTCTGGCCGATCGCGTCAGCGCCGGCGCCGAAGCGGTCCGTCCAGAAGCGGTGGGTGATCAGGAGCACCGCCGGACCGTCGGGGAGTCCCTCCTCCTCGGTGAACGTCCGACCGCGGATCGCGTCGACACCGAGCACGCGGAACAGCGACGGCGTGGCGACGCCGAGCCGGACACGTTCGGGCACGTCGCCACCGGTGAGGTTGGCGGTGGTGTTGCCGTAGAGCGCCACCTCCTCGAACGACCGGTTTTGCTCGCCGTAGACCAGATGCATTCCGATGGAGGACGGCAAGCGCTCGATGTCGATCCCGAGCGCGGTGTGGGAAATGTCCACCAGACGGTCGGGCTCCTGATAGGGCAGCCCCTCCAGCAGGACGGCGTTGACGACCGAGAAGATCGCCGTAGTGGCGCCGATGCCCAGGGCGAGCGTGGCCAGGGCCACCGCCGTGAATCCCGGCGAGCGCCGGAACGACCGGGCGGCATAGCGGATGTCCTGTCCGCTGAGTGTGATCATCGACGCTCCTCGCTCTCCCCATATCCACAAGGGAGCGGCCACGGCCTGCCCCCAGTACCAAATGCGCGCGCGCGCACCGCCCCGATCCGCGCGGCGGACACGGTAGTTCTCCTCCAGGTCGCCCAGAATGCTGTTCCGCTCTTTGGCGGGGAGCAGGAGCGCCAGCAGTCGCTCGGCAACGGCCGGCGGCCTGTCGCGCGTGCTCACGCGTCCCGCTCGAGCATGCCATCCAGGCCGGCCACCATGGCGTTCCACTCCCGGGATGCCGCCCGTAGCGTGAGAAGCCCGTGGGCGGTCACCTCGAAGAACCGCTTGGGTCGTCCCCCCCGCTCGGGTGTGGGTGAACCCAGCTCGGAGCGCACGGCCAGCTTCTTCTCCAGCCGCCGCAGAGCAACGTAGACCGCCCCAGCCGTGACCGTTCGGCCGGTGCGTTCTTCGATCTCGCGCAGGATGGTCGCGCCGTACGCCTCCGGACCCAGCCGCAGGATTGCCAACAGGACCAGCTTCTCGAACTCACCCAGTGTGTCTCGGGACATCGTGCCGCCTAATTCCCGACGTTGTCAGGTTGCTTCCTGAGACTACGTGGGTGCGGCGACGTGGGTTTCGCCCACAACGGATGAGGCCCGACGAGCGACTCGTCGGGCCCATCCTGCGAGCGGGTGCAGCCGGCGACCGACTCGTCGCTACTGCGCCTCCACGAACGCCCGCGCGTGTGCCAGTCTCGGGCTGGGGGTAGCCGTGTCCGCCAGGACCTCGAGGACCTGCGAATAGTACGACCGTGCCGTGCCGGCGTCCCCAGCCAGCTCCGCCGCACTCCCGGCGCCGTACAAGCTGTTCAGCCGGTTGGGCGAGCGCTCCAGCGCGCCTCGATAGGCAGCGAGCGCGTCTGCGTGCCGGCCCATGTCGAGCAGCATGTCGCCCAAGAGCTCGCCGGCCGGCAGCGCTTCGCTCGGCGTCACCGGGTTCTTCTCCGTGGTCGCTTCCAACTGGGCTGCCTGCCTCATGAGGTCGAGCGCCTCCTCCCGCTCCCCCCGTGCGTAAGCAATCCAGGCGCGCGCGCCCATCTCCTGGACCTCCACCTGCGTGGCCCAGTCGTAAGCATCGGGCTCGGCCTCCGCCGCCTTGCGCAGCTCACCCAGGCGGGCGGCCGCTCTGGTGGCGCGCTCCAGGTCGCCCGTGTGGGCGGCACCCAGGGCCCGCGCGAAATGCCCGATGGCCTCGAGATGCGGGAACGCGTCCCACGGAAGGTTGGCGGGCCACCGGACCGGGGCTTCGACTGCGTCGGCCCAGAGCCGCTGTTCCAGGGCAATGCGTGCCGGGACGGCCGCGAACGTGTAAGCGCTCGCCCCATTGGGAACGACCGGGCCGTCGATGGCCTTCAGGTCGCCGAGCACCTGTAGCGCTCTCGCCGGCTCGCCGCGCTGCAGGTGAGCGTAGGCCAGGTAGTCGAGGGCGTGCAGATAGTGATGGGAAATCGCACCGTTGATGGGCTGGCGGAGCGCGGCCGCAGCCGAGCGCGTGTTGAACTCGATGGACTCCTCCCAGCTCCCCACCCGCGTGAAGATGTGCGACGTCATGTGGAGCGCGTGGGCGTTGTCCGGAGCGACCGCGCCGTAGTTGCGCGCGGTGTTCAGTCCCCGGGCCGCCAACGCGGGTACGTCGTACGCGTGGATCACGTAGTGGTGCGCTCCCGGGTGGTCCGGGATCGCCGCCAGGACGCGCTCCGCGATCTGGCCAGCCTGGGTCTGAGTGGCGTACGTCTTGTCCGCGTTCGACGCGGTGCTGAGCAGCGAGAGCGCTCTGAACAGCGCCGCCTCCGGGTCCTGTGGATAGGCCGCACTCACCCGCGCCCACGCTTCCGCGTAGCTGGTCAGCCGCTCGGGCTCGGACCGCTGCAGGCCGTCCCGATAGTACGCCTCGAGCGCCGACACATAGGCCAGCTCCCGCTCGTCGGCAGTGCCCAGGTCGCGGGCCTTTTGGAGCAGCTCCCAGCCGGTCTCGAAAGCATCGTCGGGGGGCACGTCCGGCCAGAGCGGATGGACGAAGCTGAGGGCCACACCCCAGTAGCTGAGCGCGCACTCCGGATCCACGGCGGCGGCCTCACGGAATACGGCTTCGCCCTGGGTGAACGTCATGTGATGCACCAAGCTCAAGCCACGGCGCATGAGGGCATCGGCATCGGGCGAGCACGTGGTGTTGAACGCGATGCTGCCGAGCGAGTTGCCGTCCGCGTCCAGCACCTCCGTGCCTGCAGGGTATCCCTCCGCCAGCGCGTCCGACTGGCCGGCGCCCGTGCAGGCCGCGGCCCAGAAGACCAGCCCCGCGAGGGCCCAAGCCGAGGGCTCGAGCCAGGGGAAACGCCTCCTCGATCCATTCATGAGTCTCTCCTATGCGACTGTTGCCGGGAGCATGGCCTGCGGGCCCCCGGCCGGGTGTTGTCTTCCTTGCACCCGCCTCCGGCCCGCGGGGCGGCGAGCGGAGCCGCTCATCCCGGTAAGGCGCGACGGCGGGACCTGGAAGCTCATTTGCTCCGCGGTGAGTACCCCGAAAGTGCGCCGCCGGATGCGGTCCCGTGACGCCACGATTGGTGGTGGCGAACGGTGGGTTGAAACCCGAATCGCGACTGGGCTCCGAAACTAGCGAACCACCGACCCGCCCCGACGGTCGTCCGGCACGAAGCGGTCACGGGCGGGCATCGCGACCGCGGGGAGCGTGGTGGCGTCCATGACGTCGGCCCGGCCGATCACGCCGTTCTCGGCCAAGATCCAGGCCACGAGCGCGTAGACCTCATCGTCCGAGAGCGTTCCGGGCGCGTCCCAGGGCATCGAGCGCCGAATGTAGTCGAACGCGGTCGTGGCGTACGGCCAGTAGTGGCCGACCGTCCGACGCCGGAATCCCGACTCGGGGTCCCTGTCGACCAGCGGTCCCGCGAGCGGCGTCCCCTCGCCCGCCGGACCGTGGCAGGGAGCACACGAGGTCACGTAGAGCGCGGCGCCCGTCGCGTGATCGCCCGAGCCCGGCGGGAGCCCCCTCCCGTCCGGCATGACGTCGATGTCGACGGCGCGCACGTCGGCCTCGGTGGCCGCTCGGCCGAGGTGCCAGCTTTCGGGCACCCGCTCCGACGCCGCGGGCTCCATCCGGTCGCTCCCCGATCGGGCGGCAGCCGACGCCGCGAGGGTCCCGTCCAGTCCGGCGCCCTGCGATCCGGCGGGCTCCGGGGCGCACCCGGGCAGCGTGAGAGCGCCCAGCGAAACGAGCGCCACCGAGGCCGGCCCGGTGAGGATCCGCTCGGCGCGGGCCCGGGCCGCGCGGGTCACCCCCACGGTTCCTCCTTGTAGAAGACCCGGCCATCCGGCTCCACGACCCACCCGGTAATGGGGTTCAGGTGGTACGAGGTCCCGGCCCCTCGCGCTGCGATGAGCTGGGCGCGTGTCGGCTGCACGTATCCGGACTCGTCCACCGCCCGGCTCATGAGCTCGGCCCGGCGTCCGTCCCAGTTCCACATGTAGCGGAACCGCGTGTGCGCCTTGGAAAACACGGGCTCCTGGAGGTCGGCGGCCTCCCAGGTACCACCCCCGTCCACGCTCACGTCGACTCGGGTGATCCGGCCCCGGCCGCTCCAGGCAATCCCCCGAACCTCGTTCCATCCTGCGTCGATCCGCTCCGGGTAGCTCGGGGTCGTGACGATCGAGCGTGCCTCCATGATGAAGCTGAACTGGCGCACCCTCCCGTCGGCGAGCGGATCCGTGTACCGGGCGGTCTCCTCGCGGGTCATTGCGGGGCCGTCCAGAAGCTCGATCCGGCGGAGCCACTTCACGTTCGAGTTGCCCTCCCAGCCGGGCAGGAACAGGCGAACGGGATAGCCCTGCTCGGGGCGCAGCGCCTCTCCGTTCTGACCGTAGGCCAGCATCGCGTCGTCCCACGCCTTCTCCAACGGAATGCTTCGGGACATCACCGCCCCGTCCTGCCCCTCGGCCAGCAACCAGGTGGCCTCCGGCCGGACGCCCACCTCGCGAAGCACCGTCGAGAGCGGGACCCCGGTCCACTCGCTCGTGCTGGTGAGCCCGCAAATCTGCTGCGCCAGCGTCTCCGGCCCGGCCCGCGACCGGAAGTTCCCGGAGCACTCGAGAAAGTGCACACGCGAGGTCGAAGGGAACCGCTTCAACTCGGAGAGAC
Organism: Gemmatimonadota bacterium; assembly: GCA_024638305.1. Lineage (GTDB taxonomy): Bacteria > Gemmatimonadota > Gemmatimonadetes > Longimicrobiales > Gaopeijiaceae > JAHEKN01. Next base: position 37,500 of record JAHEKN010000010.1, on the reverse strand, counting down.
TCAGGACGAGCGGGCGCTCCACCAGCCCATGGATGAGGAGCGAGTAGCGCTCCGGGTCGATGACCGCCACGCCCGCGTGGTGACGCTCGAAGTGGAGATCCGACGGTGTGATGATGCCGTGGAGCTCCTGGAGCGGGGTCCGGGAGGACGTCACGCTGGGGTCGCGTTGTGGGGACTCGAACGGCGAGCGCTCGCCCAGGACATTGGGCAAGCGGCCCTGTACCTTGCTCGGATCGGCCGGCGCCGGCTCCGGGCGCACGGTCTGCTGTCCGGCGGAAACGCCAGCGCCGCTCGACGGCTCCACGGAGTCCGCGGAGTCCGCGGAGCCGGCTCCGGCCGCCTCGCGCGCACCGCCCGCGACCCCGGCCGCGCCCAGAGCGCCGGCCGCCCCGAGCAGCAAGTCCCGCCTGGTGAGGCGGCGCTTCGGCGAGTCGGCCACGGTCAGCCGATGCCGAGCCCGACCGACACCGAGATGTCCGGAATCCCTCCGAATCCGATCAGCGCCTCGAAGATGAGGTCGCCGGAGTGGGCGGCGACGCCGACGTTGAGCCCCAGGTCGGTTTCCGACTCCGACCGGGTCGGGCTCCCTTCGCCCGCGCTGACTTCTTGCGATTCGTACAGGATGGAGAGCCCGACCAGGGGCGAGACCCGTACGTCGCCACCCGACGCCGGGATCGAGTACCCGATGTTGCCGGTGGCCCTCAGGGTGGTCCGGTCGTCGCCGAACCCCAGGTCGATCCCAGGCCGAAACTCGAGGTAGGTGACGTCGGCTACGCCGTGCGCGACGAGCCCGACGCCGACGGTCACCTGCTCGTGGCCCAGGGTCACGCCGAGGCGTGGCACGATCTCGCTCCCTTCGAAGAACGAATCCTGAGCCGAGAGGGGTATCGCGGTGAGGATGGACACTGCCGCCAGGAGCGCAGTGGCCGGAGACGAGGTCGAGATGCGCATTCCTGCTCCTTCACGAGAACGCCGTTCCGCGGACTTGCGGAGGGCAAGGTAGAGGGAGCGGTAGGGGTGCGCGAGCGACGCGCACCCCAGCGGGCGACGCGACCGGAAGGGGGTCAGACGCGGGCGATTGGTCCCAGTCGTTCGCCCCGGATCTCGTCGGGCGTGTCCGGTCCGTCCGGTGGTCCGTGCCCGTCACCCTGGAGCTTGTGCTCCCCGGGTGGACGCGGGCGGCGCGTGTCCGCGTCGCCCTCTCTCGTTTCCCCTTCACCGCCGTCGATCGGCGCCCCCCCCTGGGGTCCGTCCGGCGGCGGCCGCACCCCGGGCGGGCCATCCGATCCGCGGGGAGCGCCGCCACGACGCCGGCCGCGCTCTTCGCTCAGGATGGCGTCGAAGCGTTCGATCTGCTCGGGGGTGAGGACCTCGCGGATCTCGTTCCTCGTCTGCTCGATTCCGGCCTCGAGGTCCGCGCGGATGCCGTTCCAGAGCTCACGGGCGTCCTTCTCGTTCCGGATCAGAATCGCGCGAATCGACGCCTGCTGCTCGTCCGACAGCTCCAGGCGAGCGTTCATGAAACGGAGAAAGCCCTCGGACTGACCGAAACGGCCACGGTTACCGTCCCGACCTTCCCGGCCGTCCCGACGCTCACGCTCCACCGGAGCCGGATCCTCGTGCACCAACTCCATGACGGCGGCCCCGCTCAGCCCGCCCGCGGCGAACACCGCGACCAGAATGGCGGCCGCCTTACCCTTCGACGTCGAAGCGATCACGGTTCGGACTCCTCGTCCCGCACGAACTCGATGATGAGGTCGCCCACCACGGGGCCGTCGCCCGACACGAGCCACTCGGCCACGGCCTCGGGCACTAGAGCGTCGGCGACGGTGAGCACCGGTTCCTCCCCGGGCACAGCGCTCATGCCTACCTGGGTCAGAGCGGTCGCGGCCAGGGCCGCGACGATGGCTGCCGCGGCCACGAGCTCCCTGGTCCACTGATCCAGCACGGCCCAGGGTCCGGCGGCCTGACGACGTCGGGCCAACTCCGGCAGTGCCGCTTCCACGATGGAAGTAACCAGCCTTTCCCGTCGTTCCTCGTTCATGTCTCGCTTCCAGGCGCATCGCGCCGCTCCTCGACCGGATCCAGATCCGACAGGAGCCCGCGCAATTTCTTTCGAGCCGCGTGCAGGTTGAACCGTGAGGCTCCGCTCGATATTCCGAGCTTGGCCCCTATCTCCGCGTGTTTCAGTCCCTCGAAGTCGTGCAACTGCACGACCTGACGCTGCAGTTCCGTCAATTCCTCCATCGCGGCGGCAATCCGTTCGCCGGCCTCCGACCTCTCCGTCTCGAGAATCGGCGAGGGCAGGTCGCTCTTGAACATCCCGTCGAGCGGCTCGCCCCGCCTGAGTCTCTCCCGCTTGCGCACATTGTGCGCGTGATTCCGAATGATCGTCAGCAGCCAGGCCCGAAAGCGCTCCGGCTCCCGGCAGTCCTCGAGCCTCTCCAGCGCTCGAATGAACCCGTCCTGAACCACGTCCTCGGCATCGGCGCCATCGTCCACGAGTCGCTGTGCCACAGCGTGCGCAGCATCGATGTGGCGGCGCACGAGTCGCTCGAACGCGCGCTCACTCCCACGCTTTGCCTGCTCGACCAACTCAGCGTCAGTCTGTTCACCTGGGACGGTCGACCAGCTCAACTCAGTCTCGACGTCGATACCCGCTATGCACTAGACCGCTCGGGTCTGTCTTCCGTTAGCACGATAGCGCCCCACTCGGACACGCCAACCAGGGCGCGTGGACGCTTACCGCATCCTTACGATTCCCTTACCTCGAAACACCTAACGGCGGAGGGGCGCCAACTGTATCTATGGTCAGCAAGCGCAAGCTCGCGAAAAACGGAGTTCGGTTGGAGAGTAGCGCGGCGGCGATCTCCTCCGGCTCCAGCGGCGGTCCGTTCCCGTTTCGGGGCGGGCCGTCGTTTTTTTTACGCGCCCAGTCGCTTCTTGATGTCGCGGAGATCGGAAGCCATGCCCGGCAGCCGCCCGAGCAGGACCTGCATCCGCTTTTCCTGTCCCTGGTCCCGTGCGGGATTCCCCCAGACGCGGGCTCCCACGGGCACGTCCTTGTAGGCCACGGCCGTCGCGGCCAGCACGGCGTCCGCCCCGATCTCGATGTTGTCCACACATCCGGATCGTCCCGCGAAGACGGCGCGATCGCCAACCACCACGGAGCCCGAGATGGCGACGGTGGGAAGCAGCAGCACGTCCTCCCCGATCCGACAGTTGTGCCCGACATGGACCAGGTCACCGATCTTGGTCCCCCGGCCGATGACCGTCGCGTCGATGGTGGCCCGGTCGATGGTGGTCAGCGCGCCGATCTCGACGTCGTCTCCGATCACGACGCGGCCGACCTGGGGAACCTTGAGGTGACGACCCTCGTGCTGCATGAATCCGTAGCCGTCCGCCCCGATCACGCTCCCGCCGTGGATCGTGACCCTGTCGCCGATGTCCACGTCCTCCATGACGACCACGTTGGGATGGAGCACGCAGTCGGCGCCGACCGTGGACCGGCTCCCCAGGAAGGCTCCACCGTAGATGACGCTCCCGTCTCCCACGCTGGCGTGCTCGCTCACGACGGCGCCTGGCCCCACGGTCACCCCCTCCCCGATACGAGCCGTCTCGTCCACGTGCGCCCCGGAGTGGACTCCCGGCACCTGGTGCCGCTTACGTTCGGCGACGACGCGGAGCACCGCGCCGAACGCCAGGAAGGGGTCGGGAACCGCCAACTGGTGGGCCCCTACTCCGTCGATGGGCGTCGGCACGAGGAGCGCGCCGGCCGCGCTCTCACGGGCGTCGTTGAAGTTTCGCTCCCCCCGCACGAATGAGAGGTCCGAGGGCCCCGCGGCACCGAGCGACGCGACGCCTCTACAGAGGAACGCTCCAGACCCGACGAGCGTGCCCCCGCCCAGGAGGGCGCGAACCTGGTCCAGAGTGAGGTCCAACTGCGACATCGCGCGATCTCCTTATTCAGTGAACCCGACCCGGGGAAGCACCCGGAACAGGCCGACGGCCGCAAGAGCGGCCACGACGAGGCAAACCGCCCCCGGCCCAGGATTGCCGTACAGTAGGTAGCCGGTGCCGAACAGGGCCGAGTACACGACCGCGCATCCGAGGAACCACGCCATCAGCCCCGCTGCGAGCTCACCCTCGTGGGTCGCGCCACGGGTGTCGACCACCCGTGCCCATCCCTTCCCCATCGGGCGGATCTTGTCATAGAACGCCTGGAGGGTGGCGCGGTCCTCCGGTGCGGTCAGCATGGTCACGGCGAGCCAGCCGATCATCGTCACGACGACGCCCAGGGTGAGCTGGATGGGCGGAGCCAGAGGCTCGAAACCGAGTGGCACATGGAGGAACTGGAAGTAGAGCGCGATCAGGAACGAGATGGTCATGGCGGCCAGCTCGGTCCAAACGTTGATGCGATACCAGAACCAACGCAGCAGGAACACGAGCCCCGTGCCCGCGCCGATCTGGAGCAGGATCTCGAATGCCTGCTTGGCCGTCTCCAGCCAGAGCGCGACCACGCAGGCCAGGACGATCAATCCAACCGTCGTGAGGCGCGCGATCGCGACGTAGTGGCGCTCGTCCTCGCTGGGACGCACGAAGCGCCGGTAGAAATCCTGCACCACGTACGACGAGCCCCAATTGAGCTGCGTGCTGATGGTCGACATGTACGCGGCGGCCAGGGACGCCACCACCAGGCCGAGGAGCCCGGCGGGCAGGAACACCAGCATGGCCGGATATGCCAGGTCGTGCCCCAGGATGGTCGGGTCGAGGTCGGGGAAAGCGGTCTGGATGGACGCCAGATCCGGATAGACGACCATCGACGCCAGCGCGACCAGGATCCAGGGCCAGGGGCGCAGCCCGTAGTGCGCCACGTTGAACCAGAGCGTGGCCTTCATGGCTTCCTTCTCGTCCTTGGCCGCGAGCATGCGCTGCGCCACGTAGCCGCCGCCTCCCGGCTCAGCGCCGGGATACCACACGCTCCACCACTGGACGGCGATGGGGACCACGAACGCGCCCAACGCCGCGTTCCAGTCCGAGAAGTCGGGTAGCATGCTCATGCTGCCGGCCAGCTCGGCGTGTCCGAGGAGCCCGGTCAGGCCACCCACGTCGGGATGGCCGACCGCGTACACGGCGGCCGCGACGCTGCCGACCATGGCGATCACGAACAGCAGCAGATCGGTGGTCACCACGCCCCAGAGCCCGGAGCTGGCGGCGTAGATGGCCGTCACCGATCCCGCCACCAGAACGGTTGGCACGGGTCCGATGCCGAGCAGCACCCCGCTGATCTTGATGGCGGCCAGGGTCACGCTGGCCATGATCATCACGTTGAAGAACACGCCCAGGTAGATCGCCCGAAAGCCACGGAGAAACGCTGCTGGCTTCCCGGAATACCGAAGCTCGTAGAACTCGATGTCGGTCATCGCGCCCGAGCGACGCCACAGCTTGGCGTAGATGAAGACGGTGAGCATGCCGGTCACCAGGAACGCCCACCACTCCCAGTTCTGCGCGACTCCTCCGGTGCGTACGAAGTTGGTGACCAGATTGGGGGTGTCGGTCGAGAACGTGGTGGCCACCATGGACGTGCCGAGTAGCCACCACGGCAGCTTCCTGCCGGACAGGAAGTACTCGGTGGTGCCGCGCCCGGCCCGTCGCGCGAAGTAGAGGCCGACCCCGAGGGCGAGTGCGCCGTACAGTACGATGACGACCCAATCGAACGAGCTCAGTTGCATCCGTGGCTCCGGTTCAGGCCACGCGGGTGGGCACGCTGGGGATGCCCGGCCGAGTCCGCGTCACCGTTGATGGCCGGGGCTAACGTCGAGGTCGCCGGCTCCGGCCGCAATCCGGAACGCGTGCTCGGGGTTCACGCCGCTCGCGGGCTATCTGCTGGCGCTGATGACCGCCGCCGATGACCCGCGCGCACGCGCCCGGCCGGGTCGGCGTTAGAGCTCGTTTCGACGCAGCCGTTCGACGGCGTAGTCGCAGGCGCGTGCCGTCAGCGCCATGTACGTCAGGGACGGGTTCTGGTTGGCGGAGGACGTCATGCACGCGCCGTCGACCACGAACAGGTTGGGTACGTCCCAACACTGGTTGTTCCCGTTCAGCACGGATGTCGCTGGGTCCCGGCCCATGCGCGCGGTCCCCATCTCGTGGATCGTGAGCCCCGGCGGATTGTCCTCCTGGGTCACCCGCACGTCGCGCGCCCCCGCCGCCACCAGCATCTCGGCCGCGGACGAGCGCATATCGGGCATCATGGCCCGCTCGTTGTCGCCCCACTCGCAGTCGATGCGGAGCACGGGAATACCCCAGGCGTCCACGGCCTCGGGGTCGAGCGACACCTGGTTCTCGTAGCGAGGGAGCATCTCACCGAAGCCGTAGAACGAGAGCTCCCACGGCCCGGGGCGCGAGATGCGCTCCTTGTACTCGGCGCCGAAGCCCGGCTCGGCGACTCCGCGGTTCCAACCGGCGCGGTAGGCGCTCCCCTGGTACGCGAACCCCCGTAGATAGTCCGGGTGGCGCTCGTCGACGTTGCGGAAGCGGGCGAGATAGAACCCGGTGGGCCTGCGGCCGGAGTAGAACTCGTTCTCCCAGCCGTCGAACCTTCCCACCGCGCCGTTCCCCATGTGGTGATCCATGAGGTAGTGCCCGAGCGCCCCGCTCGAGTTGGCCAGCCCGTCGGGGGCTTCGGCGGTGGCGGAGTTGAGCAGGATGCGCGTGGACTCGAGTGCGGAGGCCCCCAGGATGACGATCCGCCCGAAGAACTCGATGGCCTCCTGCGTCTCGCGGTCGATCACGCGCACGCCCGTGGCGCGCCCCGTCGCTGGATCGTGGATCACCGAATGGACCACGCTGCCCGGCCGGAGCGTGAGGCGCCCGGTCTCCCGAGCCGCCGGCAGGGTGGCATTCACGCTCGAGAAGTAGGAGCGCGTGATGCAGCCGCGCTCGCAGGGGCCGCAGTAGTGGCAGGCCCGGCGGCCATTGTGGTCCCGGGTGATGATGGCCTGCCGGCCGATGGTGAGGACCCGTCCGCCGCCGAACGCCTGCATCAGACGCTCGCGGGTGTGGAGCTCCACACAGTTGAGCGGCATCGGCGGGAAGAAGCGGCTGTCGGGCAGGTGCGCCAGACCCTCTGCCATCCCGCTGATCCCAGCGAACGCCTCCACGTAGTCGTACCAGGGCTCCAGGTCGGCGTAGCGGATCGGCCAATCGATCCCCACCCCCTCGCGGGCGTTGGCCTCGAAATCCAGGTCCGACAGCCTGTAGCTGTGGCGCGCCCACATGATGGACTTGCCGCCCACCTGGCGCCCGCGGATCCAGAGGAAAGGCTTTTCCTGGACGTAAGGGTTCTCCAGGTCGTTCACGAAGAATGAGCGGCCCAGCTCGTCACAGGCGTAGCAGGTGCTCTGGATTGCCTGCTCGCGCTCGAGGGCCGCACGGTCACCGAGCCCCCTGTAAGGCATCTGCCAGGGAGGCACATGCTCGCTGAAATCGCGCTCGGGAACGACCTCCGGGCCGGCCTCCAACACGAGCGTGTCGAGCCCCTTCTCGGTCAGCTCCTTTGCCGCCCAGCCCCCCGTCATGCCCGAGCCGACCACGATCGCGTCGTGGGTTTGGCGCCGGGCCCTGCCGGCGGCGCTGATGGTGAGCGATCGGCTCACGGGTCTAGCGGGATGCAGGGTTGATAGGCGCCGGGCACGATCCGGTAGCCCAGCACCTCGGTCATCGCCACTTCCGACGTGAAGTAGCCCGTGAGGGTGAGCCGCTTCATCTGATAGAAGAACAGGTCGCGCGCGCGGGACCCCTGGCCGCTCGGGCGCTCCCGATCCCGCTGGATGGCGGCCTGGAGCTCCTGGTCCAGCTCGCTCGCCAGGATCTCCTGCTCGGCGCTTCCCGCCTGGAGGAACTCGACTCCGAAGAGCTGGCGCGCGCGCGCGTCGAGTGCCGCGAGTCCGGCTTCGAAGCGGCCCCGCTCCTCGTCCGTGTACCATTCGGCGACGATGCGGTCGATGAATGTCGTCACCCCCACGTCGGTGGCGCCTGGAGTGTCCGTCCGGGGGATGATGATTTCGGCGAGCGACGCCACCGTCATCGCCTGACGCTCCGTGAGCGCCAGCAGCACCGCCGTCTCGGGACGGCCGAGCCCACTCCTGACGCCGCGCCCGACCTCGAGGAGCTCGGCAAAGGTCAGGTCGCCGATGACGGGGAGGGCAGCGCCCACGCCGAGCTGCCGGATCGCTTCTCGTCGGTTCACGCGGGCGTCCCTGTTGGACCGGTCTAGAAGAGGGGGTCGTGGCTGAGCGTACGTGGCAGGGGCAGGAGAATCAATGACATGTCCACCCTCTTTCAGGCGCTGCCCTGGGCCACGAGTATTCGGGCGACTCAGCGGTCCGACGCAAACCACGTCCACGGACGCTCATGACCGATCGCGCCACCCCGGACGACCGCGCTCGCCTCATCGTGCACGAGCTGCTCGCGGTCCGGCCTGACGAGCAGGTCGCCATCGTGCTCGATCCGGAAAGCGAGTTGGAGATGGCCTGGGCGCTCGCGCGCGCCATCGAATCCGCCGGCGCCGAGTTCACGCTGCTCACCATCCCGGGCCGTGAGACGGAGCGGAAAAACGAGCTGACCCCCGTGGTCGAGCGCGGTCTCGAAGGCGCGGACGTCCTCATCGGCCTCACCAGGACCGGTGGCGCGCCCACCTACGCGGCCTCCGTCAAAGCGCTCTACCGAGCGAAGCGCCTCCGGGGCATGTCCATGGTCATGCGCACCATGGACAACTTCACCAGCGGCGGCGCGCTGGCCGACTACGGTGCCCTCAAGCGGGAAGGGGACCGACTGGCCGCCGTCTGGAAGCTGGCGAGCACCGTCCGCGTGACGTCGCCTGCCGGGACCGACTTCCGTTCCACGGTGTCGGGCGAAGAGGTGGTCATCGAGTGCGGTTACGCGACCGAGCCGGGTCTCGAGGCGGCGTTCTCCGACGGCGAGGTGTCCCAGATGCCGAACGAGGGAGCCGCGCACGGCCGTATCGTGGTCGACGGCCCCATTGCCCACCTGGGCGAGGGCCCGCCGATCGACCTCGCGATCGAAGGCGGTCGGGTGACGCACGTCGGGGGTGACGACCCGCGCGCCGCGGAGCTCAGGCGGATCGTCAAGACCATCTCGCGCGCGGACAACATTGCCGAGGTGGGCATCGGGCTGAACCCGGCCTGCCGCAGGAACGGCGACTTCGAGGAGGAGAAGAAGGCGCGGGGCAACGTGCACGTCGCCATCGGCGACAACGTGTTCTACGGCGGCGCGATCCAGTGCGCGGTGCACATGGACATGGTGCTCTATATGCCGAGCGTCTGGCTCGATGACCGCCTCGTCGTGGACGCTGGAGAGGTCCTCCCCCTCGACTGACGCAACCGAAATCCCGCCTAGTTGGCGCGGACCGTTGCTCCGTCCCGGCGTATGGGCCGACCCGGCATGGCCCCGGTCATCGCCCCGTCCCGAACGGCGAACTCACCGTTCACCAGTACATGCACCGTCCCCTCCGAAATGCGCTGCGGATCGTCGAACGTCGCCATGTCCCGGATGCCCTCGCGATCGAGGACGGCCACGTCCGCCCACATGCCTTCCCGGAGATACCCTCGGTCGGGAAGCCCGAGGAAATCGGCCGCCAGGCCTGTCATGCTTCGGATGGCGAACGGCATCGTGATGATCCCCTCGTCCAGCACGAACTGGCGGAGCTTGCGGGTGAAGGCGCCGAAGACCCGCGGGTGGGTGATCACCTGGTCGGGCTGCGGCGTGCGCCCGTCGGTGCATGTCATCATCCACGACTTGGTCGCCAGGTAACGCGTGTTCTCGATGTCGTAGAGGTCGAGGTTCATGACGGCGGCGTTTCCGTCCTCGAGGATGTCGCGGACCGTGGCGGGGACCGACGCCCCGCGCTCCGCGGCGACATCCGCGAGCGTCTTGCCGTTGAGCTCCGGGCGGGGATCCGCGAACAGAATCTTCGCCGCGCCCCCCCGGATCTCGAGCATCTCCATGGTCTGGCGGTCGAGCAGCGCCACGGTGTCGGCGTGTTGGAAGCGGGCCAGCATGGCCTCCTGTCCCCCGGCCGACGCCCAGCGAGGGATCGCGTACGCGCTCAGGCTGGATTGGGTGGCGGTGTACACGTGCTGGGCGGCCATGACTTCGACGCCCCGCTCACGGGCCCGATCCACCAGCTCGGCACCGAGGGGCGCCCGGCCGTAGTTGGCCGCGCCCTGCGCATTGAAGTGGCTGAAGATCACGGGCGTTCCCGCTTCCTCGCCGATCCGGATGCCCTCGCGGATCGACGCCAGGTATCCGATCCCCTGGTAGCTGGCCCCGAGGTCGCGGTCATGAGTGTCGTAAATGCCGCCGTACTCTCCGGACACGCGATTGAGCTCGATCACCTCCTCGGTCGTGGCGTAGAAGCCCGGCACATAGAACAGCCCGGTGGAGAGGCCGAACGCTCCCTGTTCCATGGCGCTCCTCACGAGGCCCTTCATCTCCTCGAGCTCGGCGGCGCTCGGCTCGCGGTCGTCCATGCCGAGCACTTGCCTGCGGACGGCCCCATGCCCCACGAACGTGAGCGCGTTCACGCCGAGGCCGTTCGCGGACCACCCCGCCAGACGCTCCGCCACCTCCGGCGGGCCGCCACCGTCCAGTCCGACCACGACCGTCGTGATCCCCTGGTACACGAACGGCCGGCCATCCCGTCCGTACGGCTCGTCCAGCTCGGCGTGGCTGTGCATGTCGATGAAGCCGGGCGTGACCATGAGGCCCGCCGCCTCGATGGTGTCGAGCGCCTGCATCCCCGAGCTCGTCCCGCCCACGAACGAGATGCGGCCGTCCGTGACCGCAACGTCGCCCGGCAGGGGGTCGCCGCCGGATCCGTCGTACAGGTCGCCGACCAGGATGAGCAGATCGGCCGTGGTCGCCACGCCCCCGCGGTCTCCCGGACCGCACGCGGTCACGGCGGCTGCCGCCATCGACGTCAGAAGCGTCAGGACAGCACGGAGTACGTGGGTTCGAGAGCGCAGTCGTCCGCCCATCGGACCCTCCTCGGAAGCGGGAGATCGGGCTCGCGTGCGGGGACGATAGGGGTCGCCCGGCCATGGCGCACCGGTTACGCTTCCCCGATGGATCGACGTGCGTTCGTGCGGGCCAGCGCGGCCCTCGGCATCGGCGCCGCCACGGCGTGCAGGGCCGCGGAGCGGGCAGGATCGGCTGGCAGCGCCGGGGAGGCCGTTGGAAGCCAGCCTTCGGGTGTGGAGCCCGGCGGACGCATCGAGCGGATGGGCGTCCAACTCTACACCGCGCGGGCGCTCATGGCTGAAAGCGTCCCGGCCACCCTGGATCTAGTGGCGTCCATCGGGTACCGCGAGGTCGAGTTTGCAGGCTACTTCGGCTGGGCCCCCTCGGATCTGCGTGCGGCCCTGGATGACCGCGGCCTCATCTCCCCGGCCGCGCACGTACCGCTCGAGGACCTGACGGAGCGCGCCGAGGCGACGCTGGACGCGGCCGCGCTCCTCGGCCACGAGTACGTGATCGTGGCATCCCTCGGCCGCTCGGATCTGGAATCCCTCGACGGCATTCGGCGCGTGGCCGCCGTGTTCAACCGCGTGGGCGAGCGCTGCCGTGCGCGTGGACTGCGGTTCGCCTATCACAATCACGACGCCGAGTTCAGGCCCATCGAAGGTCGCGTTCCGTACGACGTATTGTTGGAGGGGACGGACCCGGCCCTGGTACCGCTCGAGCTCGACCTCTACTGGATTAGCCACGGTGGCGGCGACCCGTTCGACTACTTCGAGCGCTGGCCGGGGCGCTTCCATCTCTGTCACGTGAAGGACCGAGCGCCGGACGGCTCCATGGTCGACGTCGGCGCGGGAGCCATCGATTTCGCCCGGATCTTCGCCCAGAGTGGACGCGCGGGGCTCGAGCACTATTTCGTGGAGCACGACCGGCCGGACGACGTCGGCCAGTCGCTGGTGGCCAGCTATCGCCACCTCGCAGGCTTGGAGTACTGAGACCCAACTCCCATCGACGTAGCGGAGGACCGCCGGAGTGACCACGCCCGACGTTTCACGCAGGGACCTGCTGATCGCGGCCGGGAGCGTTGGCGCGCTCTCGCTGGTACCGGCCAAAGCGGCTCAGGGACTCACGGCGGGCGGCGCCACCGCGGACGTGGTGCGAGCGGGCCGGCTCAGACAGTCCGTGGCCCGCTGGTGCTACGCCGACGTTCCCCTCGACGATCTGTGCCGGGCCGCCGCGGACATCGGTCTGCTGGCGGTGGATCTGTTGACTCCGGAGGAATGGGAGGTCGCGCACCGCCACGAGCTGGTCGTCTCCTGCGGGAGCGTAGGCGCCGGCACCATCGAGGACGGGCTAGCCGACCCGGCTAACCACCCTGCCATCATCTCGGCATTCGAGCGCCATATCCCGGAGGCGGCAGCGCGCGGCGTGCCCAACGTGATCTGCTTCTTCGGGAACCGCCGTGGCATGGCGCTCGACGTGGGCATCTCCAACTCGATTGACTGCCTGCGCGAATGCGCGCCGACCGCCGAGGAGCACGGGGTCACGATCCTCGTCGAATTGTTGAACAGCAAGGTCTCGCACATCGACTACATTGGAGACCAGACGCCCTACGGGGTCGCGGTCATGGAGGGTGTCGGCTCCGAGCGCGTGAAGCTCCTGTACGACATCTATCACATGCAGGTCATGGAGGGCGACGTGATTCGCACGATCCGCACGCACCAGGACCTGTTCGCCCACTATCACACGGGCGGCGTACCGGGGCGGGCCGAGATCGACGACACCCAGGAGCTCAACTACGTCGGGATCGCCACGGCCATCGCCGATCTCGAATTCGGCGGCTACTTCGCGCACGAGTTCGTTCCTCGCGGCCGGGACCCACTCGCTTCGCTGCGAGCGGCCGCCGTGCTCTGCACCGTTTGACGACTCTCGATGACCTCCACCCTGACGGTCGCCGCGCTCGTTCTCTACATCATCATCCTGGTGGCCTCGCTCTCGACACCACTGCTCGGTGCGCTCAAGCCGGACTCGCGGGCCAGCCGCTACATGCAGCTCATGCTTTGGCTCGGCCTGACGTTCGTCGTGCTGGAGCTGGCGGGGTTGACCACGGTCTCCGTCGTGCGGATGACGCGCGCCGACGCGATCACCGGATCCACTCCTCTCAGGATCGGACTCCTGACGTTCGTGTTCACGGCGCACGCCATCTGGCTCTTCTTCGGGCTCGGAACGCTGCGAGTTCCAGAATCGGCCGTGAAGGGCCCGGGAACCCTGCTGCTCGGCCTTTCGTCGCTCTTCGCCACCATCTGCTTCGCGTCGACGATCGTTCTGGCGCTCCGGGCGGGGCTGGCGGCGGTCGGCTGGGCATCCGTGGCGGCGTTCGTGCTCGGAACGCTGGGACTCCTACCTCTGGTGCTGTTCGTCGTCCTGGTCCTGCGGGAACGCAAGAGGCCCACGGAGACGGTGCATTGAGCAGGGTCCGCTGCGGGATGGTGGGAGGCGGACCCGGCGCCTTCATCGGCGCCGTTCACCGACAGGCCGCGGCGCTGGACGGTGAGATGGAGTTGGTGGCCGGGGCGTTCTCGTCGGATCCCGGGCGGTCGCGCGAGCAAGGACGGGCGCTCGGGCTCGATCCGGAGCGCGTCTACGGCTCCTTCGAGGCCATGGCCGCATCCGAGTCCGGGCTCCCCGCAGACGAGCGGATCCAGGTGGTCGCGATCGTGACGCCCAACCACCTGCACTACCCGGCCGCCAATGCGTTCCTGGAAGCCGGAATCCACGTGGTCTGCGACAAGCCCATGACCACCACGCTGGCTGACGCCGAGGCGCTCTGCCGTACCGTGGCCGAGCGGCAAGCGTTGTTCGTACTGACGCACAACTATACCGGCTACCCCATGGTCAAAGAGGCCCGCCACAGGGTGACCGGCGGGGAGATCGGCGCCGTCCGCAAGGTGGTGGTGCAGTACAACCAGGGGTGGCTGTCGACCCTCCTCGAAGCCACCGGCCACAAGCAGGCCGCCTGGCGGACCGATCCGGAGCAGGCGGGACTGTCCTCCGCTCTCGGCGACATCGGCAGCCACGCCGAGAATCTGGTGCGGTACGTCACCGGCCTCGAGATCGAGGCGATGCTGGCGGACCTCTCCACCCTGGTGGAGGGCCGGAAGCTCGAGGACGACGCCAATCTGCTCCTTCACTATAGGGGCGGCGCCCGTGGCGTGTTGGTGGCCTCCCAGGTGTCGTTCGGTGAAGAGAACGCGCTTCGGCTCCAGGTCTACGGCACGGAAGGAGCCCTGGAGTGGGAGCAGGAGCATCCGAGCCGGCTGCAACTCGTGACGGGATGGGGGCCGCGGGCAACGCTGACGCGCGGGCAGCCCTATCTGTCACCGGCGGCGCAGCACGCCTCCCGGCTGCCGCCCGGCCACCCCGAGGGATTCATCGAGGCCTTCGCCAACCTGTACCGGGGAGCCGCACGGTGCATTCTGGCCCGAGCGACCGGGAGGGCTCCAGATCCGCTCGACACGGATCTGCCGACCGTCCAGGACGGCGCCCGCGGGGTGCGGTTCATCGAGTCGGCTCTGGAAAGCGCGCGTGAGCGGGGCTGGGTCGACTGCGCATACGCGCCACCGGCTTGACCGGCTTCCCGGATTCCGGTTAGAACGCGTCATGATGCGACCCGTCACCCTCTTCACCGGCCAGTGGGCGGACCTTCCGCTCGAGACACTGGCGGAGAAGGCCGCGGCTTGGGGATACGACGGCCTGGAGCTCGCCTGCTGGGGCGACCACTTCGACGTGGCTCGCGCACTCGATGAGGACGGCTACTGTCAGGGTCGGCGGGACCTGCTCGCTCGGCACGGCCTCGAAGTCTGGGCCGTCAGCAATCATCTGGTGGGGCAGGCCGTGTGCGACCGCATCGACGAACGCCACCGGGCGATCCTACCGGAGCGCGTGTGGGGAGACGGCGACCCGGAGGGGGTTCGGGGGCGTGCGGCCCGGGAGATGTCGGACACGGCGCGGGCCGCGCGGGCTCTGGGCGTGGACGTGGTCCCCGGGTTCACGGGGAGCGCCATCTGGCATTTGTTGTACGCTTTCCCGCCGGTTGCGGACGCCGCCATCGAGGCGGGATATCGTGACTTCGCCGACCGATGGATGCCGATACTCGATGCGTTCCACGACTCCGGTGTCCGGTTCGCGCTCGAGGTCCATCCGACCGAGATCGCGTTCGACATCGCTTCGGCGGAACGCGCCCTGGCGGCTGTCGGCGAACACCCCGCATTCGGATTCAACTACGATCCCAGCCACCTGGCCTACCAGGGCGTGGATTACGTGGGGTTCATCCGACGGTTCGCCGATCGGATCTTCCACGTGCACGCCAAGGACGTGTGGTGGTCGGAGGCCCCGACGGACGTGGGCGTGTTCGGTGGCCACACCGCCTTCGGAGACTCACGGCGGCATTGGGATTTCCGCTCGCTCGGCCGCGGACGAGTCGACTTCGACGCGATTCTGCGAGCGCTCAACGGTATCGGTTACGCCGGCCCGTTGTCGGTCGAGTGGGAGGATCCGGGAATGGACCGCGAGCACGGAGCGGCCGAGGCTCGCAGTTTCCTCGAGCGCTTGGCTTTCCCCCCGTCGGCGACCGCGTTCGATTCGGCGTTCGACAGCGACCGCCGCTGAAGGAGGATCGGCAGATGAAGCCAGACAGGAGAGCCGGCGTTCCGTTCCAGGGCGGGACCCGTGGACTCGGGCCGTCTCTCGGGTCGTCTCTCGGGCCGTCGCTCGGGCCGTCTCTCGGCGCGGCTGGCACGCTCACCTCCGGCGCGGCTGGCACGCTCACCTCCGTCGCGGTCCTGCTGGCCCTGTTCGGCTGCGCCCCTGGTGGTGCCCAGGAGGGCGCCCAGGGGACCAACGCCGCTGGATCGGCGGACGCGGCGCAGGGAGTGGCTGGATCGGCCGGTATGGTCGCCCGGAGTGCCGTCCTGAGCGAGCAGGAGGTGCGAGACGGCTGGAGGCTCCTCTTCGATGGATCCACACTGACTGGCTGGCGCGGGTACCGGATGGACGGCCCGCCCCCGGCCTGGTCGGCCGTGGACGGCACCCTCCACTTCCGGCCCGGTTCCCAGGGTGGCGACCTCATCACCATCGAGCGCTTCCGCGATTTCGAGCTCCGACTGGAGTGGAGGATCGAGCAGGGCGGGAACTCGGGGATCTTCTTTCACGTCGTCGAGGACTACGACTGGGCCTACGAGTCCGGCCCAGAGATGCAGGTGCTGGACGACACCGGTCACCGGGACGGAGAGAACCCACTCACCTCCAACGCATCCAACTTTGCGCTGCATGCGCCGGTCAATCCGCCCCTCCGACCGGTCGGTGAGTGGAACGACGTCATGATCCGCGTGCGGGGGCCGAGCGTGGAGCATTGGCTCAACGGAGCGCGCGTGGTCCAATACGAGCTCTGGACGGACGAGTGGCAGGCGCTGGTGGCGGGGAGCAAATTCGTGGAGATGCCCGGCTACGGTCTGGCCCGCGATGGTCACATCGGCCTGCAGGACCACGGGGACCCCGTGTGGTTCCGCAACGTCCGGGTCCGCACACTGCCTTGAGCGACTACCTGACCTTCGCATTGGCCCTGGTGACGATCACCAATCCGCTCGGGTCGATGGCGCTGTTCACGGGGCTGACGGCGGATCGCTCCGAACAAGAGAAGCGAACCATCGCCCGCGAGGCGGCGGTGGCCGTTGCCATCATCCTGCTGGTGGTCACCTGGGCCGGATCGCAGGCGCTGGCCCTGTTCGGCGTCACGCCGGCGGGACTCCAGGCAGGTGGCGGGCTGATCCTGATCCTGATGGGGATTTCGATGCTCGGAAGCAGCACGCCGCGGGAGAAGTCCACAAAGCGCGAAAAGGCAGCGGCCCTGACCAAGGAGTCGATCGCGGTCGTCCCGCTGGCGATCCCCATCACGATCGGTCCGGGCGCCATCACGACCGTCATGCTGGGCACGCAGGCCATGCCCACCCCCGCCGACCGTGCGGCCATCTCCGGCGTCGCGATCGCTCTGGCGATCGTCGTTTGGCTCTCCCTCCACTACGCGACGCCGCTCGCGCGCGTGATCGGGGAGACGGGGATCGGCGTGGTCACGCGCTTGATGGGGCTGTTCATCACGGCGTTCGCGTTCCAGATGCTGGCGAACGGCATGGCGCAGCTCCTGCCGGGGCTGGGGGGCTAGGCGTTGGGCACGTACTGGGGTGCCGCGCGGCGCGGGAGCTGGCCCCGTGCGGGCGGAGCGGCCCTCGCGCTCTGCGTGCTCGCCGCGTGCCAGCCGGAGGCGCCTGCCGCGGACGCGGGGACCGGGGACGCAGTGCAGTCCGTGCCCTACGCTCCGCCCGGCACCCCCATCGAGCTCGGGATCGCCGGGTACGCCAAGGTGCTCTGCTCGGCCGTGTACGTATCGGGCCGCTCGCTCGACGAAGCGTCGCGCCACAGCGGCCTCTTCTTCATCGAGCCGAGCGACCGGCCCGGCGTTTCGGCCATCGAGCACAACGAGACCGCCCGGGCCGTGTCCGTGAGCCACGGGGACTCGGTCACCCGTACGGCTCGCTACCACGGCGATCAGGGGTGCATCATCGACCAGCGCAGCGGACCGCCCGGTCCGTTCTTCACGCCCGTTCCGGTCGAGAGCAGGCTGCCTCCGGCCGACGACATGGCCTGGCCCATGGGCGATCGCACCGAAAGCCTGGCTTTGGCGGCCGGGGTCGATGCAGAACTGCTCCAACAGGCGGAGCGGGCGGCGACGGAGGACCCGGCCGGGCTCACGCAGGCGTTCCTGGTGATGCACGAGGGCCAGATCGTGGTCGAGTGGTACGCCCCCGGAGTGGACAGGAACACCCAGCTCGAGAGCTGGTCCATGGGAAAGAGCCTCACCGCCACTCTGGCGGGGATCCTGGTTCAGGACGGGACGCTCGAGCTGGACGCACCCGCGCCCGTGCCCGAGTGGCAGGAGCCGGGCGACCCGGGCGACCCACGGGGCGAGATCACGCTCCGCCAGCTCTTGCAGATGTCGAGTGGGCTCCGCTTCATCGCGCCCCGTGACCCCGACTACACTCCGGAGCTGGGCTACCCCGACCACATGTTCATCTACAGCGGCGCCATCGACGCGTTCGCCCACTCGATAACCCGTCCGCCGCAGTTTCCTCCGGGGACGGAGGGCCGCTACCGCAACTCCGACCCGCTCACCGTGGGCTACCTGGTCAAGCGCGCCGCGCAGCAGAAGGGGGAGGAGTACCTGACTTTTCCCCAGAGGATTCTGTTCGACCGCATCGGCATCCGGCGCCAGGTGTTGGAGACCGACCCCTACGGCAACTTCCTGCTCACCGGCTACGACTACGGCACCGCCCGCAACTGGGCGCGTCTGGCCCTGCTCTACCTGAGCGACGGCGTGTGGCTGGGCGAGCGCATCCTGCCCGAAGGTTACGTCGAGTTCGTGTCGACGCCCGCACCCGCGTGGGACGAGCCCGTGTACGGCGGGTTCTTCTGGCTCAACCGGACGGGCGAATGGAGCCTGCCTGAGGACGCGTTCTACATGTCGGGCGGTGGTGGCCAGAGGGTGTTCGTGGTCCCGTCGCTCGATCTGGCGGTGGTGCGGCTGGGTCACTTCGAGGGCTCCGGGCCCGGCATGGAAGCGCTCGACCGTGCGCTGGGGCTCGTGTGGGCCGCGGTGGATCCGGCCCGGCGCTGACGGACCGGCCGCCGGAGCGCTATCCGATCAGACGCTGAAGCCGCGCGCGAGCCGCTCGACCTCCGCATGGCGGAAGCACCCGAGCTCGTGGTCGTTCACCATCCCACACGCCTGCATGAAGGCGTAACAAGTCGTGGGACCGACGAAACGGAACCCCTGTTTCTTGAGCGTCTTGCTCATCGCACGGGATTCCTCGGTCTCCGCGGGGAGCTCGGAGTGAGACGTCCACCGGTTCGAGAGCGGCCGACCCCCGACGAAGCTCCATAGATAGCGGGCCAGACTTCCGTGCTCCCGTTGCACGGCCAGTACCGCACGCGCGTTCGAGATCGTCGCCTCCACCTTGCCACGATGGCGGACGATCCGCGGTTCTGTGAGCAGCTTCTCGACGGTCGCCGGGCGGATGCGTGCCACCCGTGCCGGGTCGAACCCTTTGAAGAGGGTACGATAACCTTCTCTCTTCTTGAGGATCGTGCTCCAGGAGAGGCCCGCCTGGGCGCCCTCGAGGGTCAGGAACTCGAAGAGCACGTGGTCGTCCGCGACCGGCACGCCCCACTCGCGGTCGTGGTACTGCACGTCGAGGTCGCTCCCGCGTGCCCACGCACATCTCGTTCGCGTCACGACTGGCTTCCCGCCCGTCCGTCCTGACCAGCAAGGAGCATCGCCTCCACCTCGCGAATGCGCTCGTCGGCTTCGTCGAGGCCATAGAAGGCCGCCCCAGGAGAGACGGCACGATAGAGCCTGAGCGCCTTCTCCAACGAAGGCCGCGCGTCCCGGGGGCGGCCGTCCAGATGCGTGTCCAGACCGTCCAGGTACAATGTCTCCGCCAACACCCAGCAGCGCGTGGCGTCGATCTCGCCGGTGGGGGCGACCATGAGAAAGAGTGTGTCCCCGTCGGCCGCGCGCACCAGCTCCAGGTCCAGGCCCTGCCCGGTGAGCAGCGTTCCCAGCTCCGAGCGGAGCGCCTGCCGATCCACCTTGCGCCCCAAGATGCGGTCGCGGAGCGCGCGTATGGCCTCACCCGCCTGCTCGATCATGCGGAGGATGTAGTCGCGCTGTTGCATGGTCGTCGTACCGGCCGAGCTCCCCGAGCGGTCCGCTACCGCTCCGGTAGAGCTACCGCCGCCCGCTCAGGGGGATCCTCCCGACGCTCGGTCCCAGACCACCTGCCCGCCCACCACGGTCAGGTCCGGCCTCAGGCCCTCCAGGCGCTCGGGAGCGATCAGCAGGGGGTTCTCGGGGAGGACGAGCAGGTCCGCGAGCATGCCCGGCTCGAGGGTGCCTTTGCGATCCTCCTCGAACGTCAGATACGCGTTTGCGGTCGTGGCCAGCCGCAGCACCTGCTCCACCGGAAGCGCCTGCTCGGGACCCATCACGCCGGCGCTGATGGTGCCCCGGGTCGCAAAGTGGTAGAGCACCCAGAATGGATTGTACGGGATGACCGGAGCGTCGGTCCCGAGCGAGACGGGGACGCCGTGGGTCACGTAGGCCGCGAGCGGCGTGGTCCAGGCTGCCCGCTCCGCGCCCCAGTACTCGACCAGGCTGGGCGCCGCCAGGTACAGGTGGTCCTGGGCGGACACCGCCAGACCCAGATCGCGTATTCGCCCGAACTGCTCTTCCCGGGGGATGAATCCGTGCTCGATCACCCAACGCTCGCCCACGATGGACTCGTCGGCGTTGGCCGCGTCGTAGGCGTCGAGTACCAGATCGATCGCGGCATCGCCCACCGCATGGGTGGCGACCCGCCAACCGAGCCGGTTGAGCTCCCGCACCACGGCCGTGTAGTGCTCCCTTTCCATCGTCTGCAGGCCGGCGTAGGCGCCGCCCTCTCCCCACGGCTCCTCGTACGGCTGCGTCATCCAGCCACCTTCGAAGCCGCCATCCACGCCCAGCTTGACTCCGTCCACGCGGAGCCACTCGTCCCCGTAGTCCGGCCCCACGCCCCAGGCCGCCAGCGCATCCGCCAACACGCCCGCGGTGACCTCTCGCCCCGGACGGAGCAGCACGCTGACCCGCAGCGTCAGCCGCCCATGTTCGCGGAGCGCCTGCAAGGCTTGGAGGAGATCCGGGGTCGAGCCCGCGTACCGGACGCTGGTGAGCCCGGCCCGGTTCAGGACGCGGTGCTCCTCCGCCAGCGCGTCCACGCGCTCCTCGAACGTGGTCTCGGCGGGAGAAGGGAGTCGGACGGGCGCCTTGGCCCGGTCCACCAGCTCGCCGTTCAGGCGTCCGTCGGAGTAGCGGCCGACCCGCCCTCCCGGCACGTCCGCCGCCCGCTCGTCCAATCCGAACAGGGTGAGCGCACGGGAGTTGAGGATGTACTCGTGCCCGCCCCGGACCACCACCAGCGGATGCTCGGGCGCCGCAGAGTCGAGATCGTCCCGCAGCGGTAGGCGTTGTTCGCGCAGTTGGCCCTCGTGCCAGTCGGAGTTCGTGAAGAGGAGTGCGTCCGGGTCGGCCGCTGCGGCAGCAGCCTCGATGGTCGACAGGACGTCGGCCAGCGACCGCGCCGAGGACAAGTCGATCCCGGGCCCGCCGCCGATTCCGTGAAAGTGGTTGTCGCCGAGCCCCGGGATCACGGTGCGCCCCGCAAGGTCGACCACCAGCGTGCCGTCGCCAGCCAGACTCGCGATCTGGTCCGTGGTGCCCAGAGCCAGCACGCGGTCCCCGGCGATGGCGATCGCCTCCGCGGTGCCGGTGGACCCGAGGGTCACCACGGTGCCACCGGTGAGTATCATGGTGGCCCCGGCCGGACCTCCACCCCGGGCGTCCTCTGTCCCACGATCCGCCGCGCAGGCGACACAGGCTACGCATGCCAGCAGCGGTGCGAGGGCCAACGACGGGATTCCGTCGGGCAGCTTCATGGAGAGCCTCCGGGAAGTCGGTGGTTCATGCTCGCCGTTCCGGATGTGCTGCCGCAAGCGTGCCGAGGCCGGAAGTCACCAGAAGTCGCCGGAGTCGCCGGAGTCGCCGGAGTCGCCGGAGTCGCCGGAGTCGAGCGAATCGTCTCGAGGCTGGCCGGCGCGCGGCAATGGGCCGGCGAGTCGACAGCCGGCAAACTGGCGTCAGGCGGACCGCCGCCGTCCATTGGCCCGTCACGTCACCCCGCGAGGAAGGTCCGTGAGTCCGTCAGGAAGGAACATCGTCAGTTTCAGGTTTCCCGCCCCCGCGGGTGCTCAAGTCGGCCCAGCACGTGCTCGGCGGCTCCGCACCGGTACGCGCGTGACGCTCTTCCTGGGCGTATTACTCGGGTTGCCGCCGGCTGTCCACGCTCAGACAGACGGTTGGTTCGAGTCGGACGATGCGCTTCATTTCGGGCTGAGCGCGGTGCTCGCGGCGGGCGGCTACGCGGTCGCGGCGATCGCGTTCGATTGCCGGCCCGGGCGCGTCGTCGTGGGAAGTGCTGCCGCGCTCGCGACGGGCATCGGGAAGGAGATCCACGACAGCGCGGTGTCGTGGAAGGATCTGGTCTGGGACGCTCTCGGGACTGCGGCCGGGGTGCTCGCGGCGGCGTGGATCGACGGTCCCGACTCCTGCTCGAGCGGCGCTCCGGGTTCGGACGGCTTGTCCGCGGCCCGGATCCGCTACGGCTCTTCCCCCAGGATCTCCGGCACGAGCTCGGCCGCGGTGCCATGGACGACCACCGTTGCCAGCTCCGAGAGCGGCGTGCGCTCCGGATTGACCTCGACTACGGCCCCGCCGTTCTGGAGGACGAGCCTCGGGATGCTGGCGGCGGGCTCGACCACGGCGCTGGTGCCTACCACGAGACAGGCGGACGCGTTCGTGGCCCACGCGAAGGCCTTCCCGAGCACCTCCTGGTCCAGCGTTTCACCGTACCAGACGACGCCGGGCCTCAACAGGTGGCGGCACTCGGGACACTCGGGCAGCGAGCCGGGCGAAGTCGTGTCGATGGACTCTTCGTCTCGCCGCGAGTAGTCGCAGCGGCTGCACCGCAGCCGGAATAGCGAGCCGTGGAGCGCGAGCGTACGGTCGGCGCCCCCGGAACCGCCCACCTCTTCGAGCGCGCGCTCGTGGAGGCCGTCCACATTCTGCGTCACCAGACGGGCGCGGCCAGCGGCCTGAGCCCGCGCGATCGTGAAGTGCCCGCTGTGGGGGTCGCATTCGAGCACGACTCGCCGCCTCCAGTTGTACCACTCCCACACGAGCAGGGGATCGCGGTCGAACGCCGCCCGTGTGGCGAGCTCCTCCGGACGGAAGTTCCGCCACAGCCCCCCCGTTCCGCGGAACGTCGGAACACCGGACTCGGCGCTCATGCCGGCGCCCGTGCAAACCAGGACGCCCGCGGAGCCGGCGATGGCCTCGCGCGCGTCACCGACCGTGTGGCTCAATCTCCCCCCTCGCCGGATTGGGTGGCACTCTCCGGGGCGACCGGATGGCGGCCCAGGTCCCACCAAAGCAGGTCCGTCGCTTCCGGTGTCCTACCCAACTGGCGGAGCATGGTGACGAGTTGACCCCGATGGTAGGTGGAATGGTTGACCAGGTGGCGGAGGAGCACAGCGAGCCGCGATCGGTGCCTGTCCCCGCTCAGGAAGCTGTACTCGATCTCCTGGTCCAGGGCCTGATCCGTCAGGTCGGCGAGCCAAGCTCGCCGCGCTTCCGCCACCCTCGCGAGACGCGCGAGCAGGAGGTCCGCGGACGAGCCCTCGACCCAGTCGGGGAGGCTCGTCGGCGACGTCCCCCGCCAACGCTCCAGCCACAGCCACTCGGCGGCCACCAGGTGGGCCAGGGTCGACTGCGGCGTGCCGAAGCTGCCGCCGAGCTCCGCCGTCCACTCTTCGTCCGAGAGCTCCTCGAACGCCGGCAGCAGTCGGCGGCTGGCCCAGTCGTTGTACTCGAAGAGCTCGCGAGCGTCGGTGTGCGTCACGCGTCGGCCAGGTTGGCTGCCACGGTCAGGGAGCGGCGGAGCAGGCCCTGCGCGATTCCTTCCAGCATCAGCTCCTTCTTCCGCATCTCCTCGTCGTAGACCTCATCGCCCTCCTCACGCCGCAGCTCGACTTCGAGGTCGCGGCGGGCCCGGAGAATGGCCTCGCAGGTCGCCGCGAACGTGGGCGTCACGTCTCGGGTCTCGAGCACCTCGAACCCGGCCCGCATCATCTGCTCCTCGGGAGTGAGCGGAGAGAACACCTCACTCGGCCCCAGATCCGACGCTCGAATCCCCTCGTCTGTGCCGGTGCCGCTCGGGGTGTGGATTGTGTACCCGGCCATGCGGCCGCCGGGCTGGAGCACCTCCCGACAGGCTCTCAGCACGGAGAGCTTGTCCCGGATTCAACAGAACACGTCCGCGTGGACGATGGCCCGGAACGGACGCCCACGGAACGGGAGCGCGGCGCCGTCGGCGCAGACCGCGCGGGTCCGCCCGGCGACCCCCCGTGACTCGGCGATGCCTCTGGCCGCCCGCAACGCCTCCAACGGTACGTCGGCCAGCACCACCGGGCAGCGGGTCGACCAGCTCAGAAAGGTGCCCGGCCAGCCCCGACCTGCCCCCAGGTCCAGCAGCAGCGTGTCTGGCGTGAGCTCCAGCTCGGACGCCAGACCCTCGGCCTGCTCGACGGTCGTATAGCCGTTGATCCCGACCTCGTGGCCCAGCACACGCCGCTCCACCTCACGCGTGGCGGCCAGACGGTCCCGGCCGTAGCGCTCGCGGAAAAACTGCCGGCTCTCCGGCTCGGAACGTCTCATGGAGCCTCTCCTCCCCGGATTCCCCGATGCACCGCCCGTGTGCCCGTGTGGCCGACGACCCGGTTTGCTATACCGCCCGGCGAGTGGGGACGCAATCGCTCTGAGGCGGGCCCGATCGGCCGGGGCCCCGCTGGCCGCCTCGGCGTTGCCGACGGGACCGCCCCTCACGAGCTTCCCTACGGAAGCGGCCGGACGTGACCGTGTCCGCCGGTGTACTTTCGCGATGGTAGCTGCCGTGAGCCTTCCGAGCCCCGTTCTAACGGGACACAAGGGATTTCGTGTGGTGGGAAGGGCCGCTCGGACGAGCGGCGCGGCCGAGGCCGGCCTTTCCGGGGCCAAGATCGGCACGCTCTGGTCCGAGCACCGCGCCCAGGGTGGATCGGCGAGCATTCCACACGCGATGGACCCGGCTGTGTCGATCGCCGTCTACGCGGGGTACGAGTCGGACCACCTGGGGAAGTACACCGTGCTGGTGGGTTCACCCGTCCTCGCCGTCCCCGCGGGCGGTTCCGGCATGGACACGCTCGAGGTGCCGGACGGCTCGTTCCTCCTGTTCACGGCGAGCGGGAGCATGCCCGTCGCGCTGGTCGAGACCTGGCAGCGCATCGGGGACTACTTCGACCGGGACGCACCCTACGAGCGTGCCTACACGGCGGACTTCGAGGTCCACCACGCGGACGATCCCGAGCGCGTCGACGTGTACGTGGCGGTGCGCTGACGCTCCCCGGCGTCGGGTGGGGCGGGCCAGCGGGGCTGATTGGCGCGCGCTTCCGAGCGCGCTAGACTCCCCGGGTCGGCTCTGCCGACGCACCGTGACACCTGCGCTCGCCCACAGCCGGAGCTCGTAATGTCCCGTCGCGGCCGCCTCCAGTCCCGCCGGAGCTTCCTCGAGACCGCCGTTGCCGGCTCGCTCGGGGCATCCCTGACGCCTTCGATCCTCCGGGCCTCCGACCGCCCCCTCCCCGGTGTCCTCGCCAGGAGCGGACGGCGCAGCTCGCTGGACGACCTTCAGATCGCCCTGGTCGGGGCCGGGGGGATGGGCCAGGGAGACGCCGAGACCGCACTCGAGATTCCCGGCGTGAAGCTGCTCGCTGCCGCCGACGTCTACGCCGGCCGGGAGGAGCAGATCCACGAGCGCTTCGAGGACACGACCATCGCGTTCACCCGCGAATACGAGGCGATCGTGGCCAGGGACGACATCGACGCAGTCATCGTGGCCACACCGGACCACTGGCATCAGCGGATCTGTATCGACCTTCTCGACAGCGGTAAGTCGGTCTACTGCGAGAAGCCGATGGTGCAGACCCTGGCGGAGGGTCGGGACCTGATCGCCGCCGCCGACCGCAGCGGCGCCACGTTCCAGGTCGGAAGCCAGCATCTGAGCGGAATCGGACTCGAGAAAGCCAAGGAGCTCTACGAAGCCGGCGCCATCGGCGAGCTCAACTCCGCCCGCGGTTACTGGGCCCGCAACACGCCGTGGGGTGCCTGGCAATGGGGGATCCCCGACGACGCGTCGGAGGAGACCGTGGACTGGACGCGATTTCTCGGGCATGCCCCCCGCGTGGACTTCGACCCCCTGCGCATCTTCCGCTGGCGCTGCTATCAGGACTACGGAACGGGAGTCGCGGGTGACCTGTTCGTCCACTTCCTCTCGAGCCTGCACTTCATCTTGAGCTCGCACGGGCCGGAGCGCGTCGTGGCCACCGGCGGGCTGCGCTTCTGGAAGGACGGTCGCGACGTGCCCGACTTCATGCAGGCCACGCTCGACTATCCGGCAGGCGGCGGACACCCGGCCTTCAACTTGGCCCTGACCGTCAACTTCATGGACGGCGTATCGGGAGAGACCTCGCTGCAGCTCATAGGGAACGAGGGCCTCCTGGAGGTTTGGAACGACCGCGTAATCCTGCGGCAGAATCGCGGTTACGACCCGCTGGGCGTATTCAAGGACGACCAGCAATCCGCCGTGGAGCAGGAGTACGGACCCCGCAAGCAGATGCTGCCTCCGGCTGTCGCGGAATGGAAGGCGGAGGACGACTACAAGGGCGCCTACTTCGACCACATGGTGAACTTCCTGGAGGGAGTGCGCAGCGGATCGCCCGTGGTCGAGGATGCGAGGTTCGGCATGCGGGCGGCCGCGGCCGCGCTCTGCTGCAACGTGAGCTACTTCGAGAACCGCATCGTCGGGTGGGACCCGGAGGCCATGGAGCTCACCTAGTGCACGGTCACTGCGCGTGAAGAAAGTGCGCCGCGGTGCTGGCGTCGCGGTCCTGGTGGTCATGGCGGTCACGGTGGTCGCCGGGGTCGTGGTCGCCAGGACGCTCTCGTCGTCCCCTCCGGACCCGCAGCTCGGGGCGGACGCGACGACCCACGAGGCCGCGTTGGCCCCCTTCGACGAGGACGCCGCCGTGGCCCGGTTTGCCGAGGCCCTCCGATACCCCACCGTTTCCGTCCCGCCACCGGCCGAGCGCGACACCGCGGCCTTTCTGGCCCTGCACCGGCACCTGGACCAGTCCTACCCGCTCGTTCGCGAACACCTGACCAGGGAGCGCGTGGGCCGTCCGGCCCTCAGCCTACTCTACACGTGGGAGGGGACCGACCCTTCGCGTGCGCCGGTCGTCCTGATGGGACATCTGGACGTGGTTCCGGTCATCCCCGGCACCGAAGACGAATGGACGCACCCTCCGTTCTCGGGCACGGTCGCGGACGGAGCCGTGTGGGGTCGGGGCGCCATGGACGACAAGGTCTCTGTGCTCGCAGTGTTGCAGGCGGTCGATCTGCTGCTCGCGATGGGGCACCGTCCCTCGCGCACGATCTACCTGGCGTTCGGGCACGACGAGGAGCTCGGCGGCGCCGACGGTGCGAGCGCGATCGCCGACCTCCTCGAGTCCAGGGGGGTCCGCGACTTCGCGATGGTCTTGGACGAAGGCCCGGGGGTGACCGAAGGTCTGGCGCCGGGAATCGACGTGCCGGTGGCAATGGTCGGGGTCGCCGAGAAGGGGTACGTGAGCCTGGAGCTCACGGTGCGAGGCGAGGGCGGGCATTCGTCGGTTCCCCCGTCCGCGACCGCCATCGGTGTGCTCGCGGAAGCGATCTCGGAGCTCGAGGAGCACCCGTTTCCGGCCAACCTGGACGCGGGAGGCCTGGTGATGCTCGAGGCCCTGGCGCCCCACATGGCACAACGCTTTCGCGTGGCTCTGGCCAATCGTTGGCTGTTCGATCCCCTGCTCGAGCGGACCCTGTCCGCGGAGCCGCAAACGAGCGCCCTCATCCGGACCACTACGGCGGCCACGATGTTCACGGCCGGAGTGAAGGACAACGTCCTACCGATCGATGCGAGCGCAACCGTGAACTTCCGCATCTTGCCGGGTGAAACAGTCGTCTCCGTGATCGAACGAGTGCGCCGGGTGATCGACGACGAGCGGGTGACGGTCGCAACGGCCAACGAGAGCGGGCGGGATCCGTCGCCGTTCAGCGATTTCCGGGGGCCGGCGTTCCGCGCGCTCGAGGCCTCGATTCGGCAGGTTGGGCCGGGGCCGGTCCTCGTGGCCCCCGTCCTTCTCATGGGCGGGACCGACGCCACGTACTATGCTGCGCGGTCGCCGAATGTCCTCCGCTTCCTCCCGGTCCGGATGACGGACGGAGACCTGGTGCGGGTCCACGGCACCGACGAGCGCCTCCGGGTGGAAGACTATCTGCACTCCGTCCGCTTCTTCCTCCAACTCGTGAAGAACGTCGATGCCCTGCCTTGAAATCTTGACGTCCCGTCCGAGGGCCGTACGGCCCGGGGCGCCCCTGGCGGCGCTGCTCGTGCTGGTTCTGCCCTCCTGCGGTGGCGACCGATCCGCGCCGGCGTCGGGTACGCCTGCCGGGGACACGCCCGCCGAACCGACCGCGAACAGGGGAGACGCCGGTGCCCCGAGCGCGCTCGATCTCGCCGGAATCGCCGCGTCCTTATCGGAGCGGATGGCCCTCCTGCCCGGGGAGCGCGTGCTCCTGCTGGGTGAGCCCGGCCGCTTCGATCCGCTCGCGAACGGGCTCCGTACGGCGGTCGCCGATGCGGGCGCCGAATACCTGGGCGCGATGAGCGTCTCCGACCGGCCATACGCCGAGTCCCACCGCACACCCTTCACGCTGGCGCTCGCCGCGGCCGACGGAAACGATCGGCTCGACCTGCTCCGCACGGTCGACCTGGCCATCATGCTTCCCGGAGCCGCCGTGGGGCAGCCCGTCTACTCCGCCGTACAGGACGTGCTCCGCGAGGGCGTCGGGCGAACGATCCACTTCCACTGGCAGGGGGCCTACTCGATGGACGGGCTCCTGATGGACCCGGACGCGGGCATTGACCA
The DNA here is from genome assembly GCA_024638305.1 of Gemmatimonadota bacterium. Lineage (GTDB taxonomy): Bacteria > Gemmatimonadota > Gemmatimonadetes > Longimicrobiales > Gaopeijiaceae > JAHEKN01. Next base: position 8,694 of record JAHEKN010000010.1, on the reverse strand, counting down.
TGCGTACCAGCGCTCGCTGCTCGAGACCGATTACGACGCGCTGAGCGGGACACAGTCCCTTTTCGAGGCCGCCGCGCGCTCCGCGGAGGTACAGGTGACCACTCCGCTCGGCACCGACCTCCGCTTCCGGATCGGCGATCGACCCGTGACCCGCCAGGATGGAGACGCGTCGTCGGCGCGCGTAGCCGAGGCGCGCAACCTGATCGACCGCGAGATCGAGCTCCCCGCGGGCGCGCTCCGCGTCGCGCCGATCGAGGAGAGCGTTCACGGCACCATCGCGTTCCCACCCGGCGCTTGGGACGGCCGGCCGGTGCGTGGCCTCGTCATGCGCTTCGAGGAAGGACGCCTGGTCGAGTGGACCGCAGAGGAAGGCGTGGACGCCGTCCGCGCCGAGCTGGCGGCGGCGGGACCCGCCGGTCAGGCGTTCCGCGAGTTTGCGCTGGGGTTCAATCCCACGCTCGCGATCCCCGACGACCGGTCCTGGATCCCCTACTACGGGTACGGAGCCGGAGTCGTGCGGTTGTCCCTGGGGGACAACACGGAGCTGGGCGGCAACGTTGGAGGCGGATACGTGCGCTGGAACTTCTTCCCGGACGCGACGGTCCGCGTGGGCGGAGAGACGTGGGTGGAGGCGGGCAGCCTTCGAGTTCCCGGGAGTTAGATTCAGGCCGCCGCAGCCCGTACTTCGGACCGACATCACCGAGCGGACCATGGACGCCGAACCCTCCCCACACCCCATTTCCGGCCTACATCACGTCACGGCGATTTCCGGTGACCCCGCCGCCACGGTGGGGTTCTACGTGTCCGTGCTGGGCCTCCGCCTGGTGAAGCGCACCGTCAATTTCGACGATCCGGGCACGTACCATCTGTACTTCGGGGATTCGGCCGGGTCGCCCGGAACGGTGATCACGTTCTTCCCCTGGGCGAGGGCGGTGCAGGGACAGCCCGGAGCTGGCCAGGCGACGCACACCGCGTTCTCGGTTCCAGAGGGCTCGCTGCCGATGTGGAAGCAGCGGCTCCTGAAGGCGGGCGTCCAGCCCCTCTCCACCGAACGAGCGGGGGAAGCCGTGCTCTCGTTCGAGGACCCCGATGGTCTGGGCATCGAGCTCGTGGAGTGCCCATCCGACGCCCGAGGAGGTTGGAACGACAGCGACGTGCCGGCCGAAGGACGCATTCGTGGCTTCCATGGAACCACCCTCACCGTACGTGACCCTGGGCCCACGCGCTCGGCACTCGACCTGCTCGGCTTCCGGGAGGCGCTCGACTCGGACGGTCGGGTCCGCTTCGAGTCGGCCACGGGAGGGCCGGGCGGGCTCATCGACCTGCTCATCGACGCCCGGGCACCGCAGGGGCGCGTGTCGAGGGGCAGCGTCCACCACGTGGCGTGGCGTGTTTCCGGAGACGAGGCTCAGCTCTACTGGCACGACCGTGTCCGCAGCGCGGGCATCCCCGTCTCATCCGTGCTCGACCGCCAGTACTTTCGTTCCATCTATTTCAGGGAGCCCGCCGGGGTGCTCTTCGAGATCGCCACCGACCCGCCGGGGTTCACATGGGACGAGCCTCTGGCGACGCTGGGAACGGCGCTCAAGCTGCCACCCTGGTTGGAGTCGAGACGGGGGGAGATCGAGGCGGGCCTGCCACCGCTGGAAAGGGAAGCGGGAGCCGATGCTTGAGCCGCACGGATCGGTCCCACCGGTCCGTCAGGGACCACCCCTGACAGAAGCCGCCGGACTCATCATCCTGACCCACGGGCGGGGCGCCGGGGCCGACGACATGCTCGGCCTGCTCCCCTACCTGGACGCGGAGCTCTTCCACGTGGTCGCGCTCCAGGCCGCCGGGAACTCGTGGTATCCTTTCCCCTTCCTGGCCCCCACTGAGCGCAACGAGCCTGGGCGCTCGTCGGGGTTGAGCGTGATCGACACACACATCGAGGCTGCAGAGGCGGCGGGTATCCCCACCAACAAGGTGATCCTGGGCGGGTTCTCCCAAGGCGCCTGCCTGTCGCTCGAGTACGTGCACACGCGGCGGCGGCGGTTCGGGGCGGTCCTCGGGTTCAGCGGGGGCTTGATGGGCCCCCCCGGCACGGTCTTCGACGGCACGGCCACCCTGGACGGCACCCCCGTGTTCCTGGGGTGCAGCGATCGAGACCCGCATATCCCGCGGGAGCGCGTGGCGGAAACGGCCCGTGCGCTCACGGCCGGGGGCGCCGAGGTCGATGAGCGCATCTACCCCGCCCTCGGACACACCATCAACGCCGACGAGCTCGGGGCGGCGTGGGAGCTCGTGCAGGCGGTGGGCGGTGGATGAACGGCTGACCGCGGCCCGGGACGCATTGGCGCGGGCGGTCCGTGTGGAAGACAGGCTGGCAAACGCCGCGACTGTCGTGGTGCTCGGGGCCCTGGCTCTGTTGGCCGCGACGTCCCTGGAGATGCTGGGCATCCGGTCCCGCTGGATCCTTCTCGGGTCAGCGCTCGCGCTCGTTCCCCTGATGCTCCTGCGTGCTCGTGCCGAACGATCGAGACGGCAGCAGAGCTACGTCCACGACTGGCTGGAGCGCGCCCACCTGCGTCGGCAGGGCACGGTCGCGTTCGGGCAGGACGATGGCGGGGAGTACGAGGATCGCAAGCACAGGTACACGTACGACCTCGACGTATTCGGTCGCGGTTCCTTGTTCGAGATGCTCAACGGATGTCACACCGTGCTCGGACGGGATCGGCTGGCGGGGCTCCTGCGCGGCGCCGGCCAGGCCGGCTCGGCGGACGGTGGGGTGAGTGCGCGCCAGGCTGCCGTGCGTGAGCTCCGAGATGCGCGGGCGGAGCGCGAGGCGCTCGAGGTCGAGCTGCGCTTCCTCGTCGAGACTGGCTCCGCGTCGTACGAGTGGCTCAACGACCAGACCCGAGCCGTGATCGCCTGGGGCGAGGGGTCGTCCCCGGAGGTCCCGGGCAGGCTCGGTGAGGCGCTGTCGCGCGTTCTGCCACTCGTGTCCCTCGCGGGGATCGGCCTCTGGCTGGCCGCGGGGTGGAGCTGGGTCGCGGCCGCGTTGCCCTACGCGGTGAATGTGATCTACGCGCGTCGGGTCCGGGATCTTTCGGCGCTGATGACGGTCTTCGAGGGAGTCCGCGGGACGCTCGACGCCTGGGCCCGAACCATCGAGGTAGCGGCCACCTTCCGGTTCGAGTCCGAGCTCCTGCGAGGCGTTATCGGGCGCTTGTCCTCGGAACACGCCCCCGCTTCCATTCGGGAGCTCCGCAGGCTGGCGGACCGACTCTCGCAGCGGCGCAACGCCTTCTGGGCCTTCACTGGCAACGTCGTGCTCCTGTCCGACGTCCGGGCGCGCAACCTGCTCGCCCGCTGGCACCGCGAGCACGGCCGGCAGCTCGCGGAGTGGCTTCGCGGTGTGGCGGAGCTCGAGGCCTGGTGCTCACTCGCGGCATACGCCGACAGCGTGCCCGAATCGTGCTGGCCGACCATCTCCGGCGATGGACCCGTCCTGGACGCCCGCGACCTGGCCCATCCGCTCCTGCCCCGCCAGGCCGTGGTGCCCAACAGCTGCCGCATCGACGGAACGGAGGCCATCTGGATCGTCACCGGCAGCAACATGAGCGGCAAGAGCACGTTCCTGCGCGCCGTGGGCCTGGGGGTGGTCATGGCCGAATTGGGCGTCCCCGTTCCAGCCGCCGCCCTCGAGCTCAGACCGGTGCGGCTGGCGACCAGCATGAACGTGGAGGACTCGCTCCGAGAGGGCACCTCCCGCTTCCACGCCGAGGTCAAGCGGCTCAAGCGCTGCCTCGATTGGGCTGCGGAGGGCACGACCCTCGTCCTCCTGGACGAGATCCTGGCGGGCACCAACTCTCGGGAGCGGCGGCTGGGAACGGTCGCGGTCCTGGGGACCCTCGGCGAGCTCGGCGCTCCCACGCTGATCTCGACGCACGACCTCGGCCTGGCCGACGTGGCAACGGGTTGGAGTCGTGAGACCCGCGTGGTTCACTTCACCGACCGGGTGGACAACGGCCGCATGCTGTTCGACTACCGCCTCAGGGAAGGGCGATTGCCCAGCACGAACGCGCTGGAAGTACTGCGTGCCGAAGGCATAGCGGTGCCCGCGCCCGCAGAACGTGGAGTTTCCGACGATGCCGACGAACCCATTGATTGATTGCTCGCTCCTGCGCCGCCTCCGGGGATCGCTGCTGATCGCGACCGCAGCACTTGCGACACTTCCGGCGCTCGCCCCGCCGGACGCCGCCCTCACCGCCCAGGAGGCCCGCCGCCGCTGGGAGCGCATGGCCCAGATCCGCCGCGACAAGTTCGACCTGGTCCTGCCTGAGGCCATGCGCGAGAACGACATCGACATGTGGATCACGGTCGTGCGGGAGGGGCTTCCCGATCCGCTCACAGAGGACCTGGGCGGTGGGTACGTGGGATCGACGGGCTACTACGTCTTCACGGACCGGGGGGACGAAAGGATCGAGCGGGTGGCCATCGGCGTGGGCGGCTACCGACTCGCCCGCAGCCGCGCCTACGATCGGATTCTGGGAAGCGCCGACCTCCGCGCCTTCGTCGCCGAGCGGGACCCGGAGCGCATCGGCGTCAACATGTCCGAGCAGATCGGAGGTGCCGACGGCCTTTCGCATTCGAGCTATCTGCACCTGGTCACGACGCTGGGCGAGCCCTACGCGTCCCGCATTGTCTCCGCCGAGAAGCTGGTCTCCGACTTCCGCTCCCGCCGGGTCGCCACCGAGATCGCGGCGTTCGCGGAGGCCGGAGAGATCTCCCGTGAGATCGCGGAGCGAGCCCTGTCGAACGAGGTCATCGTACCGGGGGCCACGGCCCTCGAGGACGTGGCCTGGTGGATGATGGATCGCCTGCTCGAGCGCGGTCTGGGCACGTCGTTCGACTTCCCTTCCGTCTACATCACCGGGCCGTCGGGGATCGAGGCCACGTCCAGCGAGCGCATCATCCAGCGTGGCGACCTGCTCATGATCGACTGGGGAGTCGAGCACCTCAACTTCGCCACCGACATGAAGCGCGTGGCGTATGTGCTCCGCGAGGGCGAGACCGAGGCGCCCGCCTCGTTGGTGCATGCCTACGAGCGGGGACTCGAGGCCAGAGCCGTCATCCGTCGTACCATTCGGGCGGGCCGGACCGCGCAGGCCAATTCGGACGCCATCGGGGAGGCTCTGTCCGCAGCGGGCTTTCGGCCGATGGCGGTGTTCAACCAGCCGTACGACACGCCCACGACCGACATCATGTGGGGGAACCATTCGGTCGGAAACCTCGGACACGGGATCGGGCCTTCCATCGCCTTTTTCAACCCGCTCCGTCTCACGTACGAGGTCCGACCCACCAACCTCCTGTCGATCGAGCTGTTTGCGTACACCCCCGTCCCGGAATGGGACGGCGCCAAGGTCAGGATCCCGCTCGAGGACGACGCCGTCGTCACCGAGCGCGGCGTGGAATGGCTGTATCCGCCGGCCGAACGGATCCTGTTGGTCCGCTGACCGCCGCCACGGCCCGATTCTGGCACCGGAGGGAGTCGCGTCGCGAACGGGACGACAGGTCACCCGCCCCGTGGCGGGGTCCGGACCGACGGGACACCTCCCACCAGGTTGCGGACCTTCGGTCACGACGGTGGGGGTAGAATCGTTGTCCCGGTGACGACGCCCGGACCGCGCCGCGTCGCGGGGAGGGCCGGACAGCCCCTCGCACCTGACTTGATCCTGCTTTCGGTGTTCAAATCCCTCATGCGTCTCGCCCGCATTGCCGCTTGCATCGTCTTCCTGACCGCCGCCTCCTGCGAGGTGAGCGGCGTTCCCACGTCGAGCGGCGGCACGGGACAGATCTCGTCCGTGGTCATCGCGCCGGCGTCGGTCACCCTATTTGTGGGCGGCACACTCCAACTCAGCGTGGTGGTACGCGACTCGAACGGGAACGTGGTGAGCGGTGCTGCCGTCACGTGGTCATCCGACGATTCCAACATTGCCTCGGTCGACGGCTCCGGTCGCCTCAGCGCGCGCGGCGCGGGCAACACGACCGTAAGGGCCACCGCCTCCGGGGTGAGCGGCACCGTGTCCGTGGGCGTCCAGACGCCGCCCGCGGGAAGCGGAGACGTGGTGGTGAACGCCGGGGTGACCTTCCAGACCATGCGGGGATGGGAGGCGCACGAGCAGTCGGCGCACGAGCATGCGTCGTTCCCGATGTTCCAGAACGAGCTGATGAGCCGGGCGGTGGACGAGCTCGGTCTCAACCGCGTGCGCGTGGAGATGTGGAGCGGGACCGAGCACAACGCCGACTACTACACACAGTGGCTGAACGGCCAGATCGACGACGCGGCCTGGCGCTGCCAGCGGTTCGCCACCACCAACGACAACAACGACCCGTTCAACATCAACTGGAACGGCTTCCACTTCTCCAAGATCGACAAGGTCGTGAACGATGTGGTGAAGCCACTCCAGCAGCGGCTGCAGGCGCGAGGCGAGCAGCTGCACATCAACCTCATGTACGACGCCTTCACCGAGCAGATCTGTCCGGGCGGACAGTACCACCACGACGACAGCCCGGAGGAGTTTGCCGAGTTCGTGCTGGCCAACTTCCTCCATCTGCGGGACGACCTCGGCATCGTGGCGCAGTCGTTCGAGCTGCTCCTCGAGCCCAACAACACCATATGGTGGGGCAAGGGCCGCCAGCTCGGGGACGCGCTGGTAGCCACGATGGCGCGGCTCAATGCCAACGGCTTCAGCCCGCGCGTGATTGCGCCCTCGGTGGCGTTCGCCAACATGACGCTGGGATACCTCGACGAGATGGGTCAGGCGCCGGGTGCGCTTTCCCTGATCGACGAGCTCTCCTACCACCGGTACGACCGGCCGTCGCAGGCGGTCCTGCAGTCGATCCGCACCCGGGCCAGCGGCCTCGGCATCGAGACTTCGATGCTCGAGTACTGGCGGGGCGCCGACCAGCACACGCTCTACGAGGACCTCGTGCACGGGGGGGTGTCCGCCTGGGAGCAGTTCGCACTGGCGTTCTGGCAGGCTGGCGGCCAGCCCTACAATGACCCGGGCGGTGTGTACTACATCATCGACGTGCAGAACCCGGGGAATCCCCAGGTCGTGATGGCCAGTCGGGCACGCTACCTCTCGCAGTACTTCAAGTACGTCCGCGAGGGAGCCCAGCGCGTGCAAGCCACGACCTCCGCCAACGGCGTGACGCCGGTCGCTTTCGTGAACCCCACGGGCAAGATGGTGATGGTGGCCAACGTCTCCGGCTCGAGGAGTTTCACGGTCGGTGGCTTGGCTCCCGGCACCTACGACATCACGTACACGACCGCGGGAGCGCTACAGGCCAGTGGCGGGTCCGTCACGATCGGCGCCGGCGAGTCCGTGCCGGTGTCGGTTCCCGGGACGGGGGTGGTCACGGTCTTCGGCCGCTAGGCGAACGGAAGCGCGCCGCGGTCCGCCTCGCCCTCCTTGCCGACTCATTCCGGCGGCGGGGGCAGCCGGCGGGCGATCTCGTCTGCCAGGAGGGCATACCCATCGGCCGTGAAATGCCCGCGCTCCCGGTACGGGAAGAGCGACAGCGGATCCGGATGCGCGGCGAGAATATCGGCGAAATCGATGAGAGGGATGCCCGCCGCGGCCACCGCGGCCAGCACGAGCGGCCTGCCGTTCAGGCCGTCGCGGTCCATGGGGATGGCGTAGCGGGTCCAGGACGGCACATAGACGAAGGTGAGCTCGCCGCCCCAGCCGCGCACGCGGTCACGTGCCTCCTCCAGGATCTTCGTGAACAGCGCGACCGGATGGTCCCTGGGCGTGACGCCCGGGCCGCCGGCGTCCTCCGGGTCCGCAGGCTCCGTCCCGTCCGGCGCCGCCCCGGGACGCACCAGGAGGTAGCGGACCCCGCACAGGATCACCACGCAGTGCCCCCGCGTGCTGGCGTTGACGATGGCCTCGGCACGACGCCGTTCGTGGTGCGCCAGCATCAGGCTGTCGAGCAGCGGCTGCTTCCCCGACAGGCCCTGGGTGAACCCGGCCTCCAGGTACCGGAGCAGCAGACCCGAACGCGCCTCCCGTTCCAGGTCCAGGAAGTCGTTCCCCTCGTACCAGAGCCAGACGACCGCCCCCGGGCGGTAGGGCGCCCCGTACTCGCTCAGCGCTGCCAGGGCCAGCAGTGGCCCGCTGCCGCCGAAGCCCAGGTTGAGAACCGTGTTGCCGTGGCGCCTGAGGGTCGACGCGATGCCTTCGCCCTGGGGGACGCACGAGCTGAACGCGTAGGAATCGCCAATCAGGACGACGTCGAAGGCGTCGCGTTCCCACTGCCCGAGGGGATTTCGGAACCCGTGCTCGTCGGTGTCCACGAGCGTCCACTCCCCGAGCTCGTTGCAGGTGACCGTGAGCGCGCGTGAGATGCCCCCGAGCGGGAACACCCGGTCGCTCCTGGCCACGAGCCCATCGGTCGCCAAGAACGCGCCCGGGTGCACGCGGGCAACCGCCTCCCTGCCCTCGGCTCGGAGGTCGGTGACCACCTCGAGCTGCGAACGGAGATCGTAGGCCACGCCCGCAGCCCGCGCGGCCGCGATCCGGCGCTTCTCCCAATCGAAGCGCGAATCGTAGTGGCCGACTCCCGCTGCATACATCAGCGCCTCTGCGGCGTAGAGGGACACCCCCACAGCCACGAGCGCGAGCGCCACGTTGACCTGCGAGT
>JAHEKN010000103.1 GCA_024638305.1 Gemmatimonadota bacterium | reverse complement strand
ATCTCCCCGACAGCTCGTCTCAGACCGCGGTATCCGCCGGTGGCCTCGTACCCGGCGAGCGTGGCTCGGCCGGGCTCACGAATTCCCGCGAACACGCATTCCCTCACGTCCGCCGCCGGGGGCGGGGGGAGCGGCGCGGGTACTTCGGTGAGCGCGTCGGCCGACGCTCCGGTCAGGACGGCGGAGCCGCGAAGTACCGGCACCGGCTGGTCGCAGCGGCCGGGACAGGGCATGGGCTCCGGATCGGCGCCGGCGTCGCGCAAGGCATCGAGAATCCCGTTCGCCCCCCGTAGGGCGCAGACCGGTCCCGTGCAGACGCGTGCGCGTTCCCGCCCACCGGGTTGCCGCGCGAAGTGGTGGTAGAACGTGACGGTGCCGAAAAGGTCCGCGATGGGGATGCGGAGCCCGTGAGCAACGAAGCGGAGCGCCGTCTCCGACAGGTGCCCGTCGCGCTCGTGCAGCGCGTGCAGGAGTGGGAGCAGAGGCGCTGGCTCGGCGCGCCAGCGCTCGAGCAGTTGGTCGTCGGTCGGGTCGATCATCACGCCATTAGGGGCAAGGGGGCCTGGGGACGCAACCGGCGACGCAACCGGCGACGCCGGGTCGAACCCGAGCGGAAAGGCGCCGGCCACGCGACCGGTGGTGCCGGGCTCCGGTCCGACACGTGGGGGGAGGCTCCCCGCAGGGCCAGAGGGAATACACCGCCCGCACGTCCGGCTTTCCCCGTCTGGCCCCGCCATTCGGTCGCCCGTCTGTTGAAGGCTGGCGGTGGTCCGCGCGCCTCTCAGGTCCCGCGTCTCGAGGGTGGAGGGGCCCGGTCCCGCAGTGCCCGACGACCCTAGACCACAACGGAGGCCGAGAGATGCGCAGTTTCAAGGCCACCCCGCTCATTCTTTCACTCGTACTGGCAGCCTGCTCAGGCGAACAGGAAGGCCCCACCCCGGAGGAGTTGCTCGCGGCCTCGGCCGCCGCACACGTGGACTCCATCGCGATGGCGCTCGCGCTCATCAGCCCCGAGTCGTTCGACTCCATCAGCTGGGACACGCCCCAGGCCAGAGTAGAGCGGGGCGGCGTCGTCTTCAGCTTCAGCTGCTCCAAGTGCCATGGAGAACGAGGCGCCGGCGACGGCGGCTTCGTTCGGGAGGGCGAGACGCTCGTGCCCCCCACGTTCCTCGTGCCCGATTGGCGGTTCGCGGACGATCACGACGGCCTGCGGCGCCACATCTTCTCGGGGACCGTGAACGGGATGCCCCACTGGGGCCTCCACGGTCTCAAGTTCCGTGACGTGGACGCGGTCGCCGCTTATATAAACACGGAACTGCGCAGCGGGGTGAGCTGATGGCGCGATCCTGTGGGGGAAGCCCCGACAGGGCAGATCAGGCAAATCCCAACGGGCGGCGGCCCCACCTTCTCCTAAGCTATCGGTGGGCCAAAAGCCCATTGACCGCCAGGCAGGGAGATCGAGCATGGCCAGGCAACACGATGGACCCGAACAGAGGACAGCCGGGAAGAGCTGGGATAGACGCGCGATGGAGAGACTGAGTAGGAAGCCCATCCCTGGATTCGCGGCCCGGACCCTGGTCCTGCTGCTGGCCGGGGGTTTCGCGCTCGGCGCCTGCGTGGACGAGCGGGAGGTGTTCCTCCCCTTCCCGCTCTACGATGAGCCGGCTGCCGCCGCCAGAGGATTCCTGGGCTACAGTGACCAACAGGCCAAGCTCCCCGTCTGTGGCAACTGTCACGTGGGGCAGCATTCCGAGTGGCGTCAGACGGCGCACGCGGGAGCGTGGGAAACGCTTCAGGCCAATCCGAACGCGCAGGAGTTCTGCGAGGGGTGCCATACGGTCGGGGCCAACGGGAACGTCATCACCGACGACCTCGTCGGATACCAGGCTACCAAGGAAGCCCGCTACGAGGACGTCCAGTGCGAAGCGTGTCACGGCCCGGGCCTTGACCACGTGACCAATCCGGATGCGGACGCCAACAAGCCGATCGCGTCCATCCTGGTGGGCACGGACCTGACCAACGGGTGCGGAGAGTGCCACCAGGGCTCGCACCACGGGTTCGTGGACGAGTGGGCCCAATCGCGGCACGGTGACGCCGCGAGCAGGCCTCAATACCGTGAGCGGGAAGGCTGCCGCAACTGCCACGGCGCACGCGGCGCCTTGGAGGCGTGGGGCGTCGACGCCGAGTACGTGGAGAAGGACGGCAGCGACGGCATCGGGATCGTGTGCGCGGTGTGCCACGACCCCCACGACGCCAGGCACGCTGGCCAGCTCCGCTTCCCGATCGACGTGCCCGAAGTGGACGTGAACCTCTGCATGAAGTGCCATCAGAGGCGCGCCGTGCCGGATCCCGGATCGTCGCGGGGGCCACACTCGCCGCAGGGACCGCTGCTGCTGGGTGAGAACGTCGGGTGGCAGCCGCCCAACTTCCAGTACGCCGACGTGCAGATCCGAAGCACGCACGGCTCGGAGGCCAATCCGCGCCTGTGCGCCACGTGCCACGTCAACGCGTACGACGTGACGGACGCCATCACCGGCGACTTCGTCCTGAGCGTGAAGGGGCACAGCTTCAAGCCCATCCCCTGCCTCAACCAGGACGGCACGCCGGATCCTGAAGCCGACTGCGCTCTGGGAGAGCGCACGTTCGCTTCATGCACTACGAGCGGGTGCCACGGTTCAGAGGACGCGGCCCGGTCCGCGTACATCGTGGCGACGAACCGGATCGCCAGCCTGGTGCAGACCCTGGACGGGATGCTGGCGCAGGTTCCCGCGAGCGAGTTCGACAACAACGACAACATCTTCACCACAGCGGAGGGAGCCAACTTCAATGTCGGGCTCGGAGAGATCACCAGCTCGGCCATCCACAACCCGTTCCTCACGGAGGCGCTCTTGACCGCCAGCATCAGGCAGGTCATGACCGACTACGGCGTGATGACCGCCTCCGACATCTCACTGGCGAATATCCTGCCGCTGGGCCAACAATAAGGCGACGGGAACGCCATTCGACTGACACGGGCGGCGGGTCCTCCGGGGCCCGCCGCTCCTCGCACCGGCAGGGAGGTCGCCCCCTTGCGCTTCTCTTGGGCAAGGAAGCTCGGACGAGCGACGTGGCTTGCGGCGGCCTTGACCGCCTCGGGCTGCGGCGCCGAGGAAGCGGCGGACGCGCCTGGTGAGCCCGGGGCGCCGTCCGAGGAGGAGGCCCAGGCCGACACCACCACGCCTCGGGTTCTGTCTTCGGACGTTGCCCGGCTGACCCGCGAGTCGGGCGCCTTACGTTTCCCGCACGGACCCCATTCGGGAATCGTATGCGCGCAGTGCCACACGAGCCTCCCCGGCCACGACACCCACGCGGCCGTCGCTTGTGCGGAGTGCCACAAGGGCTCGGCGTTCCTCGGAGAGCGCGTCGTCTTCTCCCAGGGCGAGTGCATGTCCTGCCATCACGACTCGAACCAAGCGTACGGGTGCGCCCGTTGTCACGAGACCGGGCCGGCGCCCGTCACCCGAACGGAGAGCGTCCACCTGGCGGTCTGGCCCACACCTCGAACTCGCGCGCTCCCGTTCGACCACGAACGGCACGCCACCGTGGACTGCCGGACCTGTCACGCCGGTGGGGTGACGCTCCAGTTCTCGCAGACCTGCGAGAGCTGTCACGAAGAGCATCACCAGCCCGAGCTCAACTGCTCCACGTGTCACAGCGGGGCCACCGACGCCAGCGGCGCCGCCGCTGCCGTCGCGGCCCCCGGTGCCGTGCAGGAGGCTCACCAGGTCGAGGCCCACCTGGGGTGCGCGGGCGCGGCTTGTCATTCGGATCCGCTCCCGGCGGCTTTGGCCCTCGCGCCGGCAACCTGTCTGGTCTGTCATACGGCGCAGGTGGATCACGAGCCCGGCGGGAGCTGCGCGACCTGTCATCAGGTCCGGGCCCTCGGCGAGCCTTTCGAGGGGGCGGAGGAGGCGTGGCGATGATGCGAGCCGCTCGCGGGCCGGCCTTCCTCGGCCTGATCGCCCTGGTTGCTGCGACCGTCCAACCCGTCATGGGCCAGAGCATCCGGGTGACGGGGAGCACGCGCTCGCACTTCGTGAACATGCGGCCGCTCATGCCCGACAGCGTGTTGGCCACGGAGACGCGGGGCGGTGGCACGCTCCGCACAACTACCGACGGCCAGGTGGTCCGATGCCTGGCCGGGGATCGCTACTGCCGGTTCAGCCGCTCGGTGAACGCCGTTTCCACCCTCCCGATGACGCAGGACCTGCGCATCTCGTCCTGGGGCTACGGCCAGGGGGTGCGCGTGTACGCGCACCTGCGCGGGCGCGGCGTGGTGGCCGAGGAGCAGACCATCTGGCCGCGGGCCGACGACGCGTTCGACGCGCTCGTGGCCTACGTGGAGCTCGACCGGTCGCTCTTTCGGGTGCGCGCCGGACGCCAGTGGAAGGTGTCCGGACTCGGGTACCACAACTTCGATGGCGCATCCCTCCTCCTGCGGCCGGCGACCGGTCTCTCGGTGGAGGCCTATGGTGGCTGGAGCCTCACCCGCGGTCTCAACGAGCCCCGGACGAGCGACGCTCTGTCCGCGATCGAGGATTTTGCGCCGAACGACCGCGGCTTCATCCTCGGCGTACAGACGACCGCCCGGGCCGTTCAGGGCAACTCGCTCAGCCTACTCTACCAGCGGGAGATCCGGACGGACCGCGCGGCGCTCCTATCCGAGCAGGTGGCCCTCGACGGCGTGTTCCGACGAGGTCCGGCATCGTTCGACGGCTCGCTCGAGATCGACCTGGCGACACGCGAGGTGAACGAAGCGCGTCTGTCCGGTAGGACGAGCGTGGGTTCGGACGTTGCCGTGGGCGCGTTCGTGCGGCACTACCGGCCATTCTTCGAGCTCTGGACCATTTGGGGGGCGTTCGATCCGGTCGGGTTCCTCGAGGCCGGCACGTCCGCCTCCTGGCGTGATCCCGAGCGTCCTCGGAGCGTCGATCTCCAGATCGCGCGCCGCGAATACGGCGAGACCCACGTGACGGACATCTTCGGCCCGGCGCGGTCCACCGGGTGGCGAGTCACCGCCTCGGGGTCCATGAGCCCAGCGGAGGCGTGGACGCTCCAGGGATATTACGGTGCGGAGATCGGCTTCGGAGCCGCCAAGAGCCAGGGGCGTCTCTACGCCCAACGCCAGTTCGACGACGCGACCTGGTTGGGCGTGAGCGCGACCGCGTTTCAGCGGATCTTCGAGTTCCGCGTGGCCAAGGGAACCGTGTACGGCTTGGGGCTCGACGGCGGGCTCGACCTGGGCGCACGCACTGCGCTCTCGGGCTCGCTCGCCGTGTACCGGCACGACGCGGGGACCGAGACGCCCGAGGTCGACTGGAATCAGGTCCGGGCGTCCATCCAGTTCGACTGGACGATCGGCGCCGAGCCGGGCACGGGAGGCCGCAGGTGAGCGCCGCACGCCGGTCCGTGGTTCTGCTGGGGGCGTCGTTGCTCGCGATCGCCGCCTCCGCGGTCGTGGCTTCGGTCCCAAGGGCCGAGGACGAGTTCCCCCACGCCCGCCACCGCGGCCTCTTCCCGCTCTGCACCGGCTGTCACGTGGGGATCGAGGAGGGCGCGGCAGCGGACACCTGGTACCCGGAGGCCGCATCGTGCGTCACCTGCCACGACGGTGTCCGGGAGGACTCCGTGCAGTGGTCCGGCCCGACCCGCGTCGCATCCAACCTGTCCTTCGAGCACGCGGTCCACGCAGGCTCCCTGGTGGCGGCGAGCGACTCCGCGACCTGTGCCTCCTGCCACCGGGATCCGGCGGGCGACTTCCGCATGTCCGTCGCTCGCGCGACACCAGAGTCCTGCCTCTCTTGCCATGCCCACGCAGCCAACGAACACCTGGCCGATGGCCGCGACTGCGCGAGCTGTCACGTCCCGCTGGCCGCCGCCAGCGGACTGAGCGTGGAGCGGGTGGAGGCCATCGAGTCGCCGGAGAGCCACGAGCGTGCCGACTTTCTGCGCACTCACGCTCCCGCGGCGGACCTGGAGCTCGCCTCGTGCGCGACCTGTCACGCGCGCGAGAGCTGCGAGCGCTGTCACTTCAATGGTGGGTCTCTATCCGCCGTATCGGCCCTGGCCCCGGACGAGCGGGTAGCGGCCCTGGTGGTGGGTGCCGCTCCCGAGTACCCGCGCCCGGTGTCCCACGACGACCCCTCCTGGCAGTGGGTGCATGGCGCAGTCGCCACGGACGCGCCGGCGACCTGCGCCAATTGCCATACGCGGCCGAGCTGCGAGACCTGCCACGCCGGGACTCCGCCAGCTGCGGTCGCCGGGCTTCCCACGCTCTCCGCAGGCGATGCGCGCGGTATCGAGGTCTCGATGCGCGTGTCGCTGGTCCATCCCGCCGGATTCGACACCGAGCACGGGGCCGTGGCCGCGACCTCGGAGTCCACCTGCACCAGTTGCCACGTGGAATCCTCGTGCGCGAGCTGTCATGCGGGAGCCGCTTCTCCCGGCTTCCACATAGGCAACTTCCTGCAGAGCCATGGGCCGGAAGCCTATGGCAACGAGGTGGATTGCGCGTCCTGCCACAACGCCGAGGTCTTCTGTCGGAGCTGTCATTCCGAAGTGGGCCTCGCCGCAATCGGACGGGCGGGTACGGCGTTCCACGACGCCCGCCCGCTCTGGCTGCTGGGCCACGGGGCGGCCGCCAGACAGGGACTCGAGAGTTGCGTCACCTGTCACAGCCAGAGCTACTGCATGCGCTGCCACGCGGCCGTGGGGAGCTGGCGGATCAATCCGCACGGGCCGGATTTCGATCCCGTGCGTGCACAGGATTCCCCCAACAAGGCAACGTGCGTGCTCTGCCACCGCACGGGGGTGCCGCCCCGATGAGGATGGCGCCCGTCCTCCCGCTCGCTCTGGCCGCCGCGCTCGGCGTCGCGCTCGGCGTCGCGCTCGTGCCGGCAAGCCCTCTCGGCGCCCAGACGAGCAGCGATCCCTGCATCGCCTGTCATCTGGCGGAGCAGGACGAGCGGCTGAGGGCTCCGGCGACCGCGTTCGCAAACGACGTCCACGCGTCCGAAGGCTTCGGGTGCCTGGTCTGTCACGGCACCCTGACCCGCGGCTCTCCCGATCCTACCGCCGGCTTCCTGGCCGCTCCGACGCGGCAGCAGGTGCCCGGACTCTGCGCGCGCTGCCACTCTGACGCCCGCTTCATGAGGAACTACAATCCCAACCTGCGCGTCGACCAGCTCGCCGAGTACCTCACGTCGACGCACGGGCAGCGCCTCGTGGAGCTGAACGATCCGGACGTGGCCACCTGTACGGACTGCCACCCGGCCCACGGCATCCGTCCGCCCGATGATCCGGAGTCGATGGTCCACCCGCTCAACGTGGCCGACCTGTGCGGATCGTGTCATGCCGATCCCGAGCTCATGGGACGGCGGGGGCACGACTTCAGCCAGCTAGAGGACTACAGGGCCGGCATTCATGGACAGCTCATGTACGAGGGCGGCGACCTGAGCGCGCCCACGTGCAACGACTGCCATGGGAATCACGGCGCGGCGCCGCCGGGACTCGAGTCCGTGCAGAACGTTTGCGGTGAGTGCCACGTCGGCATGGCGCAGTTCTTCGAGGAGGGGAGTCATGCGGACGTGTTTGCCGAACAGGGACTCCCCGGCTGCGCCACGTGTCACGAGAACCACCGGGTACTCGCGGCGGACGACGAGCTCCTGGGGCCAGTGAGCCGCGACGTTTGCAGCGCCTGCCACACCGCCGGGGACCCCCACGAAGGAGAGTTCGAGCGCATCGGCGTCCTATTGGCCTCCTTGGAGGCAGATGTGCGGTCGGCCAGGGACAGCCTGAACCGGGCCCGCGGCATGGGCATGGAGGTGGAGCAGGCGCTGTTCGAGCTCGAGGACGTCAACAACGCGCTCACGCTCGCCAGAACCGCGGTACACTCGTTCCAGGTGGAACCCGTCCGACAGGAGGTCGAGAATGGGCGAGCGGTGGCCGGGAGGGCCCAGGAGCGTGCGCTATCGGCCTTCGGCGAGCATCGCTTCCGGAGGGTGGGGCTCACGGCGAGCGCGATCCTGGTCGCGATTCTCATCGTTGGCCTGTGGCTCCGGATCCGCGAGTTCGATCTCAGACTGCACCGCAGCACGGCGGCCATGCGCCGGTTCTACGAGGTGCAGATCGATCCGGGCGGCGCCACGACGCCACTCGGAGTGGACCGCGCTCGAATCGCGGCTGCGACGCTCCTGATCGAGTTGGCGGAGGTGGATGTCGCCAATCCGGAGAAGCGGGCGTACCTGGCCGCATTCGTGCGCGAACAGCTGGAAAGGGGGCCGGTCGCTGACGAGATGGTGGCCCTGGCGGAGAGGCAGCGCACCGAGGCCATGGACGTGGGACAGGTGACGCAGCTGATGGCGGACAACCTCGGGGACGCCCAGAAATCGGAGATCGCCGATGCGATCTGGGACCTCGTGCTCAGGGATCCAGAGCTCGCGCGACTGCAGGGCAGGTTCTTGTTGCGGGTGCCAGAGGTCCTGGCGCTGTCGCGAGTCGAGCTCGAGGCGGCACTGGAGCGCGTTCAGGAGCGTGCGGCGACGGGGCCAGCTCGATGACCGAACAGAGAGGCGAAAGCATGGTTGAGGGTTCGGGGCCAACACCCCCAGCGACGGATGACGAAGGCGTCTCGAGAAGGGGCTTCATGGACTGGGTCCTGGGCTCGAGCTTGGTCGGGTTCGTGGTCGCCGTCTTCTATCCCGTCGTTCGGTACATCTTCCCGCCGGCTTCGGCCGAGTCGGTGGTCAACACGGTCACGCTGCCGTTCCCGGTTTCCGAGCTGCCATCGGGCTCGGGGCGGATCTTCCGGTTTGGCGACCGGCCCGGGATCGCCGTGCGAACGGCGAGCGGCGAGGTGCGAGCGTTCTCGGCGCGCTGCACGCATCTGGATTGCACGGTCCAGTTCCGGGACGATCTCGGCCTCATCTGGTGCGCGTGCCACAACGGTCAGTTCGACCTGAGCGGCCGCAACATCGCCGGCCCGCCGCCCCGCCCCCTGGACGCGTACGACGTTCGACTTCGGGGTGACCAGATCATCGTGACGCGCCCGAGCTGAGCATGTCCCGCCTGCGCGCACTCGCCCGCAGCGTCGTCCAATGGCTGGACGACCGGATCGGCTTCAGTGCGCTCATCCCGATCGCTCGCAAGAAGCGAATACCGGTGCATCGGCATTCGTTCTGGTACTACCTGGGCGGGATGCTGGTCTTCCTGTTCATGCTCCAAGTGGCGACCGGGGTCCTGCTGCTCTTCTACTACCGGCCGAGCGCCGAGGGCGCCTTCGAGTCGATCCAGTTTCTCATGGCCGAGGTTCAATTCGGCTGGCTCATCCGCTCGATCCATTCATGGGGTGCCAACCTCATGATCTTCGTGGCCTTCGTGCACATGTTCAGCGTGATGCTCCTGAAGGCGTACCGGGCACCCCGCGAGCTCACCTGGATATCCGGCGTAGGTCTGCTCCTGGTGGCAATGGGTCTGGGTTTCACGGGTTACCTGCTTCCGTGGAACGAGTTGGCGTTCTTCGCAACGCGGGTGGGGACCGAGATTCCCGGCGTGCTTCCGTGGGTGGGCGAGCCGTTCCGCACCGTCTTGCGTGGTGGGGAAGAGGTCACGGGGGCGACGCTCACCCGCTTCTACGCCCTGCACGTGTCCGTGCTCCCGGGGATCGCATTCATGCTGATGGCGCTACACGTGCTGCTGGTCCAGAAGCACGGCATGAGCGTGCCACCGGGTGTCGAGAAGCGGGGTGGCGCGCGCCTCACGGTGCCGTTCCTCCCCAACTTTCTCCTGCGCGACTTCATCGGTTGGCTGTGCGCCCTGGTGATTCTTGCCGCCATGGCGGCGTTCTTTCCGGCGCACCTGGGGGAGAAGGCGGATCCGTTCGCGCCCGCGCCCGCCGGGATCAAGCCCGAGTGGTACTTCATGTTCATGTTCCAGACGCTCAAGTACCTGCCACCCGAGATCCTGGGGATCGAGGGGGAGCTGGTCGGGGTGGCCGGGTTCGGATTGCTCGGGCTGGTGCTGTTGCTGGTGCCGTTCCTCGATCGCCCCCGGGCGAACGGAGAGCACAGCCCCTGGTGGACCTGGGGTGTGTATGGAACCCTGATCTACGTGCTGGTCCTGACCTATCTGGGGTACACGGAGGAGGTCCCGACCACCGACGTGGGACCGGCTGAGGAGACGGCAGAGGAGGTTACGTCGCTGGAATTGGCTCCCGATTGGGACTTCTTGCCACTCACATTGGAGGACCCGTCCACCTCGGACGGTTGAGATCGAGATGGAACCCCGGTTGTCGCTCACGCACATGCAGGAGATTCCCGAGAGCCTGACGTCGCCCCTCCCGGTGGTCGCCCGCGTCTCGCGCTGGCTCTTCGAGGTCCCGGGCTGGATTCAGGTCACGGGTGCTTTGGTGGCCGTCGTCGCCGCGTTGCTGGTGGCGCGGCTCTGCTGGCGCCGCCGCGGTCAGGTCGCGCACTGGATGCGCACGCGCAGCCGGGCGCTGCAGATCGGGATGGGCCTGACCGTCGTTGCTGCCCTGTTCGCAGCCGCCTTCGTCGGCGCTGCGGGATACGACTATACCCAGCACTCGAACGAGTTCTGCGTGAGCTGCCACGTGATGGACCCGTCCTTCACGCGATTCTCGGAGAGCGAGCATGCGGAGCTCACGTGTCACGACTGCCACCAACAGCCGGTCACGGCCAGCCTCCGGCAGGTCTATCTCTGGATGACGGAGCGCCCCGAGGAGATTGGCGAGCACGCTCCGGTGCCGAACCAGGTTTGCGCCAACTGCCACATCGTCCAGGACCCGGACAGCACGTGGCAGAGGATCTCGGCCACCGCCGGCCACCGCATCCACCTGGAATCGGACTCGACGGTCTTGCAGGACGCTCAGTGCGTCGGATGCCACGGGGTGACGATTCACCGCTTCCAGCCCAGCTCCCAGACGTGTGGACAGTCGGAGTGTCACGGGGACCGTGAGACCCTCCCGCTCGGAGAGATGGTGACCGACACCACGGCCCTCCACTGCGTACTGTGCCACGGTTTCACAGGCGGGGTCGACGAGCGTGGTCCGCGTGCGGCCGCCTTCACCCGGATCGTGCCGGAGGAGGGCAATTGTCGGGCGTGCCACGAGATGGCACAGGTGCTCGAGCGCTTCGATGTCGACCTCGACCCGCACCAGGGGGTCTGCGGAGACTGTCACAATCCACACCAGGACGAGGACCCGGCGGATGCCCTCCAGCGGTGCGCGACGGCAGGATGCCACACCAATCCCGAGGCGACGTCACCGTTCCACAGGGACCAACACGCCCTGGTGCCCGAGTGTACCGACTGCCACGACGCCCATACGTGGGTCGCACCCACGGAATGCTTGAGCTGCCACACCCGCATGCCGTGAGCCAACCGTGACCGCGCAGAGCTGAGCAGGGAGCTTCTGCTCCGCGCGGCCCGCTGGCCGGGAACGCCCGCATCGTCCCAAGTTGCGCAATGATCGGCAATCGAAGACGCACCGACCGGCTGCGGGTGCTCCGTTGGAAGGAGGACCCGCCGACCCGCGGTCCGGACGTCGTGGCCGTCGAGGAGCCCCTCGAGATCCGGGTCGAGATCCTGGAGAGCGGCCGGCTCGTCGAGAAGAGCGTTTCGGTGACGATGCGCACCCCGGGCGACGACTTCGAGCTCGCCGCGGGCTTCCTGTTCACCGAGGGGTTGGTGCCCGACCGCAAGGCCGTCGCCGACCTACGCTACTGTCAGGAGGCCGAACCGCAGGAGTACAACATCGTCACGGCGCGGCTCCGCGACCCGGCCGCGTTCGATGCGAGCCTCCTCACCCGCAACTTCTACATGACCTCGAGCTGCGGCGTATGCGGGAAGGCGTCCCTCGATGCGGTCGAGGTACGTGGGTGCGAGCCTCTGCTGGGCAGTGGGCCACGGGTATCGCCGGAGCTCATCCGGTCCCTTCCCGATAGGCTCCGCGGCGAGCAGCCCGTGTTCGATCGCACGGGCGGAATCCACGCCGCGGCCTTGTTCTCACCCGAGGGTGAGCTCGACGTCATTCGCGAGGACGTGGGCCGACACAACGCAGTGGACAAGGTGATCGGCGCCGCGTTTCTGGAGGGCCGCCTGCCGCTCGGCGAACGGGTCCTGGCCGTGAGCGGGCGTGCGTCGTTCGAGATCATGCAGAAAGCCGCCATGGCCGGCATTCCCGTGCTCGTGGCGGTCGGGGCCCCATCGAGCCTCGCGGTGGACTTCGCACGCCGCTTCAACATGACGCTGGTGGGGTTTGCCAAGGCGTCCGGCTTCAACGTCTACAACGGCGACGAACGGATCGGGCGTAGCGCGGCGCAATCGTCGTGAGTTTCTCCGAGCCTTCCGCTGAGGGCACCCTCGCCGAGCGGGTGGCGCTGGTGACGGGAGCGGCCCGGGGGATGGGCTTGGCGACGGCCCGCGCCCTCGCTTCCCGTGGTGCAACCGTGTACCTGAACGACCTGAGCGAAGAGCGGGCTCGGGCTGCCGCAGCGGAGATCGGACCCCGGGGACACGGCCTGCCCGGCAACGTCGGCGACGGTGCCCGGGTGCGGGCCATGATCGACGAGATCGTGCTCGAGACGGGCCGACTGGACGTCCTGGTCAACAGCGCCGGCGTGCTCTTTCCGACTCGTTTCCTGGAGATTCCCGAGGACGAGTGGCGGGCCACGATCGACGTCAACCTCACCGGCGCCTTTCTGTGCAGCCAGGCCGCGGCCGCACACATGAAGCGTCGAGGGTGGGGGCGGATCGTCAACCTGTCCTCGACCGCCGGCAAGACGGTCAGCACCCTCGGCGGCGCTCATTACACGGCCTCCAAGTCGGGCGTGCTCGGCCTCACCCGCGCCGCGGCGTTGGAGTTGGCTCCCCACGGCATTACCGTGAACGCGGTTTGCCCCGGGCTCATCGACACGGAGATGGCGCGTGAGAACGCCACGCCTGATCGCTTGACCGAGTACGCGCGCAGCTTTCCGGTCGGACGCCTGGGCACTCCGGACGAGGTCGCCGAGCTGATTTGCTTCCTCGTCTCCGAGGCGGCGGCGTACATCACCGGGGCGGCCATCGACGTCAATGGGGGCGACCTCATGGTCTAGCCGGATCTGACGGACCATGACCACCTCCTACGAAGCCCTCCACTCCGGCAGACCTCCATGAAGCGAATCCTGGTCACGGGAGCGGGCGGCCAGATCGGCTCAGAGCTGGTGCCCGCCCTGCGCGCCAAGTACGGCCGGAGCGCCGTGCTCGCCACCGACATCCGCGCCCTCCAGGAGGGGACCGAGGGCGGCGGTCCCTTCCAGGTGCTCGACTGTACCGACCAGGACGCGCTCGCCGCAGCGGCAATGCGCCACCGAGCGGACACCATCTATCACCTGGCGGCCATTCTGTCGGCGATCGGCGAGTCCAATCCCCAGCTCGCCTACCGAATCAACATGGGGACGCTGCTCTCGGTCCTGGAGGTGGCGCGCACCCACGACATATCCGTGTTCACGCCCAGCTCGATCGGCGCGTTCGGCCCGGGCACGCCGCCCGACCCCGCGCCGCAGGACACGATCCAACGTCCCACCACCATGTACGGGGTCACCAAGGTCGCGGGAGAGCTGCTCTGCGACTACTACCACCGCCGCTTCGACCTCGATACGCGCGGGGTTCGGTATCCGGGCCTGATCTCACACACCGCGCCCCCGGGCGGCGGGACCACGGACTACGCGGTGGACATCTTCTACCACGCCGTGCGGAGCGGCGGCTACCGGTGCTTCCTGGCACCGGACACCCGCCTCGACATGATGTACA
>JAHEKN010000102.1 GCA_024638305.1 Gemmatimonadota bacterium | reverse complement strand
GGGAGCGCTCGGCCGAGCGAGCGGCGTCAGGTCCAGACCTCCTCGAACAGCCGCGCCCAGTTGCCCCCGATCACCTTTTCCACCACCGACTCCGAGTGACCACGCGCAAGGAGCCCGTCGGCGATCATGCCCATGCGCTCGGGGTGGTTCAGGTCCGGGATGAACAGGACCTCGTGTTCCCGGGGCGCACCGATTCCGAGCCGCTGGCGTTCGTCGGCGAACGCGCGCAGCTCGTCCAGGTAGGCCTGATCGGCAACGGTGGGCGTTATCGACAGGTCGCTGCCAATCCCCACATGGTCCTCGCCGCACACCTGCAGGGCGTGCTCCACGTGCCGATAGAGGTGCTCGGGCTGGGCCGGTCCCTCCGCGTTCAGGAACGGCATCATGTAGATCCCGATCACGCCGCCGCGGTCGGCCATGGCGCGGAGCTCTTCGTCTCGCTTGCTCCGCGGGTGATCGTACACGGCCCGGCAGCCCGAATGGGTGATGGCCACCGGCGTGCGCGACGCCCCGATGGCATCCGCGGTGGTCTGGACACCCACGTGCCCAAGATCGACCAGGATTCCGAGGTCGTTCATGTGGGATACGACCTCCCGACCGAACGCGGTGAGGCCGCCGTTTTCCGGCTGAAGGCATCCGTCCCCGACCCGGTTCCTCAGGTTGTACGTGAGCTGGATGATGCGGACGCCGAAGGTCTTGAACAGATCCAGTCGCGACAGGTCCGACCCCAGCATGACCGTGTCCTGAAAGCCCATGATGAGGCCCAGGCGGCCGCCATCCTTCGCGACGCGAAGATCCGAGACCGACCGGACCTTCATGAGGACGTCCGGATGCTCGGCGACCTCCCGGTCGAAGTACCCGAGCGCTCGCACGGTGGCCTGGAACGCCTGCTCGGTCTCTCCGCTCCCGCTCACGGTCACGTTGACCGCCGTTATCCCGGACCGGCGGGCATTGTCGATCATCTCGGGGGTGAGCGGGCGGCCCATGCGGTCCCGCACGTTGAACGGTCCCGGGCTCGCAAGCGCGTCGATCACGAGCGAGCTCGGATATCCGTCCCACTCGACCCGCTCGAACGTCGTCGCGCTCCCGGAGCGAGCCTCGTCCACCGGCTCGGGCTCGCCCCCGCTACACGCTCCCACGACCGTCGGGAGCGTTGCCCCGAGTGCCGCGGTCTTCGCAAACCGTCTCCGAGTCCAATCGCCTCCGTCCATGGCGGACAGAGTGCCACCGCGGCGGCGCCTCCGACAGGCGCGGCCGCATCAAGGGTTCAACCGACGATGCCGCTCAGCGGCGGGAACGCCGCTCTCCCGCCCCAAACCAGATAGCCGGCGATCACCAGGTCGTAGGAAAGGCAGAGCCAGGGATAGGATTCGGGCGCCGGCGCTCCCAGCCGTTCACGGTGATGCGCCGCATCCCAGACGGCGTGGAGCGTCCAACCCGCGGCCAGGATGACCGGGCCGTACGCCAGGCCGGCGAGCGCGACCACGGCGAACGAGACGGCCACGACCCACTCGAGGGTGAGCCCGCGTGGCGCCTGCCCGTTCCCCGCGCTCGCGGCGAAGCCAGGGTAGACGCCGCCAGCCACCCCCAGCAGAATCGCCAACCCGGCCAGTTGAATCGGTCCAGGTAACGGGGAGAGTACTGCGATGGTCGCGGCGGCCAAACCCGCCCCCATGGCCAAAGTACTCCGCAAATACCGGATCATTCCCGGGGACCCCTGGGTCAGGAGGGCTTCAGAGCCGCGATCTTCGCGCTGCGGACACCCCGACTAAACTCATCGATTACTGCGCGGCTCAGGCCTGAACGCGCGAGCAGCTCTCCGATGCTCGAGTCCTCCTGTAGGTGATCGGTGGCGAACTGGCTCTCCTCGACCACTTGAACGTCTTGGAACCCCGCCTGGCGGAGTCGATCCAGGTAGAGGTCCCGCTGGACCGGCAGGCACGAGACGAAGGCATCGGCGTTCTCGACAACGACCGCCGGAACCGGGAGCTCGGACACCAGATCGGAGATCATGAGCCGGCCGCCGGGCCGGAGGACACGGTACGACTCGCGAAACACGCGCTCCGGGTCCGCGGATAGGTTCACCACGCAGTTCGAGATGATCACGTCGACCGCTTGGTCGGCCAGGGGGAGCGCCTCGATCTCACCGAGACGGAACTCCACGTTCCCGTATCCACCCTGGACGGCGTTCCGGCGAGCGAGCTCGATCATGTCCGGGGTCATGTCCACCCCGATGACCGAGCCCGACGCCCCCACCCGCTCGGCGGCCAGAAAGCAGTCGAACCCTCCACCCGATCCCAGGTCCAGTACCGTCTCGCCTTCCCGCAGCGACGCCAGGGCCAGCGGGTTCCCGCACCCGAGCCCCATGTTTGCCCCCTCGGGCACGCCGCCTATGTCCGAGTCCTCGTAGCCGATTCCGCGGGCGACGTCGCTGGCCGAGACTTCCGGCGAACAACAGCTCGGTCCGCAGCCGCACGAGGAGTCCTTGGTCTCGCTTTCGTCCGTCCGCTCCGCGAGTTGGGTGGCGGCGATGCTCCCATACCGCTCACGTACGGCCCTTCGAATGGCGTCTCCGTTCATGTCCATCTCCTCTATTCCTCGACCACGCAGCAGGCGCCACCCTCGCGGCTCACTCGAGCCACGTAGGCATCCGCCAGGCGTGCGACGAGCCTGGTTACGTTGTGTCGCACCTCGGGATCGAAATCCCGAAGCACGGCGATGTTCTCCTTGACCATCTCCCGGTCGATACGGGCCGCCAGCCGCGCTCCGCTCAGCGTGGCTTCGAGCTTGACGCTCCGCCCGTCGACGGGGTCCGGCGTCTTCCCGACGAAGCCCTTGGATTCGAGTGCGTTGGCGGCCCGGCTGGCCGTGCTCTTTTCGAGAAAGAGCTCGGCCGAGAGGTCGTTCACCGAGAGCGGTCCGTGATCCACCACGGCCTTGAGCGCGTAGCACTGCGAAACAGAGAGCTCATCCGCGCAGCGGCACACGCGGTCCCGATCCCGGAACTGAAGCGCCCGGCTCAGGTCCACGAGAACGCGCGTGAGCCGCTCGGCGTCCGCCCGTAGCTCCTCCGCATCCTCGTGCCCGACCCCACCCGACCGCGCATCACCTACCGCAACGGGTGAAGCGGGGCTGGGCTGGGCCGCCAGATCGCCATTCGCGCTTACCTTCACCTCGACCTCCGATGATAGTTGTGTCTCACAACGGTTGTAAGGTGCAACTGTCGGTCCAGTGTGTCAACCTCATGACCCAGGACTCGTCTGCCGGACGCCGGCCGGCAGGCTTTCCGGCACGGCCGCAGGAGCATTCCGGTTGCGGTCGCGTAGGAGCGCCCCCGATTCTTCAGCCCCCAAAGGAGGTGATTTTGGCCAGAGAAGGGCTTCTCCCACGCATGGTGGCCCGCGGGGTCGGCTGGGGGGCCAGCGTGTTCCTCAAGATCGAGCGGCGTGGGCCGGAGCTTCCCGACGGACCGGTCCTGGCGGTGGCCAACCACCCCAACAGCCTGCTGGATCCCCTTCTGCTCTTTCGCACCGGTGGCCGTCCTGCGCGCCCGCTGGCCAAGGCCCCGCTCTTCGAGCAGACGTTCACCGGGTTGTTCCTGAGGGCACTCGGAGGGCTTCCGGTTTACCGCAAGCAGGATCACCCCGACCTGATGCACCTCAACGCGCGCACGTTCGATGCCGCCATCGAAGCGCTCACGGCGGGAGACGCCGTTCAGATCTACCCCGAGGGGGCCACCCACTCGGACGCGGCGATCCAGCCGCTGCGCACCGGCGCCGCTCGTATTGCCCTCATGGCGGAGGAACGCTCCGGCTGGACGCTCGGACTCCAGATCGCTCCCGTGGGCCTCACCTACGAACGCAAGGAGCTCTTCCGGGGGCGCGGCCTGGCTACCTATGGCGCACCCTTTCCGGTTGCCCCGTACCGTCAGGAATACGAAGCCGATCCGCAGCGGGCCGTGAGGAGCCTGACGGACCACATTGCCCGGAGCATCCAGGAAATCACGCTCAACTTCGCGCAGAACGAGGACCGGGAGCTCGTGGAGACCGCCGAGCGCCTATACGCGACCGAGAAGGGGTGGACAACGCCCAGGCAGCGGGAGGGGCTGGCCCGCCGCTTCCCTCGACTGAAAGCGTTCGAGGAGGGGCTGGCCTGGCTCCGCGTCCACGACCCCGAGCGCCACCGTTCGCTGACTCAGCGCGTGGCCCGCTATCGACGGAAGCTGCGCGCGCTCGGGGTGGAGGAAGGCGAGGTCCCGGCGAAGTACCGGGCTCTCGCGATGCTCCGCTATTTCACCATCGACCTGGTCCCGTTCGCGCTGGGACTGCCCCTGGCCGTGATCGGGACCCTCATCTGGTATCCCGCCTACCAGGGACCGCGCCTGCTCACCCGCCTCGCGAATCCCAAGTTCGAGGCCATCTCCAGCTTCAAGATCTCCTTCGGATTCATCCTGGCTCCGCTCGTGCTGGCCGTCTGGATCGTGCTGGGCTGGTTGCTCGAGGGTTGGCTGGGGGCGCTGCTGGTGGGCCTCACGGCTCCGATCCTCGGATTGATTGCGGTGGCTTGGAAGGACCGCTGGCGCTATCTGAAGGACGACGCGCGCCTTTTCCGACGCGCTGTTCGGCGCGAGAAGCGCCGGCAAGACCTGGCCGAGCTCAGAGCCCAGTTCGTCGACGAGTTCGACCACTTGGCGGAGGAGATGATGGCGACCGGCGAGCGCCAGCGATGAGGGGGACAATCATGAGAACGGCTTTGCTCGTCGTGCTGGTGTTCCTCTTGTTCGGGTCGTCGTTGGTGGCGCTCGCGACGGGGCTCAACGACATGACGCTGGTGGTGACGCTCGGCCAGAGCCTGGCCGCGGCCGCCGATCTCGTTCTGGGCGTCGCGGGTATCGTCGCTACCGGCGGACTCCTCTTCCGCCGAGCGTGGATCAGGATTCCGCTCGGGGTCTGGGTGCTGTCCGCGACCCTGGCGGCCGGAGTGGCGACGGTTTCCTGGGGCGGTTCCGGGGTGGCCCAGGGCCTCCTATCCGCGGCCGGGGCGCTCGTGGTCACGGGCGTTGTCGCCTGGGCACTCGTCCGGCTGACCGCGGCGGTCCCAGCCACGAAATCGACGGAGCCCCCGAGTGCGGACGCGAGCCCGCAAGAGTAATCTCCTACATTGATGGAGAGGGGCGCACACGCGGCGCCACCATGCGGAACAATGCACGAATGAGCGCGGTGCCTCCGTACAACCCACTGAAGAAATTCAATCGCAAGGACCTCCGCGACGAGCTGGAGTTCCTGATGGCTGAGCAGCTCAATGGCGTGGTCCGCGGCGACATCGACAGCGAGCAGGCTCGTGCCGCCTTCTTCGGGCACCTGAGGGGTCGGTTCCGGAAGCGGACAGAGCTCAAGCATCGCAAGCACTTCCAGCGCCGGTTGCTCATCGTCGTGCTCGGCGGACTCCCCGAGCCCCGCCAGGACGATCTCGAGCTCGCCATCGACTATCTGCGACGGAGGGTGCTCAAGGGGTCGCTGAGCCTGGCGGAAGCCAAGGAGCGGATGGCCAAGGCCGTTCGCCTTCTCGAGCCCACGGACCGGCAGCGCTGGTCCGGACTCCTGGAGGCCGGGCTGCTCGGGCGGGACGGAGCACGCTGACCTCCGAAGACGTCCCTGTCCCGGTGCGCGTCGTGGACCTCTCTCCGGACGAGCCCGAGCGGGTTGACCAGGCCGCCCGCATTCTTCACGAGGCCTTCCTGGACCGTTCCCCTGCCTGGCCCACGATCGAGTCCGCCCGCGCCGAGGTGGACGAATCGTTCGTGGAGGGCCGGATCAGTCGAGTGGCGCTGGACGGCGCTGGATCGGTGATCGGTTGGATTGGCGGGATCCCGCTCTACGACGGACATGTGCTCGAGGTGCACCCACTGGCCGTGGCCGCGGAGTGGCAGGGCCGCGGGGTAGGCCGGCAACTGATCCAGGATCTCGAGGCTCTCGCGGCCGCGGCGGGCACTACGACGCTCTTTGTCGGGACCGACGACGAGACCGGTGACACCAACGTGTCCGGACGGGACCTCTATCCGGACGTTCCGGGCGCGCTGCGAGACCTCGCGAGCGTACGCCACATTGCCGGAGGTGCGGCGGATCGACCCCCCGGACACCCGTTCGAGTTCTACAGGCGCGCTGGCTTCACTGTCGTGGGGCTCCTCCCGGACGCCAACGGCCCGGGCAAGCCGGACATTCTGATGGCCAAACGGGTCGGCCCCTCCCAAGGAGATTCCGGCCCGACGGGCAGCGCTACCTCAGGTGCAGATTGAAGAAATCGATGGTCCGCCCTTGTGCCAGGCGTGCCGCCGCTTCGTCGTAGCGTGGGGTCGTATCGTTGTGGAAGCCGTGGCTCGCGCCCTCGTACATGTGCATCGTGTAGGTCTTTCCGGCAGCGCGTAGCGCCGCTTCGAAGGCTGGCCATCCCGCGTTTATCCGCTCGTCCAGACCCGCGTAGTGAATCATTAGCGGAGCCTGGATCCGGGGCACGTCTTCCACCGGCGGCTGGGATCCATAGAAGGGAACACCGGCCCCGAGATTCGGGAGGCGGACGGCCAGCGTGCCCACCATGCCGCCTCCGAAGCAGAACCCGACCGCTCCCACTCGACCCGTCGAGTCCGGGTGCGTCATCAAGAACTCCGCTCCGGCCACGAAGTCCTCGGTCATGGTGGCTCTGTCGAGCTGGCCCTGGAGGGCGCGGCCCTCGTCGTCGCTGCCGGGATAGCCTCCGAGCGGCGTCAGCGCGTCCGGGCCGAGCGCCACGAAGTCGGCCGCCGCGAACCGTCGCACCACGTCCTCGATGTAGGGGTTGAGGCCGCGGTTCTCGTGAATGACGAGCACGGCCGGCTTGGGCTCGGACTGGCCCGCCGGCTGCGCCATGTATCCCCGCATCGTTCCGGACCCGTTGGGCGACGGGTACTCCACGTATTGGACGCGGATGCGCTCGTCATTGGGCGGCACCTGCTCCGCCCACGCGTATCGGGGCCGCAGTTGCTCGAGGAACGCCGCGGCGGTCATGCCCCCCACCGCGAACTTGGCTGCGCCATCGAGGAATCCCCGACGGTCGATCACTCCGTGCACGTACTGATCGAAGAGCGTCAGGACTTCTTTGGGGAAGTCGCTGATCTTGAGTCGATCGTCTGACACGGATTCCTCCTCGGCTCTCGCTACCACAGGATGCGGGGACGCTCCTGGTAGCGACCATTAGAGGGTTGTGCCCAGGGCCGCACAAGGCCGACCCGGCGGAATCCGTGTGGGTCGGCACGACTCCGGGGCATCGCCCGAAATCCTTTGCAATCCGTTCGCGACGCCCTTCCTTGGAAGGGACCGCGCGGGACTTCCGATCCAAGGGAGCGTCGACGCCTGGACCAGCGGCCGTTCGCTCCATCTCCGAACCGGAGGAATCGATGAACGGCGACGCTACAGGCAGTGACAGTGGCAGCAGCGGTGGTGGAAGCGGTGGTGGAAGCGCCGGTGGCTCCGACCGGGTGCTGGTTTCCTACCTGACCCTTCGGAAGATCATCGGCCTGCTCGGCGTGTCGCTCCCCATCCTGGTGGCGGTGGGCTGCATCATATTCGGCGCCTGCACCGGGATCCTCGAGTCGATCAGCGTCTACTACGGCACCGCGATGCGAGACGTGTTCGTGGGGATCCTGTTCACCGTGGCCTGGTTTCTGTTCGCATACCGGGGGTACGAACGCAAGGACGACCTGGCCGGAGACGTCGCCTGCGTCTGTGCAATCGCCGTGGCCATCTTCCCCGTCACCAGCGGAAGTGGGATCGTGCGCATCGTCCACTTCGTCGCTGCGGCCGGCTTGCTCCTCACCTTCGCGTACTTCTCCATCTACCTGTTCACCAAGAGCGGTGGCTCGCCCACGCCGGAGAAGCTGCTCCGGAACAAGGTGTACCGTGCCTGCGGGGGCGTGATCGTAGTCTCCGTGGCGCTCATACCCGTCGCCAAGGTGTTTGCGGAAGGAACGGCCATCGAGAGCTTGCAACCCGTCTTCTGGCTGGAGACGTTTGCGCTGTGGGCCTTCGGGCTCTCGTGGATCACGAAGGGCGAATGGATCCTGGCCGACGGGTAGGAATCGGCGAAGGCGGCGAACGGCTTGAAAATCACGATCATCGGTGCGGGAGGCGTGGGCGGGTACTTCGGGGTCCGCTGGGTCCAGGCCGGGCACGACGTGCGCTTCCTGGCCCGGGGCGCCCACCTGGACGCCATGCGGTCCCGCGGTCTCAGCATCGAGAGTCCGAACGGGGACGCGCTGGTGCGCGTGAACGCGTCCGCGGATCCGGACGGGCTCGAGCCCGCGGATCTGGTCGTGGTCGCAACCAAGACCTGGCAACTCCCTTCCGTCCTGGGCGCCGTCGAGGCGGCCGCGGGGCCGGGGACCGTGGTCCTGGGACTACAGAACGGCGTCGAGGCGGCGGACGTGCTGGCGACCGCCGTCGGCGCCGATCGAGTGCTGGCAGGGACCTGCCGAATCTTCAGCTACCTCGCCGAGCCCGGCCTCATTCGGCACGTGGGCATCGACCCCACCATCACGTTCGGCGAGGTGGATGGCGGAGTGTCGGAGCGGGCACGAGCCTTGGAGGAGGGCCTCCGAGGCGCACCGGGCGTCCGCGTCGATGCATCGGCCGACATTCAGGCCGACCTTTGGCGGAAGTTCCTGTTCTTCGCGCCCACGAGCGGACTGGGGTCAGCGACTCGCGCTCCGGCGGGCGTGCTGCGCACGGTCCCCGAGGTACGGGCCCTGCTCGAGGCCGGGGTCCGTGAGGTGAGGGACGTCGCGGTGGCGGGGGGAGTGCTTCTGGACGAGGACGCGGTCGCGAAGGCGCTCGCGTTCATCGACCGGCTGCCCCCGGAGGCCCGGAGCTCGATGCAGCGCGATTTCGAGGCCGGGCGTCGTTCCGAGCTGGAGGCAATCTGTGGCGCCGTGGTCCGCTTGGGCCTCCGCTTCGGGGTCGCGACACCGGTGCACGGCTTCCTCTACGCCACATTGCTCCCACAGGAGCTCGCCGCGCGGGGCGAGTGAATCGGCGGTCTTCCTCCCTGCTACCGGTTCGCTTCGATCGCCGCTTCGAACACGTTGGCCACCTCCGTGACGATGCGGCCGGCCGGCCCCGAGATGTTGACCACGCCGGCCACGACCAGATCGTGGTCCGGCACCATGAGCAGCAGCGTCGTGCCGCCGACCGAGCCTCCCGAATGTGATATGGCCCGGTCCCCGTCCGGCTGGGTGGCCGTCCGCCACCCGATGCCGTAATTGGTCGCATCGCCGTTCCGGAGCGTCTGCGACGTGTGGAGCAACGCCAGCGTCTCCGCACGCAGGAATCCCGGCTTCAGGTGCACTTGCCCGAACCGGACCAGGTCCTCGGGCGTCGAGAGGAAGCCGCCCCCCGCCCACTTGTAGCTGTTGTCCACATAGGGCGCGTTCACCAGCGCGCCGCCTTGGTCGTGCTCGTAGAACTCCGTCCGGTTCACGATGATCGAGTCGTTGTGGTCGGGCACCGTGTGCCTCAAGCCAAGAGGCTCGAACACTTCGTCGCGCATGAACCCCAGAAACTCCTGGCCCGAGGCGCCCTCCATGACCGCGCTGATCAGATTCCAGCCATAGCTCGAGTAGGAGTACGACGTGCCGGGCTCGAAGAGCAGCGGGTCGTCGTCGAAGATCTCGAGTCCATCGGCGACGGTGGGGTAGCGATCGCTCGACAGCATCTCCCGGCCCCGGTAGTGGCGTACCCCCGCGATATGCCCGCCGAGCTGGCGAGTGGTGACGGGCCACTGCTTCTCGGGAAAGTCGGGCACGTAGGTCTGCACGGGGGCGTCCAGGTCGAGCTGACCGCGCTCGACGAGGAGTCCGATTCCCGCTGCCGTCATGGACTTGGAGACGCTTCCCACGCGGAACTTGGTGAGGGCGGAGACAGGAACGCGGTTCTCGACGTCCGCCCACCCGAAACCCTCTGCCCAGACGATCTCCCCACCCACGCCCACCGCGATGGAAGCGCCGGGCACGCCGGCCTCCTCCATGATGCCGCGGATCAAGGCGCGGGATGCCGTGATCGCGTCGAGGAAATCGTCGCCGGCGTGGACTTCGGCCAGGGTGGGGAGGCGCTGGCCCTGCGCGTTTCCGGCCTCGGGGGCGCAGGCGGCGGCGAGGAACACCAGGACGGCGCAGGCTGCCCGGAACACCGAGCCCGTGCCAGGCCTCTGGACCCTCGGCGACCCCGGTCCCACGGTCCCGATCTTCATGGCTTCCAACTCCTTCCTAAGCGACCGGACGCTGTCCGCTCTCGGGGGTGATTACCATCCCGGGCAGCGCCCAGGTGTGCTCGCCGTCCTCGATGACCGGCGTTCCATTCACGAATACGAAGTCGATTCCCTCGGGGTACTGGTGCGGCTCGAGCGCCGTGGCCAGATCACGCACCCGTTCCAGGTCGAGCACGACCAGGTCGGCGTACATGCCCTCGCGTATGAGCCCACGGTTCCGGAGGCCCAGAATCTGCGCGGGAAGCGAGGTCATGCTGCGCACGGCATCCTCCACCGTGCCGATCCCCTTCTCGATCGCGAACCGGCGGATGCGTCGGGGGAAGGTGCCGTAATAGCGCGGGTGGGTGGAGCCGTCTTCGGCCCTGGTGATCCCCGCGTCGCTGGCGGTCGCGACCCAGGGCTGAGCGTAGAACACGTCCAGATCGATCTCCGAGAGCGAGAATCCTCGTAGGCGACCGCCGCCCGCCCGCGTGGCGTCGCCTCTGAGCTGGAGCCGAATGGCCATCTCGACTGGAGACACGCCGCCCCCAGCGGCAAGCTCGGCCAGGTTCTTCCCGACATGTCCGTCCACTGGATACTCGAGCACGAGCAGGTTCTGGGCCCCGCCGCGTCGGCGGATCTCGTGGGCGACGTCCCTTCGGATCATGGCCGCCGTGTCCGGGTTGGCGAGCAGGCGTCGCAGGACCGACGTGTAGTCCGCGTCCTCCCGATCGGCCTGGTCCGCCTCGTCCTGGGCGATGCGGCGCACGAGCGGTGGGATGAGCACCGTGCTGCCGTCCGAGCCCGTGGTGTTGTAGCTGTAGGCGTCCGCCCAGATGGGCACGCCGCGGTCCCGAGCCTCCTGTATCATGCGCACGAGCGTTTGACCGGTCCCCCAGTAGTGGGAGCCGCGGGCCTTGATGTGCGTCTGCACCGAGTTCACGCCCGATCGCTCGGCCACTTCGATGGTCTCGCGGACGGAGTCCTCCATTGTCGGCGCGCCGGGCGGATCCTGGCTGGGCCACCACCACATGGGCTCCGGCCCCGAGCTCCGCTCGTGCACCACGTAGATGCCACGACTGGGCGCAATCTCGCCCACGAGCGAGGCCACCTCGTCAGTCGTGGACCAGATCATCGGCGAGTACTCGTGGCCGGCGCTCATGCCGTAGGCACCCTCGGCCAGGCCCTGGCGCAGCAGCGCCCGCATCTGCTCGACCTCGGCCGCCGTGGCCTCCCGGCGGAAGTCGTCTCCCATGACCTCGGAGCGGAGCTGCCCGTGTCCGACCAGGAGAATGGCGTTCGGGCCGATGCCCGCGGCTTCGAATCCGGCCCGCTGTTCCAGGATCGGCCATGGGCTCCGCCCGTCCTGATTGACGACCAGAGTGGTGGCGCCCTGGGCGATCATGTTGGGCGCGGCCCGATTCTCCGGATCTTCGTGGCCCAGGCTGCGCCTGCCCTCACCCGCGTGCGAGTGCAGGTCGATGAACCCCGGGGTGACGGTCCTGCCTTCGGCGGCGAGCACCCGGCTGGCCGTGGCCCCGCTGAGGTCTCCAACGGCGACGATGCGGTCGCCTCGGACGCCGACGTCCGCGTAGAACCACGGGTTGCCCGTGCCGTCGATGACACGGCCACCCGTGATGAGAAGGTCGTACTCCTCCCCTCGATCGGCCGGCTCACACGCCTGCAGGAGCAGAATCCCCGCGAGCAGGCAGGCGAGTCGTGACAAGGCGGAGGTTGGCCAGCAGGTTCTCACCGTGCACTCTCCTCGGGCGGCTGGTGTCCTCGAGCAGGCCAACAGAATGGAGGGAGCGCCTCTCTGGCGCGAACGGGACTCGGGCGGCGGTGGCTTGCTCCGGGTCGGCTGCCCCGGACAGCTTGATGTCCCCTTGGCGTTGGGCCCCCTCGGAGGTACACGTGACACGCTTCGTTCACCGACCGCGGCCATGCGCGTAACCGTATGTGAGCTCAGGAACGATACGGAGGGCCGGGAGGCCGATTGGGTGGATCTGTGCGCGCATGCGAAGGACTCGGAGAGCGAGCTCGTGCTCCTGCCCGAGATGCCCTTCCACCGGTGGTTGGCCGCGAGTCCCACGGCGGACGGGCAGGAGTGGGCAGGGGCCGTCGAGGCACACGACGCCTGGCTGGAGCGCCTGCCCGAGCTGGGTGCGCCCATCGTGATCTCCACGCGACCGGTAGAGGACAACCGGTCGCGCTTCAACGAGGGGTATGTATGGAGCCGGTCGGACGGGATGGTTCGGGCGGTTCACCGGAAGCGCTACCTACCCGACGAGCCCGGCTTCTGGGAAGCGACCTGGTACTCGCGGGGGCCGTCCGAATTCGATTCGGTGGAGGTACCGGGGGCGCGGGTCGGCTTCGCGATCTGCACCGAGATGTGGTTCACCGGTCACGGTCGCGAGTACGCACGGCAAGGGGTCCAGATCCTGGCGAGCCCCCGCGCGACCCTCCGCCCTTCGGTGGACAAGTGGATTGCCGGCGGCCGCGCGGCCGCGGTCGTGTCGGGGGCGTTCTGCCTGTCGTCCAACCTGTCGGGGCGGGCCGCAGGGACGGCGCCGGACCTGGGAGCGTGGGGTGGGGCCGGGTGGATCATCGAGCCAGAGGAAGGTGAGGTGCTGGGCGTAACCACGGCCGAGGAGCCCTTCCTGACGATCGACATCGACCTGGCGGTGGCTGACCATGCCAAGTCCACCTACCCGCGCTATGTCCTGGACTAGCGGCGGCCCAGGGTGGAGGGGCGGCGAGTGACGAAGCCCAAGGGTGGGATCACTTCGAAGGCGGCGCTAGCGGTGCTCGCCAGAGTCCGTGAGGTGGCGTGCTCGCTCCCCGCGGTGGTCGAGGCGGTCGACAAGTTCGGCCACGTGTCCTTCCGCGTGCGGGACAAGCCGTTCGTGATCATGGAGGAGCATGGCGCTCCCCCGTCGCTCGCCGTGAAGACGCACCCGCTCGTGCAGGAGCGCCTCCTCCGTCGGCCGGGATTCAGGCGGACACCGTATATCGGCCAGCATGGTTGGGTGTCGGTGGTGCCCGTCCCCCTGGATGACTGGGAGGAGATTCGCTACTTGATCATCGACGCGTTCGAGCTGGTAGCGCCCAAGAGGCTACGGACGCGTGTTCGGGACGTAGAAGAGCCAGAGCCATAGTCGAAATCGACTATGACGGACGACTATCATCGACTATGACACGCACTATGGGGAGATTCCAATGAGCCGACATCGTTCACAGTCGTCTGCCGCCATCACGCTACTATGCTGTGCCATGTTGCCGCAGCTCGTTCCCGATGCGGTGGCTGCCCAGCGATCGGTGTTCCTCGAGGAGCTCACCTGGACCGAGGTGGCGGAGGCCGTCGAACGCGGCACGACCACCGTTATCGTGCCCACCGCGGGCACGGAGCAGAACGGACCCCACATGGTGCTCGGCAAGCACAAGTTCATCGTGAACGCCGCGTCCGAGCGTATCGCTCGGCGCCTTGGGAACGCTCTGGTGGCGCCCGTGATCACGTACGTGCCGGAAGGGAGTATCAATCCACCTTCCGGCCACATGCGGTATGCGGGCTCCATCACGCTTCCGAACGAGCACTTCATGAAGATCG
>JAHEKN010000270.1 GCA_024638305.1 Gemmatimonadota bacterium | reverse complement strand
CTCGAGGAGGTCGGCCTCCGGGATGTCGGCGGCCGCGCGTAGCACGTCGTAGGGCACACGCGTGCCGAGCACCGTGGCCACGCGTACCACCTCCTCGGCCTGGTGCGACATTCCCGACATTCGCGCCATGACGGATTCACGAATGCTCTGGGGCAGCCTCATGTCGCGCGTGTCGAAGCCGACCCAGGTCCCTTCGGTGCGAGCGATCTGACCGGATTCCACCAGCGCGCGAATCGTCTCGATCGCGAAGAAGCAGTTGCCTCCCGTCCACTCGTGCAGCGTCGCGCTGAACTCCCCCACCAGCGTGCGATCGACCCCGAACAACGCGACCGCAAGGTCGGTGAGATCGTCTGCGGAGAGCGGGTGGAGGCGGATGATCTCGATCAGACCCAAGCGCTCGAGCGACTGCTCGGTTGCGACGAGGCCGCGCGCCTCCGCTCGGTACTGGTCGTTGTACGTCCCGAGCACGAGGATGGGGGCGTCGGACAGGTTCCGTAGCAGGAAATGGAGCAACTCGAGAGAGGATTCGTCCGCCCACTGCAGATCTTCCAGCGCGAGGAGGAGCGGTTGGCGCCCTGCGAGTCCCCTGAGCAACTCCGCCAGGTTCCAGAAGAGGCGCATCTTCTGCTCGCTGGGGCTGCCCTCCTGGATCGATGCGGACGTCGGGGCACCCAGGGCCGGAAACAGGGCCGCCAACTCCGCCTCGGCTCCACGAGTGAGAACGGTGAGCGTCCCAGGCTCGAGCGACCTGAGCATCGGGACCATGGCGTCCTGCAGGACGCCGAACGGCGCTCCGCTGCCGACTGGATAGCACCCGCCCGCCGCGACGCACCATTCCTGCCGGCGAGCATCCTCGCAGAGGGCCTCGATCAGCCGCGTCTTGCCCACGCCGCCTTCGCCTCGCACGAACACGGCACGGCCGTTACCGGACGCGGCTCGGTCGAGAAGGTCGCGGAGGTGCGCGAGCTCCTGGCTCCGGCCGCTCAGCGGTGGAGGATCAGGAATCAGAGCGCGGGGGCCCATACCTGATATAAGCGGCCGAGTCGCGCCGAACGCAATCTTGGGCGTGTCGTGCGGTCCTGCCGCCGGCCGGCCGGGGGTGTTCCGGGCGGTCATCCGTTTCGTCCGATCGACAGGATCGGCTCCCGTCCCGAAGTGAGCCGGGAGCGGATCCGCCGCCACCATGTCGGGGGGCCGCCCACATTCGCCATGACCCGGTAGTCACCCACGAGCGCGACACGGGTTTGTCGACGGCGCAGGCGAGCAACCTGTCCTTCGACGACTTCCCCCAAACCGGTCCCGTCCACCGCTACCGACCCCCGAACCGCCAGCCTTACGGTCAAGGCGCCGGCGCCCGTAACGAGCTCCTGCTCCAGGTGGAGCGGTCCCTCGACACGAAGCCGCCCGGGGTCCGCTCCGTCACTCGGGTCCTTCACGTCGGTCGACAGGTCGAGGGATACCGCGGCCCATGACCGCTCCCCTTCGGCGGGGGGGAGCGGCGCCAACAGGAGCGACGTGACGTATCCAGCCCCCCGGATCGGAGAGGGGCAGAGCGTGCTCCGAGAGAGTCCGGCCAAGGAGGCGAGCTGCGGGGGAGCCGCCCGGACCGAAGCTGCGGAGATCGTGCGCTCGAGTCCGGTCTCGATGGGACCGAGGCGCACCGGCGCCTCCGCGAGCACACCCGCACGCATCAACTCCTCAACCACCAGCCTCTCGCCGAGCTCCCAGGAGACCACCTCGTGCTCGAATGCGCCCCCGGGAAGGAACTCCACATGTGCCGATCCGAGCGTGAAGTGCTCGTACGCGAAGAGACGCAGGTGGGCCCGCACGCCCTTGTAGCGACCCAGCTCCAGCTGCACTGCGCTCGCGCACCATCCGCGATCGGCCACGAACGTGGCGTGCAGGTGACCGATCGCGTCGCGCCAGCGGGCTCGCCTTCCGGCCAGGACCGCCCATTCGCCGTCGCGCTCGGCTGAGAGCGAGAGCAACGCGGTCCGAATGCGCAGGGGGTCCGCGTCGCCGAAGAAGGCCAGGTTGACAGGGTCGGACGGGCGCTGGAGGTCGGGACCCGCTCCCGTGGTGGGTCTGAACCCGATCCGTCCCAGTCCCGTCCCGAACAGGTCCGGCAGTGTGGAAACCATGCTGGAAACTGACGCTTCGGGGGGACAGCCGGAGCGTAGGGGACGACGTAGGAGCCGGGGGGATTCGACGTAGTCACCCGGCGAGTAGGGCCGGCGATGGTCGGTGTGGGCGGGGGCGCTGCCGCCGACGGTCTCGCTAGAGCTTCCAGCCGAGGAGGTTGAACGTGCTCAACTGCCAGAGAAACGTGACGAACGCGAGCACGACCGTCGTGTAGGCCAATCGCCCGAGCAGGGTGCCGGAGCGCCCGGCCCAGGCTTTCAAGGCCGCCAGAAGGGCGCCGAGCGCCAGAACGGCGCCTACCACGGGGAACCAGAGGACGGCCCTGAGGCTGCCCGTGTCGCCCATTGCCAGGTTGTTGGGATCAGACACCACCAGGGCGAACCCCACCAGCGAGACCAGAAACGACAGGGACGCCGCCCACGCGAGGAGGCGCGTGGGCCCCGACAAGCGGGCCTCGTCGCGCTCCGTGCCGTAGCGGAGCCGGAAGAACCCGGCCAGGGGCCACAGGACCACTGTCAGGAGGAACATCCCCACCGCGAAGCAAGCCAAGGCCAGATGGAGGAAGGGGCTCTCGGAGGCGGGAACCCGCTCGAGGGCGAAGTAGGGCATCGACCCGAGGAAGACGTGGGTCGCCCGTTCACCGTCGGCCTGACGGAAGGCGATCGTGGACGTCTCACGCTCCTGGCGGAACGTGAGCGGCGCGGTCTCGATCCAGCGTGCCGCTCCGCTTCCACTCAAGCGCAGGGTGCCGTCGCCACCGTCCCGCACCCGTACCGTGCTCGCGAGCGCGCTGAGCTTGGTCGGATCCGTGTGCGAGAAACGGTTTGCCCTATAGATCCCGGTGAGCAGGCTGGTTCGATCCCCGGCATCAGCCGCGGGAGCCGGATCGGGCTCGTCCGCCGGGAAGTATCGATCGACGAACGCGTCCACCACCGCTACCGGATTCCCTCCCGCGGTGTTGGTCGAGACGAAGATCCCCAGGTTCCGATCCGGGAGGATGGCGAACTGGGTGTGGAACCAGAACGTGTCTCCGCCATGACCGACGATCCACTCGCCGTTGCGGCTGAGCTCGGCGAAGCCGTGGAGCATGGCGTTCACACCGGGCGCCTGACGGAGCAGCACGGACTGCATCTCGAGCGCCGTCGACTCCTCGAGGATGCGGCGGCCTCCATACTCTCCCAACTGCAGGTGGGCGAGCATGAACGTGGCCATGTCGCTTGCCGAGGCGCTGGCCGCACCCACGGGTGCGAGCGGAATCCACTCGAACGGCTGCTCCTCGAAGGCGCCGCTGGTCCAG
>JAHEKN010000101.1 GCA_024638305.1 Gemmatimonadota bacterium | reverse complement strand
CGGACGTCCGCCCAGGGCGGCGTGAAGCGCTCCAGCGCTCCAGGACGCAGGTGCCAGTCGAAGACGGTGGCAGGCGGGTGGGGGAGGTTGGTCTCGAGTCGGTATTCGGGCACTTCTAGCAGCGTTGCGGGATCAAAGAGCCACCGGCCGTTCCTCGAGCAACTCTGCCACGATCCCCTCGAGCCGGGTCGTCAGATGGTCGTTCTTGGCCAGGACGCCCGCTGTGGTTCGGGACAGCGTGTCCAACTCTTCGGGCGTGAGCTCCTTCCCGGTCAACACCACGACCGGAAGACTGAAGGTCTCCGGATCGGAGCGCACCCGGTCGAGGAACGTCATCCCATCCATCTCCGGCATCATCAGGTCGAGCAGCACGAGGTCGGGCTCGAAGTCCCCCAGAACCTCCAGGGCTTTGCGCCCGTTCGGTACCGAGAGGACTTCGATTTCGGTGGACCTCAGTAGACCCTCGACCATCGTACATGTTTCCGGGTCGTCATCGACCACGAGCACCCGGCTTCCGGCGCGCGGCAGGGTCCGCCACAGCACCCTCACGAGGTCGTCCCGCCGCACCGGCTTCGCGAGCAGATCCATCGCCCCGAGCGTGCGCCCCATCTCGCCGTCGGCGGCCAAGCTCACCACGACGACCGGGATGTCCTGAACGCCGGCGTCCGCCTTGGCCTCACGCAAGAACTCCCACCCACTCATGCCGGGCATCATCAGATCCACGGTAATGAGATCCGGGTGCTCCCGGCGGGCAAGCTCGAGCCCGGACTCCCCGTCTTCGGCCGTGAGCACCCGGCACCCGCAAGCTTCGAGGTGGTTCCGAAGGCGAGCCCGCGACTCCGCTTCGCCGTCGATCACGAGGGCGACCTTCTTGCCCTTCTCCGGAGTCCGCGGCCGACCCGAGGGGCCGGCGGAAGTCTGCGAGTCCGGACCCGTCTGCCC
The DNA here is from genome assembly GCA_024638305.1 of Gemmatimonadota bacterium. GTDB lineage: Bacteria > Gemmatimonadota > Gemmatimonadetes > Longimicrobiales > Gaopeijiaceae > JAHEKN01. The sequence continues at coordinate 13,245 of JAHEKN010000101.1, read as the reverse complement.
CGACGCCTTGACCCCCTGCGCCGGGCGGGCGCCGAACCGCACCGCGAACGTCGAGCCCTTCCCCACCTGGCTCTCGACGATCAGGTCGTACCCGAGCAGACTGCAGATCGACTTGCTGATCGTGAGCCCAAGGCCCGTGCCGCCGTAGCGCCGGGCCGTGCCGGCCTCTGCTTGTTGGAAGGCCTCGAAGATGGCCTTGAGCCGCTCTTCCGGAATCCCGATACCCGAGTCGACCACCGCCAGTGACGTCGGCTCGCGGGTGGTCGGGTCCGCGGTGACGCGCACCACCACCTCACCGGTTTCCGTGAACTTGAGCGCGTTTCCGACGAGGTTGATCACGACCTGCTTCAACCGTCGTGGGTCGGTGCGGAGCGGACGCAGGTCCTCAGGCACGTCCCCGCGCAGTTGGACCTCGCGGCCCTTGAGCTGCCCTTCGAGCTGCTGCAACGTCTCGCGCACCAGGGTCTTCAGGTCGACGGGCGTCAGCTCCACTTCCATCCGCCCGGCTTCCACCTTGGCCAGGTCGAGCACGTCGTTGATGAGCGTCAGCAGGTGCTTCCCGTTGGACAGGATCCGGTCCATGAACTCCAGATCCTGCTGGCTCAGGTTCTCGTTGCGGTTCCGGCGCAGGACGTTCGCGAAGCCGATCACCGAGTTGAGTGGCGTCCGGAGCTCGTGACTCATGCTGGCCAGGAACTGCGACTTGGCCTTGTTGGCGGCCTCCGCCTCCTCCTTGGCCATCAGCAGAGCCTCTTCCGCGCGGTGGCGCGGGGTCACGTCTTTCCCGAACACCACGACGCCTCGGACCCCGCGGTCACCCAGAATCGGGTTGAAGAACAGCTCGAAATGACGGGTCTGGCCGTCGATGACCTCGATCCGAACCTGAGAGAACCGGGCGCCGGCCAGCGCACGCTGGAACAGCTCGCGATACTGCTCGACCTCGTCGATCCGGAAGATCGCTTCGAGCGGCGCCCCCACCTGGGGCTCCCGTCCGGTGCGCGCCTCGACCGCCAGAGCGAACGCGGAGTTGAACGTGATCAGCCGGAGAGTCTTGTCTACGGACCAGATCGAGTCGCCCGTGTTCTCGACGAGGGCCGTGAGGTTGGCCCGTGACGCCTCGAGCTCCCGCTCCGCGAGCCGCTGCTGCGTGATGTCGCGGAAGATGCTGCGCGTGGCGACCGGCCGGCCATCCTCGAACCGGCAGTTCATGTTTCCCGAGCAGAGCACGACCTGTCCGTCCGCGCCCACGAACTCCACTTCGACGTTACGGAGCGCTTCCCCCCCCAGGACGCGCTGGAAGTTGCGCTTGAAGGTCGTATGCGACTCGGGGTGCACGATCGAAAACAGGTCGAGGTTCTCGAGCTGCTCGTCCGTGTATCCGAGTCGCTCCTTCCACGCTCGGTTCACGTAGAGGATGCGACCGTCGGGGGCGGTGCTCTGGAAGAGGTCGAGCGCGTTGTCCAGGAAGTCCTGTAGCTGCCTTCGGCTCTCCGCCAGGATGCGTTCCGCCGCGAAGGCCTCGCCACCGAGCCGCAGCCGTGCGTAGAGGCTGAGGAGCAGTCCGTGGACCAGCGCCACGTTGGCGACGACCTTGAGAAAGTGCGCCGCGTCGAACAAGGGATCGAACGGCTCCGCCGAGAAAGCCATGAAGCCGGCATGGAGCGTGAGCTGGATCCAGAGCCCGACCACCAGCCAATGGTGGAACCGCTCCCACCTCCAGGTCTCCCTCCTGAGGAAGCCCAGGAGCGCGAGCGCGAAGCAAAGGGCGGGCAGGAACTCGTAGGGACGCTGCGCACCGAGATCCACCAGCACGCGGGGAGCGTCTGGTAGGCCGAGACCGAGGACGCCGAGCGCGGCAACTCCGACGAAGCCGGCCGTGTAGGCGGAGACGTCTTCGCGGCTCGCCGACTGGTCTTCCCCACGCGAAGTGAAGAACGCGGCAAGCACGAAAATCGCCAGGTACAGCTGCGCAACCCACCAGCTCCCCCCGTCGATGCTCGCGAAGCCGGGGCCGACGTGGTTGGGAGCCAGCGGACCCGTGACCAGCGCGTGCAGCGCCGTGAGGACCGCGGTGCCGACGTAGCCGGTGCCCAGATACAGGAAGACGCGCTCCGGGCGGGCGTAGTAGCGCATGAGCGCCAGACCGCCCACGAGCAGGGAGAACACCGCCGCGACCGCTTCCAGCAACGAGTGCAGGAACGGATCGCCGCGGTAGGACAGATCCCGGAGAAGAACCGCAGCCGCGGACAGGACGAACAGCAGCAGCCAATAGCTGACGATCCGCGGACGCGTCCGATCGGGCGCGGGAAACGGCACCGCGAACAATGCCTCGGCCCCCGCCAGGTCGGGGCCGGGATCGGACGGCGGCAAAGTGGGACCCGAAGGCGGTGCTACGGCGTCGCGCTCCGCCATTTCTCGATGGCCTCGATGAGCACCTCTTCGTCGATGATGGGCTTCGTGACGTAGTCGTCGAAGCCGAGCGAGAGGTACTTCTCGCGGTCGCCTGCCATGGCATGGGCGGTGAGGGCGATCACAGGCAGTTGCTCGAGGCCCTCGTGACGACGGATCAGCTCGAGCACCTCGGTGCCGTCCATCTCCGGCAGGGAGATGTCGAGGAGTACCAGCTCGGGCGGATTGGCGGTGATTCCCTCGACCGCTTCCCGTCCCGCTTCGTACTCGTCGATCTCATAACGGTCCCCGAGCAGCGCTTGCACCAACAGGCGGTTGTCCGGGTTGTCTTCCACGACCGCGATTCGCGGCAAGGTGCTGTCCGCCACCGGCGCCGGGGTCGCTGGGCTTGGCTGGAACACGTGATACACTCGCTGTGCTTCGGACTCGATGCGCTCGACCAGTGGGCCGATCGACGTGTCACCGCGGCGCAGCGCGTGCTCCGCCTCCCTGGCGAGGGCGGACAGACGGTCGGCGCCGAGGTTCTGCGCGGTTGACCGCAAGGAATGGGCCCCGCGCTCGCCTTCGGCGAGGTCGCCCCCCGAAAGCGCGGATCGGATGGCCCCGACCCGGAGCGGTGTCTCCTGGAGAAACAGCGCGACGAGCTGCTGGAGAAGGCTCTCGCCACCCCAGGAGCGCAGTCGCTCCAGGGCCGCCGTGTTCACCGCTGGGGCGCCGTCCAAGGGAGCTTCCGGGTGGTCGCTCACTCTGTGCCCCCGCTCCCGGGGAGGGCTCGCAGGATCGCGCGCACGCCCTCCGCGGCACCCTCCCGGTGTCGAAACACCGCCGATCCAGCGACCAGCGAGTTCGCGCCCGCGTCCACCACCAACGGAGCCGTTCGCTCGTCGATGCCGCCATCCACCTGCAGCACGACCTCGCGGTCCGCCGGGAGGAGCGCGCGCGCCCGCCTCACCTTGTCGACCATCGAGGAGATGAACGCCTGGCCGCCGAACCCTGGGTTCACGGTCATCACGAGCAGAAGATCGATGTCCGCCACCACGTCCTCGATGGTGCCGAGCGGCGTGGCCGGGTTGAGCGCCACGCCGGGGCTCGCCCCCAGCTCCCGGATCCGGTGTACGGTGCGGTGGAGGTGCACGCACGCCTCCTGGTGAACCGTAACCCTGTCGGCTCCCGCCTCGACGAACGCCTTCAGGTAGCGGTCGGGCTCCTCGATCATCAAGTGCACGTCCACGGTCTTGTCGGTGGCCGCCCGGACCGCCCGCGTCACGACCGGACCGATGGTGATGTTGGGCACGAAGTGGCCGTCCATGACGTCCACGTGGACCCATTCGGCGCCCGCGTCCACCACCGTGTTCACATCCCGCGCGAGGTGGCCGAAGTCAGCCGACAGGATGGATGGCGCCAGCACCGGCTTCATTGGCTGTCCCTGGCCAAGGTGATGATGCCGTCTTCACCGGCCAGCCGCGCCTCGGTGGCGAGACCGAGGAACAGCCCGTGTTCCACGATCCCTGCCCGATCGAGCAGGGCTCGGTCGAGCGAATCGGGGCTTTCGATGCCGCCCTCGAACGAGCAATCGAGCACGAGGTTGCCGTTGTCGGTGTGGTACGGGGAGGATCCTCCACGGAGCACGGCTCGACCGCCGAGCGCCTCGAGGAAGGGCAGATGTGACCGCCACTCGAACGCGACGACCTCGATGGGGAGCGGTGAGCGCGTGCCCAATCGCCGCACGCGCTTGGAGTCATCCGCGATGACGATGAAACGGCGGGCCGCTTGCGCAACCATCTTCTCGCGGAGGAGGGCTCCTCCGAGCCCCTTGATCAGCCGGAGCTCGGGGTCCACCTCGTCGGCCCCGTCCACGGCCAGGTCGAGCGTCGGGCATTGGGAGAGGGTGGTCAGAGGGATCCCGAGCTCTGCGCAGCGGTCGGCGGTACGCACCGAGGTGGGCACCCCGGTGACGTCGGCGATCTCCCCTTCATGGAGCCGCTCGGCGAGAGCGTCCAGGAAATGCAGAATCGTGCTGCCGGTTCCGAGGCCGAGGACCATTCCGCTCTCGACGGCGCCCACGGCACTCCGAGCGGCGTCCCGTTTGAGACGATCGAGGTCGGTCACCAGGTCGGTCACCGGGTCGATCGCTCGGTCGGTTGCTCGTTCGGTCGCCAGGTCAGGCCCCCCTCGGTTCGCCCCAGCGGGCAGCAACCGCGATCAGACCCCGAAATCGCTCATCATCTCTTGCACGCGCTCCGTGATGGCCAGTGCCTCGTCCATGGGACGCTGCCACATGTTGCGGCCGAATATCAGCCCGGTCGCCCCCGCCTCCATGGCCGTGCGGGCTTTGTGCAGCAGGTCGTCGTCGCCGAGCTTGCTCCCCCCGGAGAACAAGACCATGGCTCGCCCGGCCGATTTGACGACCGTGCGGGCCCCCTCTTCGTAGCTGTAGTCGATGTCGGGGTAGGGTTTCGGCTGGTCGGCGTCCTTCGCGCTGTGCTTGGGGATGTTGAGCTTGACCACGTCGGCGCCCAACTCCAGCGCCACACGGGCGGCGTAGTCCACCGCATAGAGCGAGTCCCGGCCCCCCATGGTCTCGATGGCGGCGCCCCGGGGGTACGACCACATCACGATCGGCATGTTGTACTTGTCACACTGCTCGCGGACCTCGGTGAACTGGAGGATGTCGTCGTCCTGTCGGGGGGACCCCACGTACAGCGTGTACCCGACCGCGTCGGCGCCCAGCGCCACCGCGTCCTCGACCGTTCCGGTCAGCGTGGAGAGCGCATCCGCATCCGACGGGATGTTGGTCTTCCCGTTGATCTTGAGGATGAGTGGAACTTCCCCGGCATACTTCCCCATGTACTTGGTGGCGAGCCCGTAGTGACAGGCGATGGCGTTGTAGTTGCCTTCATAGGCGAGGCGCCATTGGAACGCCGGGTCCGCGCAGGGAGGGTTCGGGAAGAAGTCGACGGGACCGTGCTCCAGACCCTGGTCGATGGGCAGGGCCAACAGGGTCCCGTTCTTGAGACCGCGACCGTAGAGCAGCCGTCTGAGACGTACGCGCTTGCCGAGAGGCATGTCGAGCTCGTCGAGCGCCGGGCGGCTCACCGTCTCCGCGGCGGGAGCTTCGGAGACCGTGCTTCCGGGAGTCATCTGGTTCCTCCAAACGCTGTCGCCGGGCCCCATTCCCGCGGAGAGATCGCGCGTCTGCCGCGGGCGGTCCGGACGTGATTTCAGGAGACGGCCCCGGGGGGCCCGCCACAACCTACCGACGCGGTCGAGGACTTTCCAGCCGGGGCGCCGAGTGCCGCCGGCCGCGACCGCAGAGCCCCGTCGCAGGTCCGCAGACTGGCCGTCGGTACTGGATCGGGACTGCAACAACCGTACTCGCTCCCGTGCTCTCCTCGGCTTCCTCGGACGCCTTCCTTGAACGCCTTCCTTGGACGCCTTTCCAGGACGCCGACTCGGGCGGCGGCAGGCAGGGCCGTCCCTCGCTCAGCCCTCCAGGGCGGTCCGGGCCTCCGCGATCTGCTCGAGCAGCGCGCTGCGGGCCGTCCCGCCAGGCCCGGCGCGGCGGTCGGCCGAGGCGGCGTATGACGACGGGTCGGTCCGCCACTCGGCCAGCACGGGATGAATGGCTGCCCGCTCTCCCTGCGGCAGCCGGTCTGCCGGAACCCCGGCGCGCTCCGCTTCCAGGAACAGGCGTCCGACCAACTCGTGCGACTCGCGGAACGGCACCCCCTCGGCGACCAAGAGGTCGGCCACGTCGGTGGCGAGCAGATCCGGGGTAAGCGCCCGGGTCGTCGCTTCGGGAACGAAGCGGGCCGTGCCGACGGCTCCGGCCATGGCCGGGAGCACGACCTCGATCAGATCGGTCGTTCGGAACACCACGGACTTGTCGTGCTGGAGGTCCCGATCGTACCCGGTCGGGAGGCCTTTCACCATCGAGAGCATCGCCATCAGGTCACCCAGGGTCACGGCGGCGGCCCCCCGGGTCAGCTCCGCGACGTCGGGGTTCCGCTTCTGGGGCATCAGGCTCGAGCCCGTCGTGTACCCGTCGTCGAGGACCAGGAACCCAAACTCGCGCGAGGCGAACAGGACCAAATCCTCGCCGAGGCGCGAGAGGTGGACGCCGAGCATGGCGCACGCGAACAGCAGGTCGAGCGCCCAGTCGCGGTCGCTGGTGGCGTCGAGGCTGTTCTCGCTGATGCGGTCGAACCCGAGCTCCTCACGGAGCCACTGGCGGTCCACGGGATAGGGACAGCCGGCGATGGCGCCCGAGCCCAAGGGGAGTGAGGAGGCGCGCCCGGCAGTCGACCGCAGCCGCGAGCGGTCCCGGAGCAGCGGCCAGAGGTGCGAGAGACACCAATGCGCGCCCCGTATGGGTTGAGCCTGCTGGAGGTGGGTGTAGCCCGGCATCACCACGTCGACGGATCGCTCGGCAAGGTCTACGAGCGCGCTCGCGGCCCCGGCGACCAGGCCCTCCAGCCGGACTATGCAGTCCCGGGCCCAGAGCCTGAGGTCCGTGGCCACCTGGTCGTTCCGGGACCGACCCGTGTGCAGCCGTCCGGCATCGGGACCGATGGCCTCGCCCAGCAGGCGCTCGACCAGCGAGTGCACGTCCTCGTCGGCCAGCTCCTCCGGCCGGAGCCCGGGCAGCGCCCGCTCGACCTCGGCGAGGCCCTCGAGGAGCGACTCGACCGTCTCACTCGTCAGAATCCCCGCGCGGCCCAAAGCTCGCGCCCAGGCGCGGGAGCCCCGCACGTCATACGGCCAGAGACGAAAATCGTCGTCGAGTGACCGGTTGAGCGCCTCCATGGCCGGTGCCATGCCGGCCGCGAAGCGCCCGCCCCAGAGCGTCTTGGATGCCTCGTTCATGCAGGACGGTAGGGTAGATCCGCAGGTCGAGCCAGAGGCCCCGGCGGGGGCTGCCGCGCCGCCCCGCTCAGTGACGGCGATGGGCCGCCCCGACGGGAGCTCAGCCGATCGGCGTGGAGTACGTCTCGTGTAGCTTCGGCTCCGCAGGCTCGGCCTCAGCCTCCGCCGAGTCCGGAGCGCTCCGGCGCTGACGATCACCCTCGACGCGCGACGGAAGCCCGAACAGGCGAATGAAGCCCTGCGCATCGCGGTGATCGTACTGCGCCTCGTTACCGAACGACGCGAGCCCCTGGTCGTACAGCGACGACGGGCTCGTCCGCGCCACGACCTGCGCGGATCCCTTGTAGAGCTTCAGGCGAACCGTCCCCGTGGTCGACTCGAGCAGCGCGTTCACCGCCGCATCCATCGCAGCCCGCTCCGGGGTCCACCAACGGCCCTCGTAGACCATATCAGCGTAACGCACAGCCAGTTCGTCTTTTAGCGCTAGAGATCTGCGATCGAGCGTGAGCTGCTCGAGCTCCTGAAGAGCCGTGTACAGCATGGTCCCCCCCGGCGTTTCGTACACGCCACGGGACTTCATGCCGACCAGGCGATCCTCGACGATGTCGGCCCGGCCCACGCCGTGGCGCGCTGCGATTTCATTCACCGCCTCGACCAGGGGGAGCGGATCGAGCGACTCACCGTTCACCGAGACGGGTGTCCCGGCCTGGAATCCCAGTTCAACCCACTCCGGCTGATCGGGCGCGTCCACCGGATCGACGGTCCACTGGTACATGTCGGCGTCGGGCTCGTAGCCCGGGTCTTCCAGCGGCCCACCCTCGTGCGAGATGTGCCAGAGGTTCTCGTCGCGGGAGTAGAGCTTGGTCTCGTCCACCTCGACCGGGATCGCGTGGGCGCGAGCGTAGGCGAGCGCGTCCTCCCGCGACCGGATCGACCACTCCCGCCAGGGAGCGATCACGTCCAGCTCCGGAGCCAGGGCGGCATAGGTGAGCTCGAAGCGCACCTGATCGTTGCCCTTCCCCGTGCAGCCGTGCGCAACGGCCTGCGCGCCGACTTCACGAGCGACTTCGACCTGTCGTCGCCCGAGGATCGGGCGGGCCATGGACGTGCCCAGCAGGTATTTGCGGGCGTAGACCGCCCCGGAGCGAAGGGTCGGAAAGATCGCCTCCTCGACGAACTCCTTCCGGAGATCCTCCCCGTAGAAGGCGGACCCCCCGGTCGCGAGGGCCTTCTCACCCACTCCCGTCAGGCCACCGGGCTGACCCACGTCCCCGGCCATGCAGATCACGTCCGCCCCGTACTGATCGCGCAGCCAGTGCACGATGACGGACGTGTCCAGCCCGCCGGAGTACGCCAGGACCACCTTGAACGACATGCTTGAACTCCATGAAAGAGCCGGCGGGCCGAGAGGTACCTCCGATCACCTCCCGCCAGAGCGCCGGAGCCGCGGATTGGTGCCGCGCGGGATCCGTACCCCTCGAACCCACCAGCCGAATTTCGCTCGAGTGGAAAACTATTCATCAAGAATGAATAGTTGTCAACCCGTGGCTCGGCGATCGGATTGGGACCGGCCCCGCACCGGGAGCCGTAGCAGACGACTGCCGGCGCTAAGAGCGGTCGTTCCCGCCTCCCGGCTACGCGCCGCCGGCCGCCTTCAGGAGGCGGCGGCCGAGAGATGCGGCTGCGGACGCGCTCCGGAGCACCACGAGGATCGTGTCGTCCCCTGCCACCGTCCCGACCACCTCGGGCCAGGCCTCCTCGTCGATGGCCTCCGCCACCGGACCGGCGCTCCCCCTCCGTGTACCCACCACCAGGAGGTTCCCAACCGACTCCGCCGAGAGGAGCAACGCGGGCACCAGGGCCCGAAGCGAAGGCGTATGCTCGTAGTCGTCCGGCAGCGTGTAGTGCGCACGCCCCGACGGCCCGGCCACCTTCACCAACCTGAGCTCGCGTACGTCCCGCGAAAGGGTCCCCTGCGATACCCGGAAGCCTCGTCCCTCGAGCAGCGACCGCAACGCCCCCTGGCTCGCGACCACACCGCCCCGTACGAGGTCGAGAATGGCGTCCTGCCGCTCCCGCTTCCCTCGGCTCACCCCACCGCCCGCTCGACGAGCGCGCGGATCTCGTCGGGCATGATGCCGATCGTGCGACCCGCCTCCTCTCCGTTCATGAAGAGCATCAGGGTGGGCACGCTGCGGATCCCGTAGGCTTCGGCCGTCCGGACGGCCCGGTCGGTGTCGACCTTGGCCACCAGGAGCCGCCCTACGTTCCGCGCTGCGATCTCGTCCACCATCGGTGCCAGAATCTTGCAGGGCTGGCACCAGTCCGCGTGAAAATCCACGAGGACCGGTGCCTCGGACCCGACCACGGTGTCCCCGAAGTCCTCGTCGTCGACCTTGATCGGCCGGTCGAGGAGCATGGGTTTCTGGCACTTCCCGCAGCGCGGCCGCTGCGCGGCCCGTGCGAGATCGACCCGGTTGGGCGTTAGGCAGAAGGCGCACCGTACCTGCACTACCCTAGGCGCGTGCTCGACTTCGCTCATGGACCGGCTCGCCTCACGCGCCCCATCAGGTCTCGATTTGCACCCGCGCTAGCACCAGCCGGCCCAGATTGGGCGCCCCGACGAACTGCCGGTGGTCCTTGTCGAAGAGGTTGGTCACCGTGAGCCCGACGGTCGCGCCCGGGTAGAACGGAAGCTGGTAGCTGGCGTTCGCGTCGATTACGGTGTAGCCCTCGACCCTGCCGAAGTAAACGCCCGAGTTCATCGGGAAGCCTTTGGTGAAGCGCGCTCGGCCATCGATCGCGAAGCCCGAGCGCTCATCGTCGAACCGTGCCCCGATCGAGCCCTTGGTCTTGGGCGCGTTGAGCGCGATGTCCGCGGGGGTGGAGCAGTTGACCGTGCCGTCCTCGTTGCCGTCGAAGCAGTCCTTGCTCACGATCGAGAGCGAGCCAGTGAGCGAAACCCGATCCCCCACCAACAGTTGCCCGGAGAAATCCGCCCCCCAGAAGGTGACGTCGCCGAAGTTGCGGTAGGCCACCAGGACGGTGTGGTCGTCGATCTGATCGGGGACGACCGATCCGAGCGGGATCATGGCCATGTTGGTCGCCAGCCCGGCGACGACCTGGGGGAAGGAAGCGCCGAGGAGTGGCGCGACGGGCTGGAGCCGGGCGCCGATGTACGCGCCCAGATCGGTTCCGTTCATGAACACGAGTGGGGTCTCCACCCGGAGCGGCCCCACGAAGTCCTCGACCTTGGAGCGATACACGTCGGCGGCCAGCAGGAAGCGCTCGCCGATGAGCCCCTTGTATCCCAGCTCGACCGTGTTGGTGATGGTGGGCTTCAGCGGCCCGATGGGACTCGGTCCCGGATCCGGAGCGAAGCTTCGATCCTCGGTATTGAGCCTGAGCAGGTTGGTGCCGATCACGGACGGATTCCCACCGGTCAGCAGGGCCTTCATGGTTGGGACGAGCGGCCCCAGGCTCGGATTCTGAAGTGCCGCCAGATCGACCACATTGCCGATCAGCGAGTTGAACAGCACGGAGCCGTTGGCCGGCAGTTGGGTGCCCGGCGCGAACGGCGAGTACATGCACAGGTTCTGCACGCCACCGGTGCACGTTTCCGTCCAGGTGAATCCCGTGGCGGGCGTACCCCTGGCCCGCACGTCGTATCCGATTCCCGGTAGGATGGGGATGAACCCCCCCGAAATGTCCAGGAACAGATTGTTGGACGTGGGCGTTGAGAAGGCGCGGTTGAAGGTGGCTCGGAAGGTCTGGTTCTGGGCCGGACGGAAGACCACGGCGGCCCGTGGCGAGAACACCAGGTCCTCCAGCCAGTTGTGGTCGTCGACACGGAGCGCAGCGACGAGGTCGACGTTGTCGTGGAGGCGGGTGGTGGAGTGCAGGTATCCGCCGATCTCGTTGATCGCGTCGTTGTCCTCGTTGCGGCCGTTGATGGTCCCGCCCGTCTCCGGGCGCGTCCACTGGAAATCCATGCCGTACACGAAGTCCTGCACCCCGTCCGCGATCTCGACCCCGTGCTGAACCTGGGCCACGTACAGCTTGGACTCGTCGACGATCGCGTTGCCAGTTCGGAGCAGATACGTGTCGCCCGCGTTGCTGGAATTCACGAAGACCTGGCTGAACAGCCGGCCCTTCCTGAGGCGGCTCTGGAAGTACGAGTACCCCCAGCCGTCCGCCTGCCCAGCGCCAATGCCCGTTAGCTCGATGCTCGAGATCGCCTTGTTGTGGCCCGCCGCGAAGATCAGCTCCCCGTCGTCCCAGGGCCGCACGTCGACCCGGGCGTCGAGCGAGTAGCGCTCCTGCCCGAAATCGCGGTTGCCGATGAGCGGATTGTTGGGGTTGTCTTCCTTCGCTTCAGTTTCGGCGGGGTCGGTGTATTCCCAATCGTCGCCACGGAAGTACTGTCCGGAGAGCTTGAAACCCCACTGGTCCGAGCCACTGTAGGCCGTCCGGAACTGGCCCTGGAACACCGAGCGTTCACCCCCGGCTAGGGAGACGGTCGTGCCGGGGTCGTCGATTGGTGAGGACGTGATCATGTGTACCACGCCGCTCGCCGAGTTGGGCCCGTAGAGCGCCGCTGCCGGACCGAGCAGGACCTCCATGCGCTCCAGGTCGAGGTTGTTGAGCGGAATGAAGTTCCAGGCGTTGACTCGGATTGAGGGTACGTGGGCGATGCGGTTGTCGTTGAGCACGAGGAGCGCGCCCGAGAAGATGTTGTTGAAGCCCCGGGCCACGACGTTGCTCTGCGAAAGCCCCGTCTGGGCGATGTCGACGCCGGGGAGCCCCTTGACGTGCTCCATCGCCGTCAGGGCCGTCTGCCGCTGAATGACCTCTTGACCCACCACGGTGATCGAGCCCGGCGCGTCGAGCACCTTCTCCTCCCTCCTGGACGCCGTGACCACGATCGGATTCAGGAGGAGTGCTATCGAGCTCAACGAGATCGTGACCTGGGTGGACTGCCCAGCCCCCACGCCGATGCCGTTGACACGCTGGGTCTCGTAGCCGATGAGCGAGATCACCAGCGAATAGGTGCCCGGCGCGAGCGACAGGGCGAAGCCCCCGGTGGCGTTGGTGAACGCGCCTCCGGCCTGATCCCCTCCTGAGGCCAGCGCCTCGACGGCAGCACCCTCGATGGCCACTCCCGTCTCTGCGTCGGTAACACGTCCGGTGAGCGTCCCGTTCTGCGCTGCAAGGGGTGCTGCGACGACACCCAGGACCATCACTGCCGCTACAACCAAGCTGTATCGCATCGATCGACTCTGGCTCGGGAACTCCGACGGGGGCCCGGGGGGCCCACGGCTCTAGCGATCACCCGTGCGGAATCCGCCCGGGGCAGGGGGTCGGCTCATGCAAAAGGTAAAAGTTACTTATGACCATTGGGGATAACAACGATTCCGGCTGCAAAGCACCCTCGCTGCAACGGTTTGGATGGACGTACCGGAGCAGCCTCGGGTCCAGGTCCCCACACGCCGGCCGGCGCCTCGGGTACGCCGTTCTCGCGTACCCATCGCGGGGCGGGTGGGCGCTCGGCTACCTTGCGCCGACTCCAAGGAGCGAGGCATGGAACTGGTCGGAACGGGAGACGTGCGGGCCGCGAGGGAGCACTTGGCGGGCCGCCTGCGCGCGACCCCCATGGTCATGTCGGAGCAGTTGAGTCGATTGACCGGCTGCGATCTGAGGCTCAAGGCCGAGAATCTACAGAAGACGGGATCGTTCAAGGTCCGGGGCGCGTTGCACTATCTGCTGCGCTCTGACGCCGAGCGCCTTTCTCGAGGTGTGGTCACGGTTTCCGCCGGCAACCACGCCTGTGCCGTGGCGTGGGCGGCCGACCAGGTGGGCACCCCGTCCACGGTGGTCATGCCTGAGACCGCGCCCTACGCGAAGGTCGCCGCCTGCCGGGGTTACGGCGCTCGAGTGGAGTTCCGCGAGACCGGCCGCGCCGCGTTCGAA
>JAHEKN010000269.1 GCA_024638305.1 Gemmatimonadota bacterium | reverse complement strand
CCCTGAGCCGCCAGATGCGCACCCTGTCGGGCGGGGAGGCTCAGCGTATCAACCTGGCCGGGTCGCTCGGGTCGAACCTGGTGGACACGCTCTACGTACTGGACGAGCCCACGATCGGGCTCCACCCCCGCGACACCGGAGCCCTCCTGGGGCTGCTCGAGCGACTGCGCGACGACGGCAACACCGTGGTGGTCGTGGAGCACGAGCCGCTGGCCATCCAACGCGCCGATCACGTGGTCGAGCTGGGCCCGGCGTCCGGAGAGCAGGGTGGGCGAGTCGTGTACGAGGGCCCGCCAGCCGAGCTGGTCGGCGCCGACACGGCCACCGGCCGCTACCTGTCGGGCCGCTCGGACGTTGACCTGCCGGACGGACGCAGGGAGGTGGATGGGCCCGCCATCGAGCTGTTCGGGGCCACGCTGCACAACGTTCACGACGCCGACATAGAGGTCCCGCTCGGGGCGCTCACCGTGGTCACCGGCGTGTCGGGGTCGGGCAAGTCGACGCTGGTGCACGACGTGCTCTACCGGGCGCTCGAGCAGCGGCTCGGTGACGGCGGCACCACGGCCAAGCAGCACCTGGGCGAGCTGGTGGGGTCGTTCCGCGACCTCAAGGGGGCCGATCTGGTCGAAAACGTGGTACTCGTGGACCAATCCCCGATTGGGCGGACCCCCCGCTCCAACCCGGTCACCTACATTCGGGCCTGGGGTGAGGTGCGCCGGATCTTCTCGGAGCAGCCGCTCGCCGTGCAGCGCAAGTATGGGCCGGGCCACTTCTCGTTCAACGTGGTGGGGGGGCGCTGCCCGGAGTGCAAGGGCGCGGGCCGCCTCGAGGTCGAGATGATCTTCATGGCCGACGTGTTCGTTCCCTGCGACCATTGCGGCGGGCGCCGGTTCAAGTCGGACGTGCTCGAGGTCAAGTATCGGGACAAGAGCCTGGCCGACGTGCTGGAGATGACCGTGGACCAGGCCATCCGCTTCTTCCTCAAGCACGACGCCCTCGGCCGGGCGCTCTGGCAGTTGCAGCAGGTGGGCCTCGGGTACCTTCGTCTGGGCCAGCCTGCTCCTACGCTATCGGGTGGGGAAGCCCAGAGGCTCAAGATCGCGCGCGAGCTCGTGACGGCGGGAAAGAGAGCGGGCAGCCGGCTCTACTTGCTGGACGAGCCCACGACCGGCCTGAGCGGTGAGGACGTGCGGCGCCTGCTCCGGGTGCTGGGACGGCTGCTCGATGCCGGTCACACCGTGGTCGTGATCGAGCACAACCTCGACGTCATCCGCTCGGCCGATTGGATCATCGATCTGGGCCCGGGCGCGGGCTCGCGCGGCGGACGGGTGGTCGCCATGGGCACGCCGGAGGACGTGGCCCGAGCCGCCGAGAGTCACACGGCCGCCTACCTGCGGGAGCCCGGCGATGGGCGGGGGGGGCCGCAGGCCGTCCGGGATCCCGCCACCGCAGAGGCGTAGAGACCGGGGTGGCCGGACCGCAGGTCTCCGTGCTGTTCCCTGTCCGGAACGGGATGCCCTTTCTTCCGGAGGCGATCCGGTCGATCGAGCGGCAGACTCTTCCGGACTTCGAGGTGGTCGCGGTCGAGGACGGCTCTACGGACGAGAGCGCGCACGCCCTGAGCTCTTGGGCGCGCCGGGACACCCGAGTGCGGGTGCTGACGGGAGGATCGCCGGGCCAGTCGCTCGGCATCCCCCGGGCGCTGGAATTGGCCCGCTCGCACGCTCGGGCGCCTCTGATCGCGCGGATGGACGCCGACGACGTGACGCCTCTCGACCGGTTCGCTCGTCAGACCGAGCTTCTGGCACGAGCGCCCGACGTGGCACTCTGCGGCATCGACGTCCGCTATGAGCCGCGGGCCACGCTCAAGGGGGGCGCACGCGCCTACGAACGCTGGCTCAACGGCCTCCAGGGTCCGGAGGACATCGAGCGTGACCTGTTCGTGGAGTGCCCCGTCGCGCACCCCACGTTCATGGTGCGGACGCCCGCCATCGTGGATGTGGGCGGGTACCGGGACGAAGGGGTGCCGGAGGACTACGACCTGGTGCTCCGCCTTTGGGAAGCCGGGGCTCGCTTTGCCAAAGCTCCCGGCGCGCCCCACGTCTGGCGGGACCACGGGCAGCGGTCCTCCCGGCGGAATCCCCGATACCGTATCGAAGCGTTCCGGGCCCTCAAGACGGCCGTCCTGATGCGGAGCCACCTTCGCGGCAAGGGACCCTGCGTGGTGTGGGGGGCGGGGCCCACCGGGAAGGCGTTCGCCCGCCTCCTCCGCGCCGAGGGGGTGGGGCCGCTCACCTTCGTGGAGCTCGATCCCCGGAAAGTGGGTCAGCGAATCCACGCTTCGCCCGTGATCGGCCCGGACGAGCTCGGCGGACCCGTGGGACGCTTCGCGCTCGCGGCTGTCGCGGGAAGCCGCGCCCGCGCCGAGATCCGGGCCGCGCTCGCGGCCCGGGGATGGCGAGAAACGGTGGACTTCGTGGCGGTGGCCTGAGCGGTCCTCTCCCGGTCACGGCGGAGGGTGTGCATCCACACATTCCCCGGCCCTGCGAGAACCCCTCCCGAGGGGTCGCATGAAACCGACTTTTTCCTTATATTTCAAAGGCTTTCAAGGGACGATCCATGTCCCGATCACGCCCGTTTCAAACGGGCCCAAAGACGGCGGTTTTCGACCCATCGAACGACTGCTGAACCGAGAGTGACGAGGGCGCTCGTGGATACGGTCGCCGACCCGTTTGGTTGAGGGTCGAGCGCGGTATTCCGGGCGCCCCGATTCGTTGTAGAGGAACCCCATGAACGGTGATACCGGCGGTACGCCCACGAACGGCGAATCCGGCCCGAAGGTCCTGCCTCGTCTGATCGAAGACGAGATGCGTGAGTCGTTCATCGACTACTCGATGAGCGTGATCGTGCAGCGGGCGCTCCCCGACGTACGGGACGGGCTCAAGCCCGTGCACCGCCGCATCCTCTACGCGATGAGCGAGCTGGGGCTCGGCCCCGGCCGTCCGTACAAGAAGAGCGCGACCGTGGTCGGAGAGGTGCTGGGCAAGTACCACCCGCACGGTGACAGCGCCGTGTACGACTCCATGGTCCGCATGGTCCAGGAGTTTTCCCTGCGGCACCCCCTGGTCGACGGACAGGGCAACTTCGGGTCCGTCGACGGGGACTCCGCCGCGGCCTACCGCTACACGGAGGCGCGGCTCACCCGCCAGGCCACCGAGCTCCTGGAGGACATCGACAAGGAGACCGTGGCGTTCGCGGCCAACTTCGATGGCCGGCTCGAGGAGCCCACGGTTCTCCCCGCCAAGGTCCCCAACCTCCTGATCAACGGGAGCTCCGGGATCGCCGTCGGGATGGCCACCAACATTCCGCCGCACAACCTGCGCGAAGTCGTGGCCGCCACCCGGGCCATGATCGACGATCCGGAGCTGCCCCAGGAGGAGCTGGAACGTCTGGTGCCGGGCCCCGACTTCCCGACCGGCGCGATGATCTGCGGTCGCTCGGGCATCGAGGACG
>JAHEKN010000009.1 GCA_024638305.1 Gemmatimonadota bacterium | reverse complement strand
TCGTCGTCCATGAACACGCCCTCCGCATACGTCCGCCGCCCTCCGCGTGACAGCAGCACGGCCCCGAATCCGACCGCCATCATGGCGATCAGGGCCAGGCAGGCAGCGAAGTTGAGGAGTCCGTGGAAGAAGCCGAGCAGCGGACCGCCCATGCGGAGAACGTTGGCGGCCATGAACAGCACCGTCACGGCGAACACACCCGCCATCATCCGCATGAGCGCGGACGATCCGTCGGCCCACTCGAAGCCGCGGACGCGCTTCTCCTGCACCCAGTCACCCACGAGCATCGACACGGCGAGGAACCCGAACAGCGCCGCCAGTCCGCCCGCGATGGGGAACAGCGGTACCCAGGCCAGTAGCGCCGGGATGCCCACGATCGAGATTGCCAGAGCGACCGTGCCGATCACCCAGACGGGCAGGAACAGGAAGGCGCCGGCCAGTCCGACCATCGCGGCCTTGGGAAGCGAATCCCGGGCGGTCGCGGCCACGACTTCGACGCGCGCCGGCCAGAAGTAGAGCGCGAGCGCACCGAGCGCGCACACGATCCCGAACGCGAGCAGGTTCTGGAAGATCCCGGCCACGCCGCTGACGATGTGTCGGAACGGGGCGAACAGGCTCCGCGCGTTGCGACCTCCGTACGCGCTCTGGAACTGATCTTCCAGCTCGCGCCGGATCTCGTCCCTGATGTCGTCGCGCAATTGATCCAGGTCCGCGGTGGCCTGGGGACGCACCCGGATCCGCCGGCCGTCCAACTCGCCGCCGCGGTTGTCCGAGCGAGCGTCCAGAAGACGCATGTCGCCCCGAATCCTGCCGCCGTCGTGCAGCCGCACCCGCCCGCCCGCGAGGATCACGTCCCCGTCGACCTCGCCACGCACGTCCAGGTCACCGTCGATCACCAGCACGGTCCCCTGAACTCGCTGGCCGGCACGCACGTCCACGTCCTCGCCGATGAACGCGTGGACCTCATCGAGGTCGAGGTCCATGTCGTCGAGAGCGCCGACCACTTCGATCAGCCGGGGCGACCGGAGGAGCGCGCCGAGCGAGAGCTCGGGCGTGGAGAACGCGCCGTCCGGCGCAGGCGGCGCCTGTGCTGGGTCTCGGGCCGCTTGCTCCGCCACGGCGGCATCACCGCCCTGGCGGGCCGAGCCCGCGGCGGGCGCGACCGATGCGCTCTCCGCACGCCCCCGCAGTGCCGACTCGAGCGCCTGGTCGAGCGCAGCGCCCGTCCTCGTCAGCTCGTCGGACAGCCCGGTCGGAGGACTCCAGTCCACCAGCGCCCGGGCCAGCGGCCCGTTGTTGAGGCTCGCCGCTTCGCCCAGAAGGCTACGCCAGGAGAGTACGAGCGCGTCCCCCGTCGCGTACGATCCCAGCGACGCTCCGTCGAACCACACCGAACCGTCCCGGAAGGACACCTCGGTGCCGGCGCCGTCGTCGAACTCGACCGTCAGCGACGCGTCCCGACCGGAGATCGCGATCTGGCTGGACACGACCGTGCGCTCCTGCGCTCCGGCCCCGATCGGGACCAGAAGCAGCGCGGTCAACAGTAGGCCACTCCGATTAGACATTCGCCCTCGCATATCTCCCACTCGTCAGTCGAAGGGGCAACAGATTCCGGTAGATCGGTCCGAGCGTCCGGTAGAGGACCCAGACCGAAGCGCTGAGCACGGCGCACATCGCCGCCGCTCCGAGCAACGCCACCACGGGCGTGCTCAGGAGGCTCTGGGCCAGGGCCCAGAGCTGATAGGTCGCGGCGCTCTCGACGACGCCGCCCAGGAAGGGCCCGGCGAGCGCGCCAACCAACTGTGTGGCCTGGAGCCAGGCGAACTGGACCAGCCCGCGCATGGTCACGAGCGGATGGGAGAGCACCACCCAGGCAATCGAGGCCGCGACGACGGCCGGGGCGGTGCCCACTCCGGCCACCACCGCCCACCGGCCCCGCCCCAGGTCGCGGACCCGCGCCACCTGCCCCCGCACGTAGTCCCCGGCCGCTCGGATCAGTCCCCGTCCCAGTCGGGCCGGCCGGACCCGGCGGCGGGCGACGAGATCCGTGCTGGGAGCGGGCAACTG
Source organism: Gemmatimonadota bacterium (assembly GCA_024638305.1). Lineage (GTDB taxonomy): Bacteria > Gemmatimonadota > Gemmatimonadetes > Longimicrobiales > Gaopeijiaceae > JAHEKN01. Next base: position 45,518 of record JAHEKN010000009.1, on the reverse strand, counting down.
TGCCAGGACCGTGGCCCGGAACTCCGCGGACGGCGCGAAACGGTCCAATGCTCCGAGCTGGCGGAACAGGACCGACCACTCGCGCTCGTCCGCGCGGCAGGGCGCACACGCTGCGAGGTGCCGCTCGACCACGGCGTGCCCCGCCGGGGTGAGGCCTGCGTCCAGGTACTCGAGCAGCGACTGAGGGGCCACGTGGCCGGTGGCCAGCAGGTCCGCTCCCAAGTCGCTGGCCGGGAGGGCCACGCTCATGACCCTGTCCGCGAACCCTGCGCTCGGAGAGAGCGCCGTGAGCCCCGAGAGCGCCTCGAACACCCCGCCGAGCGCCGCCATCTCCCGCGCGCAGCGAGCGCAGGAATCGACGTGCGCTGCGAGCGCCCCCGCCTCTTGCTCGGAGGCGCGGCCCTCCAGGAGACCCTGGAGCTGCTCGGCGGACAGGTGGTCGGTCGACATTTCTTTCTCGCTCTACCTTTGGTTGCGGGCGCTTTCGGCCCCCCGCGCACTACGCGCGCGCCGGGGCCAGAGTTTCAACTGTCTCGGACCTCCTACGGCCCGTCCCCTCGCAGTTCCTCCGTTCATCGGGCCTGCTCCGCCAGGACCACCTTGAGCTCCGCCCGGGCACGGTGCAGGTAGGTCTTCACCGTTCCGAGCGGAATCTCCATGATCTGCGCGATTTCGTCGTAGGCATATCCTTCCACGTGGCGAAGCAGCACGGCCGTGCGGTACTCCGGCCGCAGCTCGCCGATTGCGCACTCGATCAAGCTCCCGAGCTCCCTGTTCTGGACGTATTCCAGCGGGGATTCGTCACTCGTCTTGACCACCAGCCGAGTCTGCGCCTGGTCGGCCGGCGTCATGGCATGCGGGGAGCCATCCATGGAGACGGTGTCGATACGACGCTTGCGTAGGTGATCGATCGTGAGGTTGTTGGCGATCTTGAAGATCCAACTGGAGAACTTGTAGCTGGGATCGTAGCGATCGAGGGCCTGGAACGCCTTCACGAAGGCTTCCTGCGCCAGATCCTCGGCGAGCGAGCGGTCGCGGACCATGCGGTAGATCAGCGAAAACAGCGGCCGCTCGTAGCGCGCGAGCACTTCACGGTAGGCGGACTGGCGTCCCTCGAGCGCGAGCTCGACGAGCTGCCGATCCGAGACCTGCGTGTAGTCCACTACCGGTGGGTATCCGGCGGACGCGCGTTCAGGTTCCTGCATGGGCTCCGGGAGTTGGCGGTCGTCCCCCCCGGCACCTACGCACCGGGAACCGGAGAGGTTTCGGGGGGTTCGTGGACGCCCGCTCACGCACGTCCGGGGCTCGCCCTGGACGCTCCATCAATCTACCGCTCATGCCCGGAAACGCAGGGGGTCACCCCACGACTCCCGGTGCCCCCACCGGTGCCCCGGACAGCACCGCCGCGGGTGCTCGCCCGGAGCAGGGCGCCGAGCGGGAGCGTCAGGTGCGTCGGATCTTCTCGGAGATCGCGCCCCGCTACGACCTTCTGAACCACGTGCTCAGCCTGAACATCGATCGGAGCTGGCGCCGGAAGGCGGTGCGTGCGCTCGGGGTCGGGCGCCGGCCCGGCGGTCGCTACCTGGACGCGTGCGCCGGTACGTTCGACCTCGCGATCGAGGTCGCCAAGACCGAAGGATTTCGCGGGCGCGTGATCGCGTCCGACTTCGCGTTTCCCATGTTGAGCGAGGGGCGAGCCAAGCTCGCGGGCCGGCCGATCCTCCCGACCTGCGCCGACACGCTCCGGCTGCCGTTCGCCGACGGCGTCTTCGACGGCGCGATGGTGGGGTTCGGCGTGCGGAACCTCTCCGATCTCGACCGCGGGTTCCGGGAGCTCCGTCGCGTGCTCCGCCCGGGGGCCCGGCTGGTCATCCTCGAGTTCACGGTTCCCCCAAATCGTTTTGTGCGTTTTGGGTACATGCTTTACTTCACGCGAATTCTACCACTGGTGGGTCGGATCGTCTCCGGGCATCCCTGGGCCTACAGCTACCTACCGGCCTCCGTGCGCGAGCACCCCGGCCCCGAGGACCTGGCCGCTCGGCTGGAGGCCGCCGGGTTCGCCAGCGCCGACTGGTCGCTCGTCACGGCGGGCATCGCCGCCATCCACGTGGCCGCGGTCGCGTAGTCGTTCGGGCCCTCGCCCGAGCCGGACCGCCCGGCGGGCCCCCGGCTCGCGATCATCGCTGGCACCCCGGGCACGCGAAGGCGGAGCGGCCGCCGAACACCAGGCGCTCGACCGCCCGCCCGCAGGTGGGGCAGGGCAGCCCTTCGCGCCCGTACACGGACAGGTTTTCCGCGAAGCGGCCTCGATTCCCGTCCCCGTCGACGTAATCGCGCAGGGTCGTGCCGCCCAGCTCCACCGCCCTGGAAAGCGTGGAGCGCAGGCCGGCGTGCAGGGCGGCCACCTCGTCGTCCGACAGCGAGCGGGCGGGGCGGGTGGGAACGACACCCGCCAGGAACAGCGCCTCGTTCGCGTAGATGTTCCCCACCCCGGCCACGCGGCGTCCGTCGAGCAGCCAGGAGCGGATCGGGGACCGGGACGAGCGGAGCGCGGCGCGGAGGTCTCCGGGACCGTAGGCGGGATCGAGCGGCTCCGGCCCGAGCCGCCGTTCCCGCTCGCGCCACTGGGCCGGGTCCAGCACCTCGAGCCCTCCGAAGCGGCGCACGTCGTCGTAGACGAGGCTACCGCCACCCTCGAGCCGGAGCCGCACGCACGCGTGGGGCGTCCAACCGCGCGCGCCCCGGGGAACGAACAGCAGCTTGCCCGTCATTCCCAGGTGAACGCGCAGCAGGCGGGCGTCGTCCAGGGTCACGAGAATGTTCTTGGCTCGCCGAGAGACCAGCTCGATCCTCCGGCCGTGGAGGGACCGGGCGAGGCGCCGGGCTCCCCCGGACACCACGTCGGGCCTCCGAACCTGCGTGCGGGAGATGGTCCGGCCCACGAGCGGTGCCCGGAGCGTGCGGACGACCGTCTCGACCTCGGGGAGCTCCGGCATCGGTCGCCGCCGGCTACGGGCGTCCCGCTTCCGCCCGGGCGAACTCGCGCCACCCGATGTCACGGCGGTAGGTCGCCCCCTCGAAGCCGATGCGCTCGGCCGCCGCCACGCTCTTGCCCGAGGCCTCCTGTAGCGTGGCGCCGACTCCGGTGACCGCGAGCACGCGTCCGCCGGACGTCACCAGGCCGCCGTCGGAGATGGCCGTGCCCGCGTGGAACACGAGGACATGCTCGCTTTCGACGTCCTCGGGAATCGTGATCGGCTTGCCCTTCTCGTATGAGCCCGGGTAGCCGCCCGAGGCGAGGACGGTCGTGAGGGCGGCTCCATCTCGCGCCGCCGCCGTCATGCCCGCGATCGAGCCACCGCTCGCGATCTGGACCAGCAGCGGCAGGAGCGGCGAGGCCATCATCGGCAGCACCACCTGCGTCTCCGGGTCTCCGAAACGGCAGTTGAACTCGACGACCTTGGGCCCCGCGTCCGTGAGCATGAGACCGGCGTAGAGGAGGCCCCGGAAGGGCGCGTCGTCGGCCGCGAGCGCCGCCAGCGTGGGGAGGAGCACGAGGTCGCGGACCTCGCCCAGGAGCGCGTCAGTCGCAATCGACACGGGGCCGTAGGCGCCCATCCCGCCGGTGTTGGGTCCCGTGTCGCCGTCCCCGATCCGCTTGTGGTCCTGGGAGGGCAGCAGCGTGACGACGTTCTCTCCGTCGGTAAGGGCGAAGACGGAAAGCTCCTCGCCCTCCATGAACTCCTCGATCACGACCTCCCGTCCGGCCTCGCCGAACCGGAAATCCGCCAGCATGGATCTCACGGCGAGGGTCGCCTCCTCGACCGTCTCGCAGACGACGGCGCCCTTGCCGGCCGCGAGGCCCGAGGCTTTGACCACGACGGGCGCCCCGACCTCGACCAGATGGCCCTCTGCCGCCTCGAGGTCGCGGAAGGTGCGGTAGCCCGCGGTCGGGACGCCTGCCTCCCGCATCAGGTCCTTCGCGTACGCCTTGCTCGACTCGATGCGGGCGGCGGCCGCGGACGGCCCGAACACCGGCGTCCCGAACTTGGCGAACCGGTCGGCGATCCCCTGGGCCAGCGGGACCTCGGGGCCGATGACCGCCAGATCGATGATCTCGGCCCGGGCCCAGCCGGCGAGCGCCTCGATGTCCGTGGGCGCGATCGGGACCGCGCGGGCCAGGCCGGCCATGCCGCCGTTCGGGCGCGTGGCGTAGAGCTCGGCCGACGGGTCGTCGCGCGAGAGTTTCCAGAGGAGCGCGTGCTCGCGTCCGCCGTTCCCCACCACGAGGATCCTCATGGGCGGGTCCAACCGAACGGGCGGACGGTGCGGACCTCCGCGTGCGCCGCGACCCTCACTGGCGCCGGATCGTGTCCATGAGCGAGGCGCCCATCTTCTTGGCGGCGGACCCGACGTCGTCGAGGAGGCTCTTGGCTCCCTCCCTGTACGCGTCGGCGGCCTTGCGCAGGTCGCTCCGGTATTCCGGATCGGGGTCGCTCGTGCGCTGGTATTCCCCGCCGATGATGCGATCGTAATCGCCCGACTCGATCCACGTGCGGATCTCCGCGACCCGGATCACCCAGAACGGGTGGGTCTGCGCCATGAGGTTCAGGATCTTGAACACGCTGTCGGCCACGTCGTCGCTCTCGCGGTAGGCCTCGGCCTGTAGAATGAACTGGCCCACGTTGGTCTCGTCGTCCTTCCAAGGGCCACCCCCGGCCATCTTGAGCATGGCGCTCAGCACCACGTCCGGGTCCTGGAGCGACAGCAGGCCCGCCCGGTCGCAGGACAGCTCACTCTTGCGCGACCACTCCATGAGCGCGACCAGCACGGCTCGGGCGGCCAGCCCGACGATCGGAAACCCGAGCTTGGCCAGCTCGATCAGGAGCACCATCATCGTGCGGTAGAGCACGTGGCCGCTCTGGATGTGCCCGAGCTCGTGGCCCAGGATGTACTGCAGCTCGCGGTCGTCGAGCAGGATCTTCGTCGCCGAGTTGACGATGATGAAGGGCCTGTCCATCCCGTAGGCGCCCGCGTTGACGATGGGGTCCTGCGCAATGAACAGGTCGTACTCCTCCGAGTCCATCGTCTGGCAGACTTCCTGGTACAGCTCGTAGACCCGCGGGAACTGGTTGGGCCCCACCTGCACCGCGTTGGCCTGGAAGGCCAGCCGCACCGGCTTCTCGCCGAAGATCCCGAAGAGCGCCTTCAAGACGGTGTCGAACATGGGGAGCTTGCGGAGCGCCGCGAGCGCCGCCCGGTCCGCCGGGTGCTCCCAGGATCGCGGGGAGATGTCGGTCAGGATCCGCCGGGCCCTCGCGTCGTCCGATGCTCCGTTGCTCACGTCGTCCATCGTGATCCACTCCTCGCGTGGCTCGGGGCGGGGGTCGAGCGGGTCGATGCGCTCGGTTCCCGCCCCGTGGTCGCGGGCCCGTACGCCCGCTCCGGGGCCCCGGTTTCAGTCGACTCAGACCGCATCGAGCGCCTGAGCCAGGTCTTCGATCAGGTCGTCGGGATCCTCGATGCCCACCGACAGCCGGATGAGCGAGTCCGTGATCCCCATGGCCTCGCGACGGTCCTGGGGAACCGACGCGTGGGTCATCAGCGAGGGCACGTTCGACATGGACTCGACTCCTCCCAGGCTTTCCGCGAGCAGGAAGATGTCCATTCCCTCGACCACCGTCTTCACGGCCGCCGGTGACTCGAGCTCAATGGACACCATGCCGCTGTAGCCCGACATCTGGCTGCTGGCCAACGCGTGCTGCGGATGGGACGGCAGCCCGGGGTAGTGAACCCGCGTGACCTTCGGGTGTGCCTCCAGGAACTCGGCCACCCGCTGTCCGTTGGCGTTGTGGCGCTCCATCCGCACCTCGAGCGTCTTGGTCCCCCGCAGGCAGAGCCAGCAGTCCATCGGCCCGGGCACCGGGCCCGTGGACTTGCGGATGAAGCGGATATCCTCCGCGAGCGACTCGTCGGCCACCACCAGAATGCCACCCAGCACGTCCGAATGGCCGCCCAGGTACTTGGTCGTCGAGTGCGCCACGAAGTCCGCGCCCAGCTCGAGAGGACGCTGGTTGTACGGGGTCGCGAACGTGTTGTCCACCATCAGCCGAGCCCCGCCGGCGTGGGCGATCTCGGCGGCGGCCGCCACGTCGCAGAGCCGCATCAGCGGGTTGGACGGCGTTTCCAGGTGCACGAGCCGCGTGTTGTCGCGCATGGCGGCGCGGATCTGCTCCGGGTCACGCGAGTCGATGAAGGTGAACTCGATGCCGAGCCGCGACAGCACGTGATTGAACATGCGGGTCGTGCCGCCGTAGGTGTTCTCTTCGGTGACCACGTGGTGCCCGGCCGAAAGGGTGAGCACCGCTGCCTCGATGGCAGCGAGTCCGCTGGAAAAAGCGATGCCATCGGTTCCGCTTTCCAGTGACGCCGCGTTCCGTTCCCATGCTTCACGCGTGGGGTTCTGAACCCGGGCGTACTCGTACCCCGTGTTCTTTCCCAGCTCGGGCTGGACGTAGGTCGACGTCTGGAAGATCGGGGTCATGATGGCGCCGGTGACGGGCTCGGGCGCCTGCCCCGCGTGGATCACGCGGGTGCCGAAGCGGTGCTCTCGGGTCGTGTCGGCCAAGTCGGGCTCCTGTGGGTGTCGCGGGAGTCGCGGCGAAGGGCCCGCCGATGTGACGATCCGCCCCCCTCGACGGTCCTCCAGGGGTGCGAAGGCTCGTGCAGCGTGCGGTCGGGCGCTCGCCGTGCTCCACGGTCGCTCAATCGGCTCGCTTCGGGAAGGGGCCGAGGACCTTGAGCGGCCGGGACTCGGACGCCTGCGGACGGCCCACGCGCTCGTTGCCCCCGCGTACACTTTCGGTCAACTTTCGGACGATACGGGCGGCTCCGCGACCGGAGACCGTATGCGCTTGTCCGGAGCACCTTTAGAAGGACGCGACCAGGTCGGATGGCGATCGCTCTTCCCAAGAACCTGATGGTCAGCGTCTCCGGCTTCCGGGGGGTCGTCGGAGATCCGCTCACCCCCGAACTGCTTGGCGGCCTGGCGGCCGCGTACGGCGCGTTCCTCCGGTCCGAGGGATCGGGTCGACGCGTCTACGTGGGGCGTGACTCCCGCACCTCCGGTCCGATGCTCGCGCGTGCGGCCATCGCCGGGCTCCAGTCGGTGGGATCGGACGTGATCGACGTGGGCGTCGTGTCGACCCCGACGCTCATGCTGGCGGTCGAAGACTCCGACGCTGCGGGCGGCATCTGCATCACCGCCAGTCACAACCCGGCCGAGTGGAACGCCATGAAGTTCGCCGCGGGCGATGGCATGTTCCTCGACGCCGAGCGCATGGCCCGCTTTCAGGAGTTCGTGCGCTCACAGGATCCCAAGCGGGCAGGCTGGGACCGGCTTGGCAGCGTGCACCAGGACACAACGGCCACCTCCCGTCACCTGGCGCGTATTCTGGCGCTCGGCCTGCTCGACGTCTCCGGCCTCCGCCAGCGCTCGTTTCGGGTGGCGCTCGACTGCGTAAACGGCGCGGGCGGCCCGATGATGACGGAGCTCCTGCGGGAACTGGGGTGCCGTGTCGAGGCGATCGGACTCGAGCCCACTGGACGCTTCCATCGCGACCCGGAACCGACCGCCGGCAACCTGCGGGCGCTCTCCGAGCTCGTGCGCGAGACGGGGGCCGACGTGGGCCTGGCCGTGGATCCCGATGTCGATCGCCTATCTCTGGTCGACGAGACCGGAGAGTCCCTCGGCGAGGACCTGACCCTCGCGCTAGCGTCCGACGTGGTCCTCCGCCGGACACCCGGTAACGTCGTGACCAACCTGTCCACCAGTCAGGTCCTGGAGGACGTGGCGGCTGCGCACGGCTCGACCGTGGTGAGGGCGCCCGTCGGTGAGATCAACGTCGCCCGCCGGATGCAGGAGGTGTCCGCGGTCGTGGGTGGGGAAGGGAACGGCGGCGTGATTCTCCCGGCCATCCACCACACGAGGGACGCGCCGGTGGGCGCGGCGCTCATCCTCCAGCACCTGTTGGACCAGGGGCGGACCGTGTCGGAGGCAGTGGCGCGCTGGCCGCGGTACTCGATCGTGAAGGAGAAGGTGCAGTTTCCCGCCGGGAAGCTGGAGGCGGCCTATACCGCCCTGTCGGAGCGGTATCGCGGGGCCGAGCCCAACCTGGAGGACGGGCTGCGACTCCGATGGATCGACCAGCGGGCCTGGCTGCACGTGAGACCGTCCGGCACCGAGCCGGTGGTGCGACTCATTGCCGAGGCCTCCGAGGAATCGCAGGCGCGCGCCCTGGTGGACGAAAGCCGCAAGACCCTGGAGGAGGTAGCCTGACGTATGTGCGGAATCGTGGGGTACGTTGGGCCGGAGGAGGCGACACCGATCCTGCTGGAGGGACTCCGGCGGCTGGAGTACCGGGGATACGACTCCGCGGGCATCACGGTCATGAGCGACGACGGCCTGCTCGAGACCGTCAAGCGGCCCGGCAAGATCGCGACGCTGGAGGCCGCTCTCGATCGGTCGGAGTTGAGCGGGTCCTGCGGGATCGCCCATACGCGTTGGGCCACGCACGGCCCCCCGAACCAGATCAATGCGCACCCGCACTCCAGCCGCGACCGGTCCATCGCGCTCGTCCACAACGGGATCATCGAGAACGCCGAGATCCTGCGGAGCAAGCTCACCGAGCTCGGATACGAGTTCACGAGTGATACGGACACGGAGGTCGTGGTCCACCTCGTCGACGAGGCGTTCAAGACCAACGACACGCTGGAGGACGCCGTCGCGGCCGCGCTGCTCCAGATCGAGGGCGCCTACGGGCTGGTGGTCGTGAGCTCCCGCGATCCGCGGAAGCTGGTCGCCGCGCGCAACGGCAGCCCTCTGTTGCTCGGCGTCGGCACCGGGGGCGAGTTCTTCGTGGCTTCGGACGTCGCGGCAATGCTCACCCATACGCGTGACGTGGTCTACCTGGACGACGGCGACTACGCCGTGGTCGGGCCCGACGACTACGCCGTGTACCACCTGGAGAAGGGCGCCGTCCGCCGATCCGTGCACAAGGTCACCTGGGACCTCTCCGCCATCGAGCGCGGTGGGTACGTCCACTTCATGCTCAAGGAGATCTACGAGCAGCCCTCCAGCCTGCGGGACGTCATGCGAGGCCGCCTGCTCGAGGAGGACGGGATCTCCCGGCTCGGCGGTCTCGGGGGGCGCGAGGACACGCTCGACCGGGTTCGGCGCATCGTGATCACGGCCTGCGGCACCAGTTGGCATGCCGGCCTGATCGGCGAGTACATGCTCGAGGAGATGACCGGCATTCCGGTAAAGGTCGAGTACGCGTCGGAGTTCCGGTACAAGAACCCGGTCGTGGACTCGGAGACGTTGGTCCTGGCCATCAGCCAGTCCGGCGAGACCGCGGACACGCTGGCGGCGCTCAAGGAGGCCAAGCGCCGCGGCGCCATGACCATGGGGATCGTGAACACGGTGGGATCGTCCATCGCGCGCTTCACCGATTTCGGCGTGTATTTGCACGCCGGACCCGAGATCGGCGTCGCCTCCACCAAGGCCTTCACCAGCCAGATCGTGGCGCTGGCCCTGTTTACGCTCTTCATGGGGCGGCGGCGCCAACTGTCCATCCTGACGGGCCGCAAGATGGTCCAGGACCTGAGCGAGCTGCCGGGCAAGGTGGAACAGGTGCTGGCGCAGTCGGGCGCGATCCGTGAGCTGGCCGAGGCCTACAAGGACGCGCCCAACTTCCTCTATCTCGGCCGTGGCTACCAGTTCCCGGTCGCGCTCGAGGGAGCGCTCAAGCTCAAGGAGGTGAGCTACATCCACGCGGAGGGCTATCCCGCCGCCGAGATGAAGCACGGCCCGATCGCGCTCATCGACGAGAACATGCCGGTCGTGTTCCTGGCGCCCCAGGACCTCACCTATGCCAAGGTCGTGTCGAACATCGAGGAAGTGAAGGCCCGCCGGGGCCGGGTGATCGCCGTCGTCACCGATGGGAGCGACGAGCTGGAAGGAAAGGTCGACCACCTGATCCGGGTGCCCCCGACCCATCACTCCCTGCAACCGGTGATCACGACCGTCCCCCTCCAGTTGCTGGCGTACCACATTGCCATCCTGCGCGGATGCGATGTCGACCAGCCGCGCAACCTGGCCAAGTCCGTCACCGTCGAGTGAGCCACCCGCTCAGGCCGTGAGGGTCGTCCTCCAGCGCGTCTCACGAGCGCTCGTGCGCGTTGATGGCCACGTCGTCGGGGAGGTGGGTGGGGGCGTGCTGCTCCTGGTCGGCTTCGCCCAGTCGGACACGCCCGCGCCCCTGGAGTGGATGGCCGACAAGATTGCCGGGCTCCGCATCTTTCCCGACGACGAGGGCAGGATGAACCGGTCCCTGGACGAGGTCGGGGGCGGCGCGCTGATCGTGAGCCAATTCACCCTGTACGGAGACACCGGGAAGGGGCGGAGGCCGTCGTTCGTGAAGGCGGCCCACCCGGACCTGGCCGTCCCCCTCTACGAGCGGTTCGTGCACCTCATGGAGGAACGACTGCCCGGGCGAGTTGCGACCGGGGAGTTTGGCGCCATGATGGACGTGGAGCTCGTGAACGACGGGCCCGTGACCCTGGTGTTGGAGCGCGATTGACGGTCCCGAAGCTGGTGTTGGCGTCCGCCTCACCCCGGAGAGCCGACCTGCTGGGCATGCTCGGCCTGGAGTTCGAGATCGACCCCGCCCGCCTCGATGAAGAACGTCTGCCAGGCGAGGCTCCGGCATCGTACGTGGCCCGGTTGGCGCGGGAGAAGGCCGCCGAGGTGGCTGGCCGCCGTCCCGGGGACCTCGTGCTCGCCGGTGATACTACCGTGGTCCTGGACGATGCCGTCCTGGAGAAGCCGACCAGCGAGGAGGAGGCCGTCGCGATGCTCGTTCGGCTGGCAGGACGGGAGCACGCCGTGCTCACGGGATTGGCGCTGGCTGGGCCGGGCGGCGCCATTCACTGCCGGGTCGACCAGGCCCTGGTGGAGTTCCGCTCGTTCGACGAGGGGGTCGCCCGCGCGTATGTGGATACCGGCGAGCCGATGGACAAGGCGGGAGCGTACGGCATCCAGAGCAAGGGGGCGGCGTTGGTCCGGCGGGTGGAGGGGGACTTCTACACCGTCATGGGCCTGTCCGTGAGCGGCCTGATCGACCTGCTCGGCGCCGCCGGGTGGCGGTATGCGTTCGGGCACCTGTCGCCGGACGTCCGCACGGAGGGCGCGGGGGCTCGTCGATGACGTCCCCACTCGACGTTCCGGACGGCCCCGGGGTCGGCGCATCGCTCGGCGTCCCGGTTGCCGTCGCCTGGCTCGAGGACCGGCCCGGGCTGCGCCTGCTCGACCAGACGTTGCTCCCCGGAGAGGAACGCTACCTGGACCTGGAGCACGAGGAGGCGGTGGCCGAGGCCATCCGCTCGCTCCGGGTGAGGGGCGCGCCGGCGATCGGGGTCGCGGCGGCGATGGGCCTCGTGGTGGGCCTGGTCCGAGCGGCTGCATCCGCGGGCGGGGGCGCCGACTCGGCCGCCTACGACCGGATCGAGACGTTGCTCGGTGCCACCCGGCCAACCGGCCGCAACCTGTCGTGGGCCCTTCGCCGTATGCGTGCGGCTTGGGAGCGGCCAGGAGTGGACACGACGGACGGTCCCCGACCGCCCCCGCCGTGGGCGACCACCCCCGCCCTCCGCACGCTTTTCGGAGAGGCGGAGGCCATCCGGCGGGAGGACGCCGCGCTCTGCGAGCGCATTGGTCGGGCCGGGGTCGAGGTGATCCCGGAGGAGGGGGCCGCGGTGCTGACCCACTGCAACGCCGGGGCGCTCGCCACGGCGGGCATCGGCACCGCGCTCGCCCCGCTCTACCTTGCGCACGAGGCCGGGGTGCCGCTCCGGGTATGGTCCTGCGAGACCCGGCCGCTGCTCCAGGGCGCGCGGCTCACCGCATGGGAGCTGGCCCGGGCCGGGGTCGACGTGACCGTGGTGGCGGACTCGATGGCGGGCTCGCTGATGGCTTCCGGCGAGGTCGATCTCGTCATCGTGGGCGCCGACGCCGTGGCGGCCAACGGGGACGTGGTCAACAAGATCGGGACGTACGGACTCGCGGTGCTGGCACGCCACCACGGCATCCCGTTCTACGTGGCCGCCCCGCGGAGCACCTTCGACCCGACGCTCGCGAGTGGCCGCGACGTCCCGATCGAGGAGCGTGACGGCGCCGAGGTCGCAGAGATCGCCGGGACCCGCGTAGCCGCCGACCGTGCCCGCACGCGCAACCTGGCGTTCGACGTCACGCCCGAGCACTTCGTGACGGCGCTGGTGACGGACCGAGGCATTCTGCGACCACCCTATGGTGCGGCCATCGGGGAGCTCCTGGAGGAGGGACCGTGAGCGAGCGCGCGGCCGTATTGGCCATCGACGCGGGAACGACCGGCGTCACCTGCCTGGTTGTGGCCGAGGACGGCAGGACGATCGCCCGGCGCTACTCGGAGTTCGGGCAGCACTTTCCTCGGCCGGGGTGGGTCGAGCACGACGCCGGTGAGATCTGGACCGTCACCCGCCGTCTCTGCCGAGAGGCATTGGCGGAATCCCACGCTGCCGGCGCTGCGGTTCAGGGAATCGGCATCACCAACCAGCGCGAGACGGTCGTCGTCTGGGACCGCGAGACGCTGGAGCCGGTCCATCCCGCCATCGTCTGGCAGGATCGCCGCACCACGTCCATTTGCCGAGAGCTCCGCGGCGCCGGGCACGAGGACGAGGTTCGCCGCCGCACCGGGCTGGTGCTCGATCCCTACTTCTCGGGCACCAAGCTCCTCTGGCTCCTGCGCGAGAATCCCGACCTGCGCTCGCGCGCCGAGGCGGTAGCCCTCGCCGCGGGGACCATCGACTCGTGGTTGGTGGCCCGCCTGACCGGCGGCGACGTTCATGCCACCGACCCGACGAACGCCTCCCGGACGCTCCTGTACGATCTTCACCGACTCGCGTGGGACGACTGGTTGCTCGATCTCTTCGAGGTGCCGGAGGCGGTCCTCCCGGAGGTTCGGCCGTCGAGCGGGGATTTCGGCATCACCAGCGGCGAGGCGATCGGCGCCGAGATCCCCATTGCGGGGGTAGCCGGAGACCAGCAGTCCGCACTCTACGGTCAGGGGTGCTGGACCGCCGGTCTCGCCAAGAACACGTACGGCACCGGCGCGTTCATGCTGCTCCACACGGGCGACCGGCCGGTGCCGTCCGAGCGTGGGCTGCTCACCACAGTGGCGTGCGACGCGTCCGGCCAGGCGGCCTACGCGCTCGAGGGGTCCATCTTCATCGCCGGCGCGGCCCTGCAGTGGCTTCGGGACGGCCTCGGGATTCTGGACAGCGCTCCCGACTCGGCGGCGGCCGCGGCCTCACTCGAATCGAACGAAGGCGTCTACATGGTCCCGGCCTTCGTGGGACTCGGCGCGCCCCATTGGGAGCCCGACGCCCGCGGCACGATCGTGGGGCTCACGCGTGGCACCACGCGCGCTCACCTGATCCGTGCGGCGCTCGAGGCCATGGCGTACGGCACGGCGGAGGTGATCGAGGCCATGGAGGCGGACTCCGGCGTCCGGACGGAGGAGCTCAGGGTGGATGGCGGCGCGGCACTCAACGACTGGTTGATGGTATTTCAGGCGGGCGTGCTCGGCGTCCCCGTGCGCCGGCCGGCGCAGGTGGAGACGACGGCGCTCGGAGCCGCGGGGCTCGCCGGCCTCGCATCCGGGGTCTGGAACGACGCGGAGGCATTCTTGGCGGCACAGGGGGAGCCCGTCCGGTTCGCGCCCACCATGGCGGCCGACGAGCGTAGGGCGCTCCGCGGGGGATGGGACCGCGCCGTGGCGGCCGCGCGCTCGTGGGCGGCGGGCGCCTGACTACAGGTCCCAGATTCCCCTACATGCGGGATTGTGGTATCTCCGACGCGGATTGGCAGTATATTCTCTGGGGAATCAGTTCATGATGGAGCGTTAGCGAATGAAGCGGGACAAGCGGTTCATGATCGGGCTCGTGGGCGTCGCCGCCGTGGTGTCCTACCTCATCTGGACCGGGGTGAGCGACACCATGGTCTACTACCTGACGCCGACCGAGCTCGTGGCGAAGGTCACGGCCGACCCGGCCTTCCACGAGCTGGGCGTCAAGGTCAACGGAAAGGTCGTCGAGGGATCGTACGAACGGTCCACGGACGGGCTGGTCCATCACTTCCAGGTGCGCGATCTCGAGAACGAGGACATCTCGTTCGCGGTGGTGTACCGCGACGTGATCCCGGACACGTTCAACGACGACGTGGAGGTGGTTCTGGAGGGGCGTTACCGCGCCGACGGGATCTTCGAGGCCCACACGGTCCTCACCAAGTGCGGTAGCAGGTACGAGGCGTCACCGGAGGAGCTGGCCGGGTGATCCAACTCGGGGAGCTGGCGCTCTGGGTCGCGCTCCCGATCGCCCTCTGGGGCACGGTCATCGCGTTCGTCGGTGGCCGGAACCGGCGCGGGGACATGGTCCTCTCCGCGGAGCGGGCGGTCTACGCGGTCTTCCTGTTGACGGTCCTGACGTCGATCGCCATCAGCCTGGCGTTCGTCGAGGACCGCTTCGACTTCTGGTATGTCGCCAACTACTCGAATCGTGAGCTCCCGCTCTTCTACAAGATCTCGGGGCTCTGGGCCGGCCAGCGCGGCTCCCTCGTCTTCTGGGTGCTGTGGCTGAGCTTCTTCTCGAGCCTCGCCGTCTGGCAGAACCGCGACCGCAATCGCGAGTTCATGCCGTACGTGACCGGGACGTTGCTGACGGTCATGAGCTTCTTCCTGATCGTGCTGCTGTTCGCGGACGTCTATCCCTTCGAGAAGCTCCCCTTCACTCCGCAGGACGGTCGCGGGCTCAATCCGCAGCTCCAGAACTACTGGATGACCATCCACCCGCCCACGTTGTACCTGGGGTTCACGGCATTCACGGTCCCGTTCGCGTTCGCGGTGTCCGCCCTCCTGTCCGGGCGGTTGGACGCGAGCTGGATCCAGGTGACCCGCCGGTGGACGCTGGTGTCGTGGTTCTTTCTCGGGAACGGCATTCTGTTCGGGATGCGCTGGGCGTACGAGGAGCTGGGGTGGGGCGGCTACTGGTTCTGGGACCCGGTCGAGAACGCGTCTCTCCTGCCGTGGCTCACGGCGACCGCGTTCCTGCACTCGATCCAGATCCAGGAAAAGCGCGGGATGCTCAAGGTCTGGAACATGTCGCTGGTGTTCCTGACCTTCATCATGACCATCTTCGCGACCTTCCTGACGCGCTCGGGCCTGATCGAGTCGGTCCACACCTTCGCGCAAGAGCTCCGGATCGCCTACATCTTCCTGACCTTCATGGGGCTCCTCATCGCCGCGGGCGTCGTGCTCATCCTGTGGCGTAAGGACGATCTCAAGAGCGACAACCAGATCCAGTCGTTCCTGTCCCGCGAGTCGGCGTTCCTCTTCAACAACCTGATCCTGCTCGGGGCGGCGTTCACGGTCATCTGGGGCACTCTGTTCCCGCTGATCACGGAGGGACTCACGGGCGAGAAGGCCAACGTGGGTCCGCCGTTCTTCAACCGCGTGAACATCCCGATCGGGTTGATCCTGCTGGCCCTCACCGGAATCGGTCCGGTCATCGCCTGGAGACGCGCCAGCAAGCGCAATCTCGTACGGAACTTCCTGAAGCCGGTGGCTATGGGCGTGGGGCTCGTGGCCGTCCTCGTGACTATCGGCACGCGCGACCCCTGGGCGCTCGCCACGTTCGGGATCGGCGCCTTCGTCATGACCGTGATCGTGGTCGAGTTCTGGAAGGGCACGCGGGCCCGGGCGCGCATCGAGGGAGAGGGGTTGGCCCGCGCGTTCGTCCACCTGATCGCCAGGAACCGGCGGCGCTGGGGCGGCTACATCGTGCACGCCGCCATCGTGGTCATCTTCGCCGCCTTCGCGGCGTCGTCGTTCGACACGGAAGTGAGGGACTCGATCTTCCCGGGCGACCAGCTCACCGTGCAGTCGGCGTTCGGCCACAGCTACACGCTGACCTACAACGGGCTTTCCACGTCGCGTGGCCAAGGCGACTGGGTCATCCAGTGGATCGCGCTCTTCGACGTCGAGCGGGACGGAGAACGGCTCGGCACCATGACGGCGGAACGGCGCTTCTATACCGACAGCGAGACGCCGAGCTCGGAGGTTGGCATCCGATCGACCTGGTACGAGGACCTGTATGTCATCCTCGCGGAGGTCGCGGACATGAGCGGCGTCCTCGGCGGTCAGGCCGGCGAGGCCGAGCGCGCCGTCATCGAGGTGCAGGTCAACCCGCTCGTGAGCTGGATCTGGTACGGTGGTCTGATCCTCACCATCGGCTCGCTCATCGCGCTCTGGCCGACCGAGGGCCGCGCCCGATCGGCGGGAACGGCCGTGGGAGAGGCTGCCGAGCCCGCCACGGGGCCCGCTGCGGTCACCACGTAGGGGATCGTGATCCTCACCGTAGGGGCGGTCCTGTTCGCCTGCGCCGTGGTTCTCTACGTGCTGCAGCCGCTCCTGACGGGGACCGAGGCGCCGCTCGGCCGGGGGTGGGACGAGATCACGGAAGCCGAAGCCCGGACGGCTGCGGCACTCAAGGCCCTCCGCGACGTCGAGTACGACTACCACACCGGCAAGCTCGACGACCGCGACTACGAGTCGCTCCGCGGTGAGCTGACGGCCGAAGCCGTGGCGGCGCTCCGGGACGAGGAGGCGGACGCCGGCGACCGGCCGGCTCTCCAGACCGCTACCCCGGACACGGAGTCCATCGAACGCGAGATCCTGCGGGTGCGGGAACAGTTCCGGGCAGGAACCGCCTGTGGGGAGTGCGGCCACCGGAACCCGGACGGGAGCCGCTTCTGCGCCGCCTGTGGCCGCCGGGTGCGGGCCGCGTGACGGGACCGCTCCTCCAGGCGGAGGGCCTCTTCCGCTCCTTCGGTCTCACCCCCGCCGTCGACGGCATCTCGTTCGCCGTGGACGAGGGCGAGGTGCTCGGGCTGGTGGGACCCAACGGTGCCGGAAAGTCCACGCTCCTCGCGTTGATCTCCGGCTCGCTCACGCCGCAGGAGGGCACGGTCCGGATCGGCGACGACCGGGTGGGGACACGGGACGTCTCGTGGCGCGGGCAGGTGGGGGTCCTCTCCCACCGGAGCTTCCTGTACGGCCATTTGACCGCCCGTGAGAACCTGCGTTTCTATGGATCGCTCTACGGCGTCCACGACGTGGAGGGCCGCGCCCGAGAGCTGCTCGAGGCCGTCGGCCTCACGGAGCACGCCGACCGAAGGGTCAAGGAGTTCTCGCGAGGGATGACGCAGCGGCTGGCGTTGGCCCGCACGCTCGTGCACGACCCCCGACTGGTCCTCCTCGACGAGCCCTTCACGGGCCTGGACCGCTCGGCGGCCCTCGCTCTCGAGGACACCGTGCGGCGGCTCCGGGAGCGGGGGAAGGCCATCGTCCTGGTCACTCACCACCTGCACGAGGGAGTCCTGCTCGCAGACTCGATGGCCATCCAGGTGCGGGGCCGGTTCGCGTGGCACGAATCCGATTTCCCTCGCGACCCGGCGGACTTCGAGGCGATCTACCACCGCACCGTGGCGGCCGTCTCGTGAGCAGTTGGTGGCGGCCCTTCGCCGCGATGGTCTGGAAGGACGTCACGGTCGAGCTCAGGACCGGGCAGCGCGTGGCGGCCATGGGCGGGTTCGCGGTCCTGGCCGGCATCTTGTTCAACTACGCGCTCGCGCCGACTGGGGCACGACCCCAGGACCTGGCTTCCACCCTCATCTGGATCACGATCGTGTTCGCGGGCACGTTGGGGATCGGCCGCACGTTCGAGCTGGAGGAGGAGAACGGCGCCTTCGCCGGTGTGCTGCTGGCCCCCGTAGCCCGGGACGCCCTTTACCTGGCCAAGGTGGTCTCCAATCTTCTCCTGGTGCTGGTGACGCTCGTACTTCTGGTCTTCGCGTTCACCCTGTTCTTCGGGCTCGACCTCGGCCGCAGCCCGCTCATGTTTTGGTCGTCCCTCACTCTGGGGGCAATCGGGTTCGTGGGAACGGGAACGTTGTTCGCGGCGGTCACCGTTCGGTCGTCCATGGGAGCCACGCTCCTGCCCGTCCTCCTCTTTCCGGTCCTGGTGCCCGTGATCGTGTTCGGAGCGACCTCGACGTCTCGGCTGCTCGCCGGCCTCGGCGCCGATCAGGTGGCGGGACCTCTGCGGCTGCTGGCTGCGTACGCGCTCGTCGCGCTCGGGAGCGGCGCGGTGCTCTTCCGCTTCGCGGTGGACGACGGATGAGCCGGACCTCCGGGGGCAGAACGGCGCCCAGCGTGCGGGGTCCGGCCCGGTGGGCCGTCGTGCTGGGGATCGTGGCCGGTGCGCTGATCCTGTTCTTCCACTGGATGGTCTTCTTCTACGTGCCCACCGAAGCGTCGATGGGCATCGTGCAGCGGATCTTCTACGTGCACGTGCCCGCGGCATGGGCGGGTGAGATGGCCTTCGGGATCGCCGCGTTCTGTGGAGGCATGTACCTCTGGCTCGGCGACGAGCGTCTGGACGTGGCGGCCGAGACGGCGGCCGAGGGCGGCATGGTCTTCTTCACCGCCGCCCTCATCGCGGGACCGCTCTGGGCCAAGGTGGCGTGGGGTACCTACTGGACCTGGGAGCCGCGGCTCACGTTCTCGCTGCTGCTCTGGATGATCTTCCTGGGCTACTTCCTGGTACGTGCCTCGATCGCCAACAAGGAGCAGGCCCGCCGCCTCTCGGCGATCGTCGCCATCGTGGGCGCTCTGGACATCCCCCTGATCCACGTGAGCGTCAACTGGCTCCGGTCGCTCCATCCGGAGCCGGTCGTGCTCCGGCAGGACGGACCCCAGCTCGACGGTCGCATGCTGGCCACCCTGATGGTGGGGTTGCTGGCTTTCACGGTCGTGTTCTTCGCGCTGTTCGCGCTTCGCTACGGTGTGGGCCTCCTGGAGCGCACCCGGCCCACGGATGCCCCGCCCGAGCCAGACGGTTCCGGGCTCATGATGGAGGAGTCTTGAGCATGCTCGCACGGATGTTGGCCGCTGCACTCGTGCTGTTAGCGGCTGCGCCGCTCGATGCGGCACAGGTGGTCGGCGGGACCCTCAGGCCATACTGGCACGTGTTCATCGCGTACGCCGTCGCTTGGCTGGTGGTGCTGGGGTGGGTGGTTCACATCGCCCGCCGGCTCGGTCGCCTGGACCGGGGCGGGAATTGAGACGCTCCGAGGTGGCCGTGGCGACGTCCCTGGGGCCTCCGGGTCGAACGGGCCATATGACTGGCAAAATTCCTGCATTGTCTCTAGTTTTCAGGACCGTGTTCGCGGTCGGAAATTCAGCGTTGGCAGGCGGTTACAGAACGCCTGCGAACCACCATTCGGAGGGGTGGAAATGAATCACGCTCGGGCAAGGACCGGGTGGCTTTCTCTCGGCGTCGCACTGGCGCTGGTCGCTGGCGGAGCCGTCGAGGCTGCCGCACAGAACACCAAGATGCCCAGCACGCTACGCTACGGTTCTGGGCTCTGGGACGTTCCGGTCGCCAGTGTGCTTCCCCACATGTCCATCGTCGGCACGTATTCCGGATTCCCGGTCAGCATTTCCCGGGAACCCAGCACGAATGCTGCGGGCGACATCATCGGCTTCGGGGAAGCCTACGAGAAGTGGCTGTCCGATGCGTCCGTGACCATCGGTCTCTTCGATAGGGTCGAGTTGGGCGCCACGTTCCAGAACTTCTCGGACGGGTCGGCCGGTGGGACGATGATCGGCGGATTCGGGCGTGTGGCCCTCATTCGCCCCGAGACCCAGGGGATCGGCCTGGCGGGTGGGCTGCGGGTGGTGAGCGCGCCCTCGTACGATGGGGCCGCGGGCAACCGGAGCTACCAGCCCTCGCGACTCGGGCATCCGGACGCCCGGCTCTACGAGGACTACGGCACCGGCCGCGACGACGTGAGCACCACGGCCACGCCCTACGGCGTGGCGACCGCCATGCTGCGCGGGTTCGAAAGCGACATCTTCCCGGAGCACGACCTCACGCTGTCGGTCGGATGGGGCCGGGGCGCGTTCAGCGAGGGGGACCAGCTCGCCTGGTATCAGTTCGCGGACTCCGAGGGCTGGTTCTTCGGGTCGGCGCTGCACATGGAGGTGGGGGACAACTCGATCCTCAACCTGATCGGAGAGTGGAACGGGTTCGACATCAACCTGGGCGCCCAGCTCGACTTCGGCGGCATCCGGGTGGGTGGCTTCCTGCTCGGGGCCAACTACGCCGAGGACATCTCGACGTACCGGAGCAAGAAGTTCGGCATCCTCGGGTCGATCGCGCTTTGCCCGAACGAGGGCGGGCTCTGTCGTCCGGGGCTGATCGAGCGCATCGGGCCGGATACGATCGTGCTGCCGGCGCCGCCGCCCGACACGGTCGTGGTCGAGCGCACGGTGGCCCCGCCGCTCCCGACCGGTACGCCGGTGCAGATCTGTCTGGCCACCGGCCAGTCGGAGACGGTGCTGGTGACCGCTCAGGGCGATACGCTCGTGGGCGCCGCCCGGGTGCGGATCGGCGACCTGAGGCCGGGTGTGGTGTTCGCGGGCACGTATGCCGCGGGCGCTCCCTGGTACGAGAACGACACGGCGATCACGTTCGAGCGCCGCACCTACTCCCGCTCCGGTAACGAGGCGCGGCTGTCCTGCGCCGACATCGTGCGCGTGGGTGAGTTCAACGGCGTTCCGCTTTTCGCGGATCGTTCGGCGAGCACGCCGTACACGCGGCTCTACATCCCGGTCCGACCGGGTGTGTGGCAGCCGTACGAGACCGGACTGCAGAGGACGCGAGGCGACCTCTGACCTGGTACCGCGCGTGAGCGTAGAGCGGAGGCCCGTCCCGAAAGGGGCGGGCCTTTTCGCTTGTGTGGGGGGACGCACACCAGGATTCAGGACGCGGGTACCCCGGAGTCGGGTGCGGGAGGGGCCTGAGCCCCTCCAGCTAGCCGACTTGTCGTCCTAGCTCAGGTACCGTTCGAGGATTCGGTTGGTGGCGTCGACCACAGCCAGGGCCGCACCCCGTGCGGCCTGGTCCTCCGATGTCGCGAACGATCCGAGCAGTCGGTAGGATTCCGAATCCGTCCGGCCTCTCACCGAGACGATCACGATCCACTCGTCGAACGCCCGCAGCGCCTTGACGCCGAGGAGGTCCAGGCGGATCTGACCCTCAGTAGCGGACTCCGCCGCCGAGAGTGCGGCGCGGGCTCCGCTACGCAGTCGACCCTCGAGGGTCTGGGTCCCGTCGGAGCGGCCAACGAACTCGTTACCCTCGGACCCTTTCAGCCGCACACCGGCCCGACAGCGCCCGTCGGGGAAGGACTCGTACTCGAAGTCCTGGAACCGAAGACGCTCAGCGCACTCGGTGCGCGAGACCCGCAGGGGGGCGGTGGGAGGCTGGGTGGCCCGCTTGGCGATATTGCTCACGCCGGCCTCCCCTGCAAGAGATTTGCCGCATTCTCCGCTCGCGGCCCACGGGCCGGGTCAGCGCACGGAATCGGGGACGTCGCGGGCGTAGTCCACGTCGGCCAGAACCGGCAGCTTGGCCACGTCCAGTCCGGCCGCCGCCGCCAGCCTTTCGGTGTGCTCCGCGACCCGTGAAGTGCTCCATGGCACGTCCGCGAACAGTTCGGGGCGGTGCGCCCTCAGCCCGAGCAGGTAGTACCCGCCGTCCTCCGCCGGACCCATGACCACGTCCGACGAATCGAGGGCGTCGAATGCGGCCAGGACCAGCTCGGCATTCACGTCGGGGGCGTCCGTTCCGATCACGCACACTCGGGACGCGCTCCGGAAGGCCGTGTCGAAGGCGGAGGTCAAACGGGCGCCCAGTCCACCCTCCACCTGGGGCCAGAACTCCAGAGCCTCCCGTCCTAGCCACCCGGCCACGAGGTCCTGTTCCCCCGGCGGATCGTAGCACACGACGGTCCGGTACGGTCCACCCCGGACCTTGTCGGCAGTGAGCCGACCCAAGCGCCGATAGATGCGCGCCGCCTCCGGGGCGCCGAGCTCTGCCGCCATACGCGTCTTCACGCGTCCCGGCACCGGCGCCTTCGCGAACACCAGGAGGACGCGGTCCGCCCGATCCGGTGTGGAGGGCTCGTACCAGTCGGCCAGTCGCTCCGGAGGTGTGCCGGTCAGGTAGCGGCCGATCAGGGTGGCGTTGCGCAGCCACGCCCTCAGGGGACCCTCGCGTCGGTATCTCCGGGGGCTCGTGTGAATCGCCGCCGGGAGCTCGACCAGGCGACCGCCGTCGCGGAGCCGCTCCACCATCGCCACGTCCTCCAGCACGGGAACGTCCGGGAACCCACCGACCGCCTCGAACGCCGCCCGCGAGACGACCAGCCCCTGGTCACCGTAGACCAGCCCAAGGACTCGCTGACGAACGCGCTGGCCGACTTCGAGCAGTCGCCAGCCCAGCCCACGCCCGTCGAGCTTGAACGCGAAGTGGGCTCCCAAGTCCGGGGGTGGGCCCGAATCGAGGAATGCCGCGAGCGCCGCTCCCGCTTCAGCCGGCAGCCTGCTGTCGGCATGGATGAACAGGAGCCAGGGCGCATCGAGAGCGGTCGCTCCCGCGTTCATCTGCCGTGCCCGCCCACGGGGCGCATCGACGACGCGGATCCCACGCGCCCGCGCCAGCGGCGCGGTGGTGTCGGTCGATCCGCCGTCCGCGAGCACCGTTCGGTGAGGCCACGGAAGCGCCCGTAGGTCCTCCAGAAGAGCGGGGAGGAAGGACGCTTCATTCAGGGTGGGGATCACGATTCCGAGCTCGGGTCGCGACCCGTCGGTCCCGGCCGGGTCTTCCGTCAAGCGTCCGTGTCGTTCAGTGTCCAATCGTAGTCGAAGAACTCGACCCTCGTGCTCGCGTTCCGGAGCGTGGCCGCCTGGTCCCCCGAGGCATGTTCCGCGAAGAACTCGCGTACCCCCGTCCTGCCGCCGAAATCCTCACCGAACCAGTCGAGCACCTTGTTCACGGTGAGCGTGCCACCCTCGACGCGGAAGTGGCGGGGGTCGGCCATGAATGCCCGAACGGCGTCGTCGAGCTGTACGTGCAGGGTGGCGCCCTCGAACGCTTCGGGGCCGAGCTCGGGACAGCTCAGCGCCGCGCAATTGATGACGAAGTGGATCCGGGGCTCGCCCATCGGGCGCAGGATCTCGTGCTCGATCTGGTCCTGGGAGCGCTCCACCCCCGCGATCCGGCAATGTGTCCCCGTGAACACGTCAGGGATCTGCTGGACCGAGTTGTCCGGATAGCCGGCCACGGCGCCGCGTACCCTGCCGATGAGACCCGTCGCCGACTCGATGGGGTAGTGGTCCAGCACGCGCTTGAGCATGCAGGCGTTGTATGCGTTGATCCAGAACGCGAGTCGGTCCTCTCGGCTGGCCGTCGCCAGGACCGGCTCCGGAACGGCTCCCAGGAGTCGTAAGTAGGCGTCCAGGCCCGAGCGGTCGCCGAGGAGCCGCGCGTAATCGACGCGGCCGCTCTCGACGACGCGGCCGAGCACCTCGGAGAAGGCCGCGTGCCCCGGGATCGAGTCCACGTGGGGGGGCGCCTCGGAGGAGCCTTCTGCAGACCCGGCTACCGCGGGCGGGTCTCCGGCCGCCGCCTCAGCGCCGCATGCGGTCAGTGGGAGAAGCACGCTGAGGAGGAGTGCGGCTCCGGTGGGCACCTTGCGGAAGCGTTTGTACATCGTCGGGAGCAGGCTGAGAGCCACGAGGAGGAGGCCGGCCACCAGGACCCGGATCCACGCTTCGCGCGAAGCCTCCTGGGACCCCTGTAGGAGCGAGTCCGCAAAGAAAGTATACACGGCCGTGCCGGGGAGAATCCCCACGGCCGTCGCCAGCGCATAGGATCTGCCGGAAATCCCGGTGAGGCCGGACCCGAAGTTGAGCGCGTTGAACGGGACCAGCGGAATGAGGCGGAGCGTCAGGAGTCCCTTGAAGCCGTGGTCCCGGGTGACCCGATCGAGCCCCGCGGCGCGGTGTCCCAGAAGTCGCTGGACCCCGTCCCGTCCGAGCTTCCGGGACATCCAATAGGCGATGTTGGCACCGATGTTGGCGCCGATCCAGTTGAAGAGCGTGCCCAGCGCCGTTCCGAACAACGCCCCTCCCGCCAGCGTGAGCACCGTGCCAGGAACGGCCAAGGCGGTCGCCGTGCTGTAGACGGCGATGAACACCAGCGGAGCCCAGGACGAGCCCCGGAGCGCCTCGATCCCGGCGAGTGCCCCTTCCCGAGTGAAGTAATCGCCGAGCGGCGTCAGGCGGACCACGGCGAACGCGCCCAGGAGGATCGCGGCCAGCGCAACCAGGCGGATCAATCCACCAGTTCCGCCCTCTTCTCTCACGCCAGCCACTTGACGACCCTCTTGAGGAGCCGGCCACCGAGGCCTTCGAGCCGCTCCCGCTGGAACGCGTCGGCAGCCCGCTTGACTCCCTCCACCTTTGTCGGATAGGGGAAGATGGTGCCAGCGATCTTGGGTAGCGTGAGGCCGTGGGTAATGGCGAGGGTGAGGGGCGTCAGCAGCTCACCGGCCGCCGCGCCCACCACGGTCGCGCCCAGGATGCGGCCCTTCCCGTCGGCCGAGATCTTCACGAGTCCGGCGGTCTCCCCGTCGGCGATCGAGCGATCGAGGTCCGAGAAGTCGTAACGGTACGTGGTGGCTCCCCGCGCTCCGGCCTCCTCCTCGGACAGCCCCACGTGTCCGATCTCGGGGTCGGTGTAGGTGACCCAGGGGACGGCCGCATAGTCCACCTTCTTGCGGAGCGGCAGCAGCGCGTTCTGGAGCACGATCTTGGCCTGATAATCCGCGACGTGGGTGAACTGAAGGCCGCCGACCACGTCGCCTGCGGCCCACACGCCCTTCGCGGTGGTCCTCAAGGTGTCGTCAGTGACGATCCCCTTGTCGACCTCTACTCCCACGGTGTCCAGGCCGAGGTCGTGCGTGTTGGGGCGCCGCCCGGTGGCCACCAGGATCTCGTCGGCGGTGAAGGCGCGCCCGTCCTTCGTATGCGCCACCTTGCGGCCGGACACGGTTTCGACACGGACCACCTCGGCGCCGGTCACGATCGTGAGCCCCTCGCTCGCTAGGGCTTCGGCCACGAGCCCGGCCACGTCCTCGTCCTCCTTGGGCAGGACCCGTGGCAGTAGCTCGAGCACGGTGACCTCGGAGCCCAGCCGCGAATACACCTGCGCCAGCTCGAGCCCGATGGGCCCGCCTCCGAACACGAGCAAGGAATCGGGCCGCGCGTTGGTGTCGAACAGGGTGACGTTCGTGAGGAACCCCGCGTCCCGGAGTCCCGGAATCGGCGGGGCCCACGGCTCCGCGCCCGTGGCCACCACGAAGCGCTTGGATCGGATCACGCCGACGCCCTCGACTTCCAGGCTCCCGGGGGCGCGGAAGCGGGCATGACCCTCGTGCACCGCCACGCCCATCGCGCGAAAGCGCTCCGGGTCGTCGTGGTGGGCCACCCGCGCCCGTGCAGCGCGCATTCGGTCCATCACGGCTCCGAAGTCGTGCTCCGGCGACGCCGGCGTCAGGCCGAGCTCAGCGGCCGACCGCATCCCGTGGGCCGCGCGCGCCGAGGCGATCAGCGCCTTGGAGGGCACGCATCCGGTCCAGAGACAGTCCCCGCCAAGCGCCGTCTGTTCGACGATGGCCGCCCGGGCACCCAGATAGGCGGCACCCGCGGCGGAGACCAATCCGGCGGTTCCGCCTCCGATAGCGACGATGTCGTACTCGAGTTCCTTCATCGGGGCTTGCTCATCGGGGCTCGCTCATCGGGGCTCGCTCATCGGGGCTCGCTCATCGGGGCTCGCTCGTCGGGGCTAGCTGGGCGCGGTCGGAGGAGGGCGACCGAGTGCTCAACGCGCGGCGCCTCCTGACGGTTCCGAGGGTCGGATCGCGCCCCTGGGGCAGCGCCGGGATGGTCCGTCGCCCCCACCGACGGTCAGGGTCCGCAATGTAAGGGCCCCGACGCTTCCCCGCGTGCGACCCACCGGGACATGGCACCGGTCCGGACCTCCAGAGTACCTTGATTCCCGAGCGGCCCGACGACCCCCTTTCGCTTTCTCTTCGGGTCCACTAATTTCGGTTTCCACCGCCAGAATCTTCGCGTCCGACCCCGAGATGGTACCCATGGAACCCACCGATCCGAAGAAGGAAAAGGCCCTCAGCACCGCCATCACCCAGATCGAGCGCTCTTATGGAAAAGGCTCGATCATGCGGATGGGTTCGGACGTGGTGCAGCGCATCGAGTACATCTCGACCGGGGCCGTGAACCTCGACGCCGCCGTCGGCATCGGGGGCGTGCCGCGTGGACGGATCAGCGAAATCTACGGGCCCGAGTCGAGCGGTAAGACCACTCTGTGCCTGCATGTGATCGCCAACGCTCAGAAAGCGGGTGGGATCGCGGCGTTCGTGGACGCGGAGCACGCGCTGGACGTGTTGTACGCGCGCAAGCTCGGCGTGGACGTGGACAACCTCCTGGTGTCGCAGCCCGACACGGGAGAACAGGCGCTCGATATCGCGGAGGTGCTCATCCGGAGCAACGCCGTGGACGTGGTCGTGATCGATTCCGTGGCCGCTCTGGTGCCCCGTGCCGAGATCGAAGGGGAGATGGGTGACTCCCACGTGGGACTCCAGGCTCGACTGATGAGTCAGGCGCTGCGGAAGATCACGGGCGCCGTGAACCGCTCGCACACGTCGGTGATCTTCACCAACCAGATCCGCGAGAAGATCGGCGTCATGTTCGGGAGCCCCGAGACCACGTCCGGGGGCAGGGCGCTCAAGTTCTACGCGTCCGTGCGGCTCGACATCCGCCGGATCGGCGCCATCAAGGACGGGCAGGAGCTGATCGGAAACCGCACGCGCGTCAAAGTGGTGAAGAACAAGTGCGCGCCCCCCTTCCGGCAGGCCGAGTTCGACATCCTCTACAACGAGGGAATCAGCCACCTCGGGCTGCTGATCGACCTCGGGAGCGAGTACAACATCGTCGACAAGTCCGGCTCGTGGTTCTCCTACGGGGATCTGCGGATGGGGCAGGGCAAGGAGAACGCGAAACAGTTCCTCCAGGACAATCCCGACATTGCGGAGGAGATCGACCGCCGGCTTCGCGTCGAGCTCGGGCTGGAGCCCGACACCGAATCCCCGAGCGCCGAGACCTCCAACGCCGCGGCGGAGCCCGAGGACAAGGCCGACTCGGCGCCCAAATCGAGCAAGCGGGCGGCTTCGGGCGCGAACGGCAGCGCGACCCAGGTGGCCGCTCAGGCCTGATACGGCGGCGTCCGGGGGCCGGCCGCGGACCGGCGTCCGTGCCAAGGACCGCTCGAGCGTAGCCGGAGAGAACGGGCGAGCCCGCGGCCAGAGGGATCGCGTCGTACGGGCTGCGTGCCACCTGCGGGCGACCTGCGTGTCACCTGCGTGTCACCTGCGTGTCACCTGCGTGTCACCTGCGTGCCACCTGCGTGCCACCTGCGCACCGCTTGTGTGCTGCATGCGTGCCGCCTGCATACCGCGTTCGGCCCCGATCCGGCCATGAGCCCGGCGGTTTTCGCTCGATTCCCTTTGGACCTCGACCCGTTAGAATAGCCGTGTGCGCGGCGCGTAGGGGTTTCTGCTCACCCGGCGGGATTGGAGAGGTATCGATGGGGTCCTGGCTCGACGATCGGCTCGACGATGGACTCGACGACGTGCCCGAGGCCCTGGCGGCTTCGTTGCGCGGGGCGTCGAACGATCTCGAGCAGGCGTCGGCCGATGCGTTGGACGGGGCCCAGGCGTTGGCGCGGGTCCGTGCCGGCGCGGAGCCGCTCCTGACGGCGGACGCCCTGATCACGTACGCGTGTCAGCGAGCCCTCGAGAACGAGAGCCCGGAAGCAGTGTGGACCCGGCTGCTCGAGCGGCTGGGTCGAGCGCCCGGTCGAGCGCCCGGTCGAGAGCCTGAGTGACCGGTAACCGGCAGGAGCTCGCCGACCTCCACAGCCACCTCGTTCCCGCCGTGGACGACGGAGCGCGCACCGTCGATGGCTCGCTCGACGGGCTTGGGCGCATGATGGCCGTGGGCATCACCCGGGTCGCTACGACCCCGCACGCACTCGGCTCGCTGACCCGTGACCCCGTGGGATTCGCGAAGTGGATCGACGAGGTCGACGATCAGTGGGCGATCCTCGAGCGCGCCGCCGCGGCGTCTTTTCCCGGTCTCGAGCTCCAGCGGGGCCACGAGGTCATGCTCGACGTCCCGGACCCCGACCTCTCGGACTCGCGCCTGCACCTCGGCGACACCCGCTATGTGCTGATCGAGTGGCCCCGCCTCCAGATTCCTCCCGGGACGGTCCCGGTTCTGACGAGGCTCGTCGAGGCCGGGGTGAGTCCGTTGATCGCACATCCGGAGCGATATGCCGGGCTCGACCGTGGCTTGGCCCTGGTCGAGGAGTGGCGGCGTGTGGGGGCGCGCCTCCAGTGCAACTACGGATCCCTGCTCGGTCGCTACGGTCCGGCGCCCCGCACCGTGGTCCTCAGGATGCTCGAACGGGGCCTGGTCGACTGTCTGTCGACGGATTTCCACGGGCGCAAGCACCTCAAGCTCTTCGTGCGCGAGGCGCGCGACCTTTTCGAGGAGGCGGAGGCGGACGAGGCGTGGTCGATTCTGTCGGGCGCCAACCCCCGCCGTATCTTGGATGACGAAGCCCCGCTCGCCGTGCCCCCGGTCGACATGGCCACGAGCCTGTGGGGACGCGTCCGCGATCTGTTCAGAGGAGCGTGAAGTCCGATGGTGGGTCTCATCGACCTGACGGGAAAGACGGCGATCGTCACCGGTGGTTCCAGGGGCGTGGGTCGGGCGACGGCCATGCTGCTCGCCAAGGCCGGGTGCTCGGTGGGGATCGGCTACCGATCGAGGTCGGAGGAGGCGGAGGGGGTTCTTGCCGAGCTACGTGCGCTCGGGGTGGGCGCGTGGGCGCATCCCGGCGACCTGTCGGATGCCGCGCAGGCGGAAGAGCTGTTCGCCCGGGCCGATCGGGAGTTCGGGCATCTGGACATCTTCGTCGGTAACCACGGGATCTGGCCCGTCGAGGACGTGCCGATCTCCGACCTGGACGACGATCGCTGGCGCCGCACGATGGCGGTCAATCTGGATTCGATCTTCTATACGGTGCGTGCCGCGGCGCGCAGGCTTCGTGACGACGGACGGATCGTGTTGGTGAGCTCGACCGCGGGGCAGCGTGGGGAGGCGTTCCATGGAGACTACGCGGCGACCAAGGGGGCACTGATCTCCCTGGTGAAGGGCCTATGCGTGGAACTGGGCCCACGCGGCATCACGGTCAACGCGGTGGCACCCGGCTGGATCCTGACGGAGATGTCCGACAGCGCATTCGTGGACGGGGGGGCCGAGGAGATCGCACGCGGGATCCCCATCGGCCGCATCGCCACGGCCGAGGACGTGGCCGGTCCCATCGTCTTCCTTTGTTCGGAGCTCGCACGTCACGTCACGGGAGAGATCGTGAACGTGAACGGTGGGGCGGTCCTCCCGGGCTGACGAATGACGGACGCCCTGGTCCTCGATCGTCTGAGGCAGGCTCCCCAGGTGGCGCGCTGGATCGTCCGTACGCTGGAGGAGCAAGGGTTCGAGACGTGGGCCGTGGGGGGAGCCGTCCGAGATGTAGCGCTCGGGCTGCCGGCGGAGGACTGGGATTTCGCCACTCGGGCGCGTCCTGGTGACGTGCAGCGGCTGTTCCGGCGCACCGTCGCCGTCGGGGCCGACCACGGCACCATCGGCGTGCTCGCCAAGGACCGGCGACTCTACGAAGTCACCACGTTCCGCCGGGACGTGAAGCCGCTCGGGCGGCGCGCCATCGTGGAGTTCGCGGACACCCTGGACGAGGACCTGGCTCGCCGGGACTTCACGTTCAACGCGCTCGCGTGGCACCCCTTCCGCGAGGAGCTGGTCGATCCGTTCAACGGGCTGGCGGACCTCGCGGGCGGCGTGCTCCGAACCGTCGGAGACCCGGAGGAGCGCTTCCGAGAGGATCGGTTGCGCGCTTTGCGGGGGCTGCGGTTTGCGGCGCGCTTCCGCCTGACGGCGACGTCCGAGACCTGGGCGGCTCTGGTTGCGAGCGTGCCCCAACTGGGTGCGCTCTCCGCCGAACGGGTGCGCGAGGAGCTCATGAAGTCTCTTGCGGACGGGGAGCGCCCTTCCGGGGCGCTCGCGCTGTACGCGGCCTCGGGCGTGCTCGCTGAGCTGTTTCCGGAGCTTGCGCGCTTGCTCGACGCGCCCGTGGCCGGCGGAGCCGTCACCCGCTGGGAGCGTGCGCTACTGGTGGCGGACGCGCTCTCGGCGAACGGGCCGCTTCTCAGGCTCTCGGGTCTCCTCGCGGAAGTCGTCGAGTCGGCCGGAGCGCGGGACTGCGTCCAGATGATGGTCCGGCTCCGGTTTTCGGGCGCTGAGACCGAGCGGGCCACGCACTGGGCGGAGTCCCAGCCGGGGGTGCCTCCTGCGGGGGCAGGCGGGTCGGCGCTCCGGAGATGGTTGGCGGGTGTGGAGCCGGAGGCCAGGCCCGGCGCCCTCAGGCTGGCTTTGGCCCGCGCCCGGGCCGATCGCCTGCTCTCGGGGGTGGACTCCGGCCCGGCGGTGTCGTCGGTGCGCGCGCTCCGGCGCGAGGCCCGGACGCGGCCACCGCTGTCGATCGCCGAGCTGGCGATCGATGGGCGCGACGTGATGCGACTCGGCCTCAAGCCGGGGCCTCGGGTCGGCGAGGTGCTCCGGGCGCTGCTCGACTCGGTTCTGGAGGAGCCGGAACGGAACGAGCGCGAGAGACTGCTCGCGGAGGCGACGACGCTCATCCGCACGGGAGCGGAAACGTGAGCCCCGAGCGGCGTGGTGCTCATCCGGACCTGTTCGGGACTGGGGGCCGCGAGCCCGCGAGCGCGGCCGGGGCAGATGCCGACGCGTCGGCGCCCCTGGCCGCACGGATGCGCCCCCGGACCATCGAGGAGTTCGAGGGTCAGGAGCACCTGCTGGCCGATGGGAAGGCGCTCCGTGCGATGATCGACCAGCGGTCCCTGGCCTCGATGATCTTCTGGGGTCCCCCAGGCTGCGGTAAAACCACGTTGGCGCGGCTACTGGCCGAGGCCACCGACGCGACGTTCGTGGCGATCAGCGCCGTGTCGTCCGGTGTGGCCAGGATCCGGGAGATCACGGGTGAGGCGCGGGCCCGTGCCGGCGCGACCGGCAGGCGCACCGTGCTCTTTTGCGACGAGATCCACCGCTTCAACAAGGGGCAGCAGGACGCGTTCCTTCCCCACGTAGAGGACGGGACGGTCGTGCTCGTCGGGGCCACGACCGAAAACCCCTCGTTCGAGGTCGTCCGCCCACTGCTTTCCAGGGCGCCGGTCTACGTGCTGGAGCCGCTAACGGCGGAAAGTCTCGAGCGTATCCTGCGGTCCGCCCTGACCGATCCCGAGCGCGGGCTGGGTGGCCTGGAGGTGACCGCCACGGACGCTGCGCTCGAGTTCATCGCCGCGTCAGCCGATGGCGACGCCCGTCGAGCCCTGGGCGTGCTGGAGGCGTCGGCCGGACTCGTGGGCCGCGGGGGAGCCATCGGACAGGAGGCCGCCCGCGAGGCGCTCCAACACCGATTCGCGGCCTACGACAAGTCGGGCGAGAGCCACTACAACCTGATCTCCGCTCTGCACAAGTCCGTGCGGGGCAGCGATCCCGATGCCGCCCTCTACTGGTTGGCCCGCATGCTCCAGGCCGGCGAAGACCCCCTGTACCTTGCCCGGCGCATGGTCCGCATGGCGTCCGAGGACATCGGACTCGCCGACCCGAACGCGCTGGCCGTGACCCTCGCCGCGAGGGACGCGTTCCACTTCCTGGGGCCTCCCGAAGGCGAGCTCGCCTTGGCCGAGGCGGCCGTGTATCTCGCGACCGCTCCCAAGTCGAACCGGGTCTACGAGGCCTGGAGCCGCGCATCCGGCACGGCACGGGACACGCCGGCCGCGCCGGTGCCCCTCCACATCCGGAACGCACCCACGGACCTCATGAAGGACCTCGGGTACGGCGCGGGGTACCGCTACGATCACCACGAGCCCGGTGGGGTAGCTCCCCAGGGGTATCTGCCGGACTCCCTCGTCGACTCGAGGTTCTACGAGGCCTCGGAGGAGGGCTACGAGGGAGAGGTGGCCGAGCGGCTCCGCCGCTGGGCGGCGGTGCGGGCCGAAAACGCG
The DNA here is from genome assembly GCA_024638305.1 of Gemmatimonadota bacterium. Lineage (GTDB taxonomy): Bacteria > Gemmatimonadota > Gemmatimonadetes > Longimicrobiales > Gaopeijiaceae > JAHEKN01. Next base: position 13,219 of record JAHEKN010000009.1, on the reverse strand, counting down.
AAGAGGAGAGGGAGCGATTCCGACGCAGTTGATCGATAACCGCGTGCCCGTCGAGCGGGCGATCCTGTTTGGCGCGCCGGACCCCTCCATCTCGGATGAGCTCGTTCACGAGCACATGGAGGAGCTCAGAAGGCTGACGGACACGGCAGGTGGCGAGGTCGTTTCCGTGGTGCAGCAGCGGGTTCGCTCACCGACGCCGTCCCTCTACATCGGGAAGGGAAAGGCCGAGGAGCTGGCCTCGGCGGTCGAGCTCCTGAAAGCCGATCTCGTGATCTTCGACGAGGAGCTCTCGCCGGTGCAGGGCGCCAACCTGGAGAAGGTGCTCGGCGTCCGCGTGATGGACCGGGCCGAATTGATCCTGGACATCTTCGCCACGCGGGCCCGGAGCAAGGAGGCCAAGCTCCAGGTCGAGCTGGCGCAGCTCGAATATCTGCTACCGCGGCTCCGCCGCATGTGGACCCACCTTTCCCGCATCCGCGGCGGGATCGGGCTGCGCGGTCCGGGCGAGACCCAGCTCGAAACGGACCGACGGCTCATCCGCCGCCGCATCGCGGACCTCCGCGACAAGCTCCGTGGCGTGGCCGCTGCCCGCGCGACACAGCGGAAGTCCCGGGAGGGACGCTTTCGTGCGGCGCTCGTCGGCTACACCAACGCGGGGAAGTCGTCTCTCCTGGCCGCGCTCTCGGGCGCCGACCTCTTCGTGGAGGACCGGCTGTTCGCGACGCTCGACTCGGCCACGCGCGCGGTCGACCTGGGAGGCGGACAGGAGGCGCTCGTAACGGACACGGTCGGTTTCATCCGCAAGCTGCCTCACCATCTCGTGGCCTCGTTCCGCTCCACACTGGAGGAGGCACGCGAGTCCGACGTGCTGCTGGTGGTGATGGACGCCGCCCATCCGGACCGCGAGGAGCACCTGGCAGTGGTGCGGGAGGTCCTTCGTGACCTGGACCTGCTCGACCGACCTCAGGCACTGGTGTTCAATCAGGTCGACCGCTTGACGCCAGAAGAGCTGAGTGCGCTGCGGACCCGGGTGCGCGCGTTCGAGCCCTACCCCTCGATCTTCGTCTCGGCGGTGAGTCCGGGCGGCGTCGACCCGCTGGTGTCGTTTCTGCTGGCGGGGGCCCTGTCGCGGTTCGAGCGGGTCGAAGTCGAAGTGCCCGCGGCCGATGGGCGCACGATGGCCGCCGTCTACCGCGACGGTGAGGTACTCAACCAGATATCACGCGATGGCCACGTCCTCCTGGAGGCTCGGCTCCCTCGCGCGCTCCTTGGGCGCTTGGAAAAGACCGAGGGTGTCACGGTGCGACCGGCCGTGGTCTCCCTGGCCGGCGTGGCCGACGAAGAGGCAGGCGCCGGCGGGTGAGCCCCGACCAGGATCGGATGAAGATCGAGCTCGTTGGCCCGGGCCGACTGGGGCTCGCGCTCGGCTACGCGCTGGTCAAGGGCCGGGCCCCGGTGCGCCTGACATATCGGGGACGCCGGCCCTCTCCTCCGACGCACGCGTTGTTCAAGCGGCATGGCGCCCGGTACCGCGTCGGTGTGGGCCGGCCCGATCCCGACATCGACGCGCTCGTCCTGAGCGTTTCCGACGACCACGTGGCCGAGGTGGCCCGGGTCATCGCGTCCGAGGGGCCGGCCCCGGCGGGAGCGGCCGCGTTCCACTTGTCCGGTGTGCTCGGCTCCGACGTGCTCGGCCCGCTGCGGTCCGTCGGTTACTCGGCGGCGACGCTCCATCCGCTCCAGTCGGTGGCCGACGTCGACCGCGGCGCGGAGCGACTCCGGGGATCGTACTTCGGCGTCTCAGGCGACCCCGAAGCGACCGAGATCGGGACCCGTCTGGTGCGTCTGCTCGGGGGGAGTCCGCTCCAGGTCCCGGAGGGTGGACGGGCCCTGTACCACGCGGCCGCCGTCTTGGTAAGCAACTCGCTCCCCGCTCTGATGGCCGTCGGCAAGGATCTCCTGGTCCGCGCCGGTGTTCCGGAAGACCAATCGATCCCCGCTTTGCTGCCGCTCCTGGAAGGGACCGTCGACAACCTGCGAAGAATGCCCGTGCAGGACGCGATCACGGGCCCGATCACCCGGGGCGACGTCGAGACCGTGAGGCTGCACCTGGGCGCGATGAGAGGGAGCGAGCGAATGCTGTACCGATCGCTGGGGCTCAGCATCCTCGCGCACTTCGGCTCCGGGCTCGACCCGGCCGAGCGCGTGGGCATCGAAGGACTTCTTCTGGAGGATACTCCATGAGGCTCTACATCAACGTGGATCACGTGGCCACGATCCGGGAAGCGCGTGGCACGGACGAGCCCGATCCGGTCCGAGCCGCGGTCCTGGTGGAGCTCGCGGGCGCCGACGGGATCACCGTGCATTTGAGAGAGGACCGCCGGCACATCCAGGACAGGGACGTCAAGCTGCTCATGCGCACGGCACGGACGGTCGTGAACCTGGAGATGGCAACGGCTCCGGACATCGTGGATCTGGCCTGCGGGCTCCGGCCCCATCAGGTGACACTGGTCCCCGAGCGCCGCGAGGAGGTGACCACCGAGGGGGGGCTGGATCTCTCACGGGCCGAGGTTCGGCAAACCATCGGGGCCACTACGCGCACCCTACAGAGCGCGGGCATCCGGGTCTCGCTCTTCATCGATCCCGACACCGCCGCGCTCGAGGAGTCCAAGGATCTGGGCGTCGAGGCGGTGGAGCTGCACACGGGGGAATATGCCAACGCTGACTTCGCGGAGCGCCCCTACGAGCTCGACCGGCTCGTTCGGGCCGGCGAGCTCGGCAGGGAGCTGGGGCTCGACATCCACGCCGGACACGGGTTGACCTACGAGAACGTGAGCCCGGTCGCCGCCATCCCGACGATCGAGGAGCTCAATATCGGGCACAGCATCGTGTCTCGGGCCGTCCTGGTCGGAATGGAGCGTGCAGTCCGTGAGATGAAGGACTTGCTACGAATCGCTCGCTCGCAGGACACCACGGAGGGGAACCCGACTTGAAGCTCGACTGGAAAGCCCTCCTCGGCGTGGTCATCAGCGTGGCGCTGCTCTGGTGGCTGTTCAAGGACCAGGACCCCGCCGCGCTGTGGGCCCAGATTCGGGAGGCCAATCTCTGGCTTTTCCTCGCGGCGGTGACGGTGGCAACGTCCGCGTACGCGATTCGCGCGATCCGCTGGAACGTCCTGCTCCAACCGGTCAAGCCGGACACCAGCTTCCGGAACCGCTGGGCCACGATCATGATCGGGTTCGGGGCCAACAACATCCTCCCGGCCCGCATTGGCGAATTCGTGCGCGCCTACGCGCTCGGCAAGGTCGAGAGCGTGCCGTTCAGCGGCACGTTCGGCACGCTGGTGGTGGCCCGTTTCCTGGACGCGGTCGCCGTTATCCTGCTTCTGCTGTTCGCGCTGGCCGTGCCTTCGTTCCCGGCCGAGGCCGAGGTCCTGGGGCAGCCCGTGGCCCAATTCGCGCGCACCGCAGCGATCTTCGTGGGTGGCGTGCTGCTCGCGGCCCTGGTCGTGGTCGCCCGCCCCCGCCTGATCGTGCGCCTGGCCGAGCGCTTCAGCGGGCTCCTTCCGGGCCGCGCCGGCCCCCGTGTGGTGGGGGCGCTGACCTCGTTTCTCGACGGCTTGTCTGTACTGCGCTCTCCGTCCCTGCTCGGTCGGGCAGTGGGCTGGAGCATCGTCCATTGGGCGTACTACGGGCTCTCGTTCTGGCTGGCCCTCGAGGCGTTCGGCATCGAAGTTGGCTACGCCGGCGCCCTGTTCACGCAGGCCATGGTCGCCGTCGGGGTGTCGATCCCCTCGGCTCCAGGGTTCTTCGGAACCTGGCACGCCGCCGCTCAGATTGCCCTGGTCGGACCCTACGGGGTCGAAGAGGCGCGGGCCCTGGCCTTCGCGACGGGATACCATCTCGGCGGCTTCATCCCCATCACGATCCTCGGGTTCTACTACGCCTGGAAGCTCAAGATATCGCTGGGCGTCGCCCGCGACCCCGACTCGGTCGCGACCGACGAGAACGCCACGTTCGGCGCCGACGGCATCCGGGGCTGACCATTGGACGAGCGCATCGGAACGGTGCGCCGGTGGGCACCGGCCAAGGTCAACCTCTCCCTCAGCGTAGGCGCCGCTGACGATTCGGGATATCACGAGATCGAGACCCTCTTCGCGACGCTCGACCTGACGGACGAGATCGAGGTGGTGCCCGCCCTGGCCGGCACGATCGAGTTGTCGGTGGACGGCGACGTCGGTGGCGTAACGCCGGAGGAAAACCTGGTGTACCGGGCCGCGTCCCGGTTTCTGCAGGACGCGCCCTCCCTCGGCGACTGGATCGCTCCACCGGGTGTGAGTGGAGCGGTGATCTCGCTCTCCAAGACCATACCCCCGGGCGGTGGCCTCGGAGGCGGATCGTCCGACGCGGCCGCCACGCTGCTCGCGCTGAACGAGATGTACGGCTCTCCGCTCGGCTCCCGCGAGCTGCTGAGCCTCGGCCGGGAGCTTGGCGCCGACGTGGCGTTCTTCCTCACGCCGTGGCCGCTCGCCCTGGGGCGCGGCCGGGGCGACGAGCTGGCCCCGCTCTCGCCTCCGCCGGCGGCTTCGGTGGTCCTGGCCCTCCCGCCGATCCACGTGTCCACCGCCGAAGCGTATCGCCGACTGGATCACGCACGGGGGGACCGGGCACCGAGTGCGCCGGTTCGACTGGACCTGGACGGAGCCCTCGACTGGGACCGGATCGCGGGGCAATCGCGCAACGATTTCGAGCCCGTGGTCCACGAGTGGTATCCCGAGCTCCGAGAGCTGTTCGTGGCCTTCCAGGAGACCGATCCGCTGCTGGCCCGCATGTCGGGGAGCGGCGCCGCCCATTTCGGGGTCTACGGATCGGGCGAGGCCGCCCAGCGCGCGCACGCGGTGCTCGCCGTCGCCTTTCCGGAGGTCCGGTTCGTTCGTGCGCACACGGGTGCGTCGGCTTGAGCAACGTGCGCCGGTCTCGCTAGTGTAGGAGGACTCGCAGCGCGGGCTCGGCTCCCCGTCGGCGCTCACGTTGTTGCTGGCCCGTCGTCTAATGGCAGGACACCGGTCTTTGGAACCGGCGGTGGTGGTTCGAATCCACCCGGGCCAATCGCTTCAAGCCGACCAGATCGTCGAGGAGCTCATGGGGACCTGCGTGGCGCCTACAGCATCCTGATCGTCACGCACTACATGGCACAGGCGCGCCGCGCGCCAGCGGCGGTGGCGACTCGCCCCCCAGAAGGCGACGTGATCGACCGGCGGTGCAAGGCTCGAATAGGACGGCTACGGCCAGGCCGCGCCTACGAAGATTGAGAATACTGCCTTGTCGCCCTCCTCGAAGAGTTTGGAAACCGCCCCGCCGACCACGAACGCGTCGGCGTTGAGTGTCATGCCCGCGTTGATCCCGAAGAACGTGTCGGATTCGGTGCCATCGAGGTCGTCTATCGAAAGCCGAACATGAAAGAAAGTCGGAACGATGAAAGGGGTGAGACCGGCTGCTCCTGACCGGCCGAGTGGGAGTGTGGCGCCTACTCCCACTCCGAAGGGAATCGACAGGAGATTGAGGTCTTCAATCCATCCGTAATCCAGTCCGATCGTCGGGCAGAGACTCACCGAGGGTGCGAGAGACTCGACCTCGAATGCGAACCCCCCGCCGACCTCCGTCAGGTTTTCGCTGCTCACTCCCGCATCGGTGTCAGCGGACGTGATGCCGAACACTCCCGTGAAGAAGAGGCCTGCATCCGCGCTGGCAGCCATGCCTTCAATCGCATAGCTCGTAGCGCCTTCGGGGAATCCGAACCCCAGCCGGATCGCGCCCCCACTGCCTTGAGGAAGGCCCATGCAGGCTTGGGCCATTACCGGGGCCGGGATGGCCGGGAGCGAAAAGCCGAGGGCAATCACGCAAACGAGTCTGTTTCGCACCGGTCTACCTCGGTCTGGAGAGTGCTCTAATACTGCGGGTATCCTGTCGTCGTAGGCCAGCGAGGGAGACGCCAAGCCGCCGGTCTTTTGATTGGCGGCGCCGGAGGCCCACCTGTACCCGAGACCGTGGGAGCAGCCCCCCTTAGTCGAAAAGCGACCGGCGACTACACCCCCGCGTTCGGTCCATCCTGGGCGAAATACATGCGGCCAAGTCGACGTACAAGCGGTCGCTGTTCACGACGACGATCGTGAGGCGTATGCGGAGTTCGTGTTGGCGTGCTTCATCCATTTTGATGGAATGGGCGTCCACCCCGTCTCCTTCGAGCTAATCAACGAGCTCAACAGCGCTCGCTGGGCCACCGAAGGCGCACTGCTCGGTAGGGCGATCAACGGGTGCAGGCGTCCTCGTCGGCCAGCGGAGTCTTGCCCGTTGCCTTCGTCGGGCAGTCCGGTAAGATGACCGTGGTCGCCAACGTCGACGGGCCGAAGTCGTTTACCGTCGGGGGCCTGGCGGGCAGCGTGTACGACATCACGTGTACGACGTCGTCGGAGCCCCAGGCGAGCGGTGGCTCCATGACGATCAGCTCGGGTCAGCAGATTCCGGTCTCTGTGCCGGGCGCCCGCGGCTTAGTGACGATCTTCGCGCGATAGCCTCGACGCGCTGGGCAAGTCGGCGCAGGTCGGCTCGCGCTCGAGCCAAAACGAACGGGGGCGGGTCGGCGAACAGGATGCACACGGTCAACGTACTGGCTCTGGCAGCGGTTCTCCTGTGCGGCGCACCTGCGTCCGCTCAGGACCGGCTGGTCCCGAGGTCGACGGCCGACGGCGTCTCCCCTCGCGATTCGGCGTCGCTCCGCACGGAGGCACGCGCAGCGCAGCGCACCTTCGAGCGTGCCCGGGTGCGCCATCTCCCCTGGACCTGGGGTGGAGGTGGCTGGTCCTGCGACGAGATCGTGGGCCGCATGTGCTGGCGGCACGACGACAGCGAAGAGGACTACGACTGGGAGCCGGAGCCGGAGGCGGAGCAGATCCGGATTGCGCGGGACACGCTGCTTCTTCGCCTGGACCGAATCGGGGAGCGCATTCCCGGCGACGATTGGATTCTCGGACAGCGAGTCTGGTACCGGGGTGAAGCGGACCGTTGGGGCGAAGCGTTGGCGCTGGCGGCCGGCTGCCGCGGCGGACACCAGGAATGGTGTGCGGCCCTCGAGGGCGTAGCCCTCCACCATCTGGGGCGGTACGGTGACTCGGAGGCGGCGTTCGCCGCTGCGGAGGGGGCGCTCGACGAGCGGCGTACCGCGGAGGAGGCCCTGGCGCTGTTGCTCGACTCGGAGGCTCGAGATTGGCTCGAGGAGAATGTGTCGGGCACGGCCGACGGGCATGACACGGGCTCCTCGCCGGTGGACCGCGAAGCGCTCGTGTGGGCCATGGCAGACCCCCTCTGGGGGGAGCCTGGGAACGATCGACTCACGGCGCACCATGCGCGCCGCACGCTCGATCTGGTGCGGCGGGGGGCGTCCAATCCCTACGGCCTCGCCTGGGGCGACGACATCGCGGAGCTCCAGATCCGATACGGGTGGGAGGCGGCCTGGGAGCGGGACCGGAGCCGCGACCTTTCCCGGGAAGTGACCGCTCGGGTGATAGGCCGCCACGCCCCCCGCAGCCGGCGCTACATTCCCGCCGGAGATGTGCTCCGCTCGCCCGCGACCGCCGATACGGCCGAGCTGGCGCCGTTTCGGACGCGGCCGCGAAGCGCCTATTCGCCCCCCTACGTGCGGGATGTCGTCCCCGCGACCGGGCAGGTTTTGGCCGTCCGCCGCGAGGAGACCGGATCCGTCGTCTGGGCGGTCCTCGACGAGGGCGCCCCGGGAAGCGAAGTGGGACGAAGAGGCGCCTTCGCCCTGGACCTCTCCACCCTGGCCCTTCGGAGTGCCGACTCGCTGGCTCCCGGCGTCTACGGCATCGAAGTGCCGTACGGGGGGCACGTGCTGAGCGTCGAGGAATGGGAGAGGGTCGAGGAGGGCGGGGAACCGACCGTCCGCAGGCTTCGGCGGGGCATCTCCACAGAGAGGGTTCCTCCCGACGTGCTCGCCGTCTCGGACCTGCTCGTCCTCTCGAGCGGCCCTCTGCCCGAGACGCTTGCCGACGCGGCGTCGCGATTGCTCCGGCAGCCTCCGGCACCCGGCGACACGGTAGTCATCGCCTGGACCGTGCACGGCCTTGGCTTCGACGGGGCCGATGTCGCGTATTCCCTGACGACCGGAGGGGACCCGGGAGGGATTCTCGCCCGGCTCGGCCGTTGGCTCCGCCTGGTGGACCAGGCGCCCTCCGTGCTCACGGAGTGGTCGGAGGCCTCGCCGGCCGATCCCGGGCCGGTCTTTCGGTCGGTGCGGCTGGTGCTCCCCGACTGGGAGCCCGGTACCCACGTGCTGACGCTGTCGTTGATCGCCGCCGGCCGCGCTTCGGTGGTATCGCGCAGCGCGCTCCGCTTGGCGTCGCCGTCTCCGCCGTCGCGTTGACCAATAATACCGTCTTTTCTAGGTTTTTAGGCTGTCTGAGTCTCTGAACCCAGGACGACCGCCCCCGCATGGAAGAGATCTTCAAACGGGGCCCGCTCATGCTGCTTACCGGGCGGGCCAACGAGCCCCTTTGCCAAGAGATCGGCAATTCGCTCGAGGCGGGGTTCGAGGGAGCCACTGTCCGGAACTTCGCTGACGGCGAGATCTTCGTCCGCATCGACCGCAACGCCCGTGGGCGTGACGTGTTCATCGTCCAACCCACGGTCGCGCCCGCCGACTATTTGATGGAGCTGCTCCTGCTGATCGACGCGGCTCGGCGTGCTTCGGCGGCGCGGATCACGGCCGTCGTGCCTTACTACGGGTATGGCCGCCAGGACCGCAAGGACCAGCCCCGTGTGGCCATCGGAGCCAAGCTCGTGGCCAACCTGATCACCGCGGCAGGCGCCGACCGCTTGCTTGGTATCGATTTCCACCAGCACCAGATCCAGGGGTTCTTCGACATACCGGTCGATCATCTGTATGCGGCGCCCGTGCTCACCGACTACTTCCGACAGAAGAAGCTCCAGAACCTCGTCGTGGTGGCTCCCGACGTCGGGAGCGCCAAGATGGCGCGCGGCTTCGCCAATCGACTCGACGGAGAGCTCGCGATCGTGGACAAGCGTCGCCCCGCTCCCAACGTCTCGGAAGTCCTGAACATCGTGGGCGACGTCGATGGACGGCCCTGCCTGCTGGCGGACGACATGGTGGACACGGGGGGCACGCTGGCCTCGGCGGTGCGCGCCCTCAAGGAGCGGGGAGCGGCGGAGGTATACGCCTGCGCGACCCATGCGCTCCTCTCCGGCACCGCGCGCGACAAGTTGAGCGCGGCTCCGCTCGAGGAGATGGTCGTGACCAACACAATCGACATCGCTGAGGAGCGGCGCTTCGACCGGCTCAAGATCCTATCGGTCGCGCCTCTGCTCTCGCGGGCCATCAAGTACATCCATCTGAACGAGTCCGTCAGCCAGCTCTTCGACACGGCTCCGGTGGACAAACAAGGCGACACCTGACTGAACGACCGCACACGAGCCATTCCAACCACTTCAATGAAGTCCGGGTAGCGACATGTCATCGACTGCAACGTTGAAAGCCGTCAAGCGGGAGGGCGCCGGGAAGGGCGTCGCTCGCAAGCTCAGGGGAGCGGGCCAGATTCCCGCGGTGGTGTACGGAGGCGGCAAAGACACGATTCCGCTCGCCCTCGATACACACGAGACGGAAGTGCTCTTCCACCGCATCTCGGTCGAGAACACGATCGTCTCGCTCGAGATCGAGGGCGCCAAGGGCGGCGTCGACACCCTCGTCCGCGAAGTGCAGACCCATCCGTACCGTCCGGTGATCATGCACGTCGACTTTCTGCGGCTGCGCAAAGGCGTGGCCGTGGACGTGGACGTACCGATCGACCTGGACGGCACTCCGGAGGGTGTGCGGACCGGCGGCGGCATCATGGAGCAGATCCTCCACTCGATCGAAGTACGCTGCATTCCGTCCAAGATCCCAGAGTCCATCGTCATCGACGTGACCGGGCTCGAAGTGGGGGATTCCATCCACGTGTCCGACCTGGAGGCGCTGGAAGGCGTGGAGTTCCAGGCGGATCCCACGCAGACCATCTGCGCCGTCGTACTGCCGAAGGTCGTCGAGGAGGAAGAGGAAGAGGACGAGCTGGCCGAGTTCGAGGACGAGGATGCGGAGGGCGCCGAGGCCGATGCGTCGGACGAGGACGGGGCCGACGAGACCTCGGACGATTGATCGCCGCATAGGCGATCCGGGGACTCGTGCCAGTGAAGGTCGTCGTCGGCCTCGGGAATCCGGGGCCGGAGTACGACGAGACCCGCCACAATGTGGGTTGGTGGGCCGTCGATCGGATGGTATACGATTGGGGGCTGGGGTCCTTCGAGCGCGCGGGGCGTGCCCTGATCGCGGACGGACAGGTCGGCGGCCACGAGGTGCGGGTGGTCAAGCCACTCACGTACATGAACCGTTCGGGGCAGGCGCTCCACGGCCTCAAGATCCTGCCCGATTTCTCGATCGAGGAGGATCTGCTGGTCGTGCTGGACGATACCGCGCTCGGTGTGGGTCGACTGCGGCTCCGCTCCGGCGGTGGCACCGGCGGACACAACGGGCTCAGGTCAGTGACGGGGGCGCTCGGGACGGAAGCGTACGCGCGGCTCCGGATCGGCGTGGGCGAGAATCCGGCTGGGACCGACCGCGCCGATTGGGTCCTGACGCCCATGGAAGGCGAGGAAGAAGAGACTATCGTGACGCTGCTGCCGACCATATCGGTCGCTGCGCGCACCTGGATGACAGAGGGAATCGAGGCGGCCATGAACGGATTCAACCGTTAGGCCGAACCAACACAACACGAGACAAGGACCGTGGTCACACATGAGTGATTTCGTCAATCTGGCAACGTGGGCCTGGGCTTTTGGCCTGTTTGGGCTCGCCACCGGTGGCTTCCTTTACGCCTACGTGAAGCGGCAGCCCGCCGGGAACGAGACCATGCAGGACCTGGCCGACCAGATTCATGCGGGGGCCATGGCCTTCCTGCGTCGTGAGTACACGGTCCTGGCCGGCTTCATCGCGCTCGTGGCGGTCCTTCTGTATCTGGCGATCGGCCAGGATACGGCACTGGCCTACGTGGTGGGGGCGCTCTTCTCCATCGCGGCCGGGTTCTTCGGGATGAAGGCCGCCACCCGCGCCAACGTCCGCACCACCGCCGCAGCGGTGGACAGCGGACAGGCCAAGGCGCTCAGGGTCGCGTTCTTCGGGGGAGCGGTCATGGGCCTGTCGGTGGCGGCGCTCGGGCTGCTCGGACTCGGGCTCTTCTATCTCGGATACGCAGCCGACTCCGTGGATGGCCAGGGGCTCGACGTGTTTGCCGAGATCGTCTCCGGGTTCGCGATGGGCGCGAGCACCATTGCGCTCTTTGCCCGTGTCGGGGGCGGTATCTACACCAAGGCCGCCGACGTTGGCGCCGACCTCGTGGGGAAGGTCGAGGCCGGGATCCCCGAGGACGATCCGCGCAACCCGGCCACGATCGCCGACAATGTGGGTGACAACGTGGGCGACGTCGCCGGCATGGGCGCCGACATCTTCGAGTCGTACGTGGGCTCGATCGTGGCCACCATCGCAATCGGCGCCACGTCCGCCTCAATGGCCGGAAGCACCGTCCAGGCCGTCGCGTTGCCCATCGTCACGGTGATCGTGGGGCTGCTCGCGTCCCTCATCGGGATCGGCGCGATGCGGGTGCTCGAGCGGAGCAGCCCGGCGAGCGCCCTCCGGTGGGCCCCCATCGTGGGCGCCGCGGTGTTCCTGGCGGCCATGTGGTTCGTCGTGGGCGATCTGGCAATCGGCATCGCGGGCGAAGGCGGCGACGTATACAGCGTGCACGGCCCCTTCTGGGCGCTCCTGGGCGGGACCGTGATCGGGATCATGATCGGCCTCGTGACCGAGTACTACACGGCGGCGAGCCCCATCAAGACCATCGCCGAAGCCAGCGAGACCGGAGCTGCCACGAACATCATCCGCGGGCTCGCCGTCGGCATGGAGTCCACGGCGATCCCCATGCTCCTGATCGTGGCGGCCATCTGGTTCGCCTTCACCAACGCGGGTCTCTACGGCATCGGCATCGCCGCTGTCGGCATGCTCGCCACGGTGGGCGTGACCATGTCGGTGGACGCCTACGGGCCCATCGCGGACAACGCGGGCGGCATCAGTGAGATGAGCGGGCTCGGCGAGGAAACCCGGGCCATCACCGATTCGCTCGACGCGATCGGCAACACGACGGCCGCCATTGGGAAGGGCTTCGCCATCGGCTCGGCGGCGCTGACGGCGCTCGCCCTGTTCAGCGCCTATGCGTCCAAGGTCGGCCTGCAGGAGACCGGGATCAACCTCGTGGATCCGGTGGTGGTCATGGGCCTCTTCATCGGCGGGATGCTCCCGTTCTTCATTGCGGCCCTGACCATGACGGCCGTCGGGAAATCCGCGGCTGCGATGGTCGACGAGGTCCGTCGCCAGTTCCGCGAGATCCCCGGCCTGATGGAGGGAACGGCCAAGCCGGACTCGGCCCGCTGCGTCGACATCTCGACCAAGGCCGCGCTGCAGCAGATGGTCCTTCCGGGGATCACCGCGGTGGCCGCGCCGGTCGTGGTGGGCGCCTTCCTGGGTGTGGAAGCCCTGGGTGGCCTGCTCGCCGGCGCGACGGTGACGGGCGTGCTCATGGCGCTGTTCATGGCCAACGCCGGCGGCGCCTGGGACAACGCCAAGAAGTTCATCGAGGGCGGGCACCACGGCGGCAAAGGCTCGAACGCGCACAAGGCGGCCGTGGTGGGCGACACCGTGGGCGACCCGTTCAAAGACACCTCGGGCCCCTCGCTCAACATCCTCATCAAGCTGATGAGCGTGGTGTCGCTGGTGCTGGCGCCCTGGTTCGTGCGCATCCATGCGGACGGGGACGGGCTCTCGTGGGTCACCGACCTGTTCACCAGCCTGTTCGTCTGACCTCGAACACGTTTCATTGACGGCCCGGGGGTCCTGATGGGCTCCCGGGCTGACTCTCGACCCAGGCGTGCCGGTGGCGAAAGAACCGTCCTTTGAGAATGCGCTGGAGTTCGCGCGCGACCTGATCCGGATCCCGTCCCTTCCCGGAGACGAGGGGGAGCTGGCCCGCCGGGTCGTGGAAGAGTTCCGAGCGCTCGGCCTTGCGGACGCCCAGACGGACGACATGGGGAACGTCATGGCGGTC
>JAHEKN010000100.1 GCA_024638305.1 Gemmatimonadota bacterium | reverse complement strand
GACTCCCGATCGACGAACGCCACCCCGGTCGCGAGCCCCGAATCGGGGTCCGTTTCGACGTGGCTCACCACCGCGTCGCTGCGGAGAGTCAGATTGCCGGTCTCGAGCGCCGCGAGGATGGGGAGGGGCACGCGCTGGCGATTGTGCTTCACGATCCGGGCGGTGGTGGCGGGCCGGTTGGGCCAGTTGGCGGCCAGGTCGGTGAGCACGCGCTGCTCGGCCTCGGTGAGCGGCAGCGGGCTCTCGTACTGGCCATCGGGGATGCTCGCGATACCGGCGGCGCAGCCGTGCACCCCGAGGAACGTCTCGACCCGGTCGTACCACGGCTCCAGATCGGCATAGGAAAGCGGCCAGTCTGCCCCGAACCCGTCGCGGCCCGCCGGGTGGAGCTGTTCGTCGGAGATGCGAATGGCGTTCCGACCCCAGAGGTGGAGTCGTCCGCCAACCTGCCGCGCCCGGTACCAGTTGAAGGGCTTGCCCCGCGGCGTTCGGTACGGGTTGCGCCGGTCGTTCACGAACAGGTGCTTGGTGAGCGGGCTGAAGGACATGCAGCGCGCCTGGATGTGCTGCCCCCCCAGGACGGCGCGCGCCCTGCTGAGCAACTGGATCTTCGACTTCCCCGCGGGCGGGGGCGTGAAATCGTCCACCGGGTCGAGGCGTCGCCCCGCCTCCAGCAGGAGCGTCCGCAGCCCCCGCTCGCAGAGCTCTTTGGCCGCCCAGCCGCCCGCGGCGCCCGAGCCCACCACGATGGCGTCGTACGCGTCCTCCCCGGTCATGGTCTGCCGGTCACCGTTCCCCAGACCTCCCCTACCGTCCACGCCGCTAGCAGAATCGCAGCACGGGGCGCAGCCTTCAGGTAGCGGGCGAGATGGCCTTTGCGGCGCTGAGTGAGCCCGTGACGCAGCAGCAGCATCGGCGGGATGAGCGGCCCCGCCAACGCGTAGCCCGCTCGCCGGAGCGGCCCCATGTGCATGGCGCGGATGTGCCCGAAGAGGCGTCCCCAGTGGAACCGTTCTGGTAGGAGCACGCCGAGAGTCGTCGTCGGGCGCTCGTGCTCGACCACCGCCTCGGAGGACAGGAAGAGCGTCTCTCCCCGTTCGAGCAGGGCCCAGTGCACGATCGGCTCCCGGAACCGCTCCTGCCAGAGCTCCCGGGTCTCCTCCAGGATCGACCGCTTGTACGTGACGTTGACGTCGCTGACCCAGGTGACCGGACCCGAGTCGAACGGCAGGCCGTAGCGCCCGAAATCGCACACGTAGAACGCCCAGTTGAGGGTGTCCCCGGGAGCGCACTCGATGGCGCCACCGATGACTCCGTGCGGGAGCTCCTGGTGGAGTCGGACCACGGTTCGGGCCCAATCTGCTCGTGGAGCGCCGCGGTCCTCCAGAATGGCGATCAGGTCGCCGCGGGCGGCGGCCAGGCCGGCGGCACGCCTGCGATCGTAGAGCTCGTGCTGGCCGGCCGCCGTCTCGATGGGGCGGCCAGTGACGATCTCACCCAGGTCGAGGAAGCGTACCGCCGGATACTCGGACGCGAGCTCCGCGACCGCGGCCACGCTGGCGTCGTAGGGGAGCACGATGTCGAGCGCCGGAGGATCGACCTGGTTGGTGACGGCATCCAGAAAGCGCCGCATGACGCTCCCGCCGTCAACGAGGGTCACGACGACGCTGAGGAGCGGGTCGCCCGAAGTCATCCGCGCATGCGTCCGAGGGCGGGGAGGCGCACCAACGCTCCGGTTTCCGAGCTCCGCCGCACGGCGGCGGCGATCTCTACGGATCGGAGACCCGCGTACCCGTCGGCCAAACGCACGTCGTAGCGCCCCTCTGCCATGGCCAGGAAGTCACGGAGCTCACCCTCGAAGGAGAGCAGCGCCGTCGAGTGCCACGACTTGAGTCTCTCGCGAATCATGATCCCCGGATAGAGCAACCTCCGGGTGCGGGTGGGGCCCCCGGGCTCGTCCTGGGTGATGAGCAGGTTCCGCATGGGAGCGTAGTAACCTCGGACCATGCCGAGCGTCCCGTAGGCCTCCACGTAGAACCGGTAGCCTTTCCATTCCGTCCAGGTGGCGTGATAGGAGGCCGAGATCCCGTCGGGGCTCCGGAACACCGCCATCGCGTTGTCCTCCGAGCCGGGCACGTTCCAGACCGACTCCGACATCGTCCCGTAGACGTCGGTTATCTCGCCCATCAGATAGCGGGCGACGTCGGTCATGTGGATTCCCACGTCCATCATCGCGCCGCCACCGGACTCGGGGGCCCGATACTGCCAGTCGATCCGGAACTTGGGCAGGCCCTCGTGGCCACCGAACACGCGCAGGTGGTCCAGGTCGCCGATCCGGCCCGCATCGATGGTGTCTTTCACGAACTCGATGGCCGGGTAGTAGCGCAGGTTGAACCCCACCGCGAGGACGCGGTCCGCGGCAAACGCCGCGTCCACGATCCGTCGGCAGCCGTCCACCGTGTTGGAGAGCGGCTTCTCGCAGAGCACGTGCCTGCCGCGCTCGAACGCTCCCACGCAGGCGGCTTCATGCACGTGCGGGGGGGACGAGACGATCACCGCGTCCATGTCGGCGTCGAGGAAGCGCTCGAGCTCGGTCGTGGCCAGGGCTCCGGTGCCCGCGGCCACTCCGTCCGCTTCCTCCTGGGCGACGTCCATCACGGCCGCGAGCTCGGTTGCGCTGTGGCGGAGAATGGACTGCGCGCGCAGCCGGCCGATGACGCCGGCTCCCACGACCCCGATTCGCATTGGTCTGTCGTTCTTCCTGCTAGGATTGGACGGGTCGGTCGGGAGCGGGAAGGTCACGATCCATGCCACCGTCCCCCCCTGACCCGAGCGGGGCCCAACGACCCCGCCAGATGAGCCAGACCACCACGCCCACCACGGCAAACACGGGGATCGGGCTCACTCCGGCTTCCAGCGTGGGCAGGTATCCGCTCGCCATCTTCTGGAGCACGGTGAGGACGGGAAGCTCGAGCCCGGTCGTGAAGATCTGCAAGAGCGAGCGAGGCACGTCCTCCCTTGCCATCGACACCGACCACGAGATGATCACCGACGGGAGGACGAGGCCCCAGCGCACGAGCGCAGGCGCCCGCACGAGAACGGGCACGAGCGCGACGAACAGGAGGGGCACGGCCGGCACCATGTACCGCACGCCCGTGTTCCACTGCAGATTGGCGAACTGGTTGGCGCTCGAGAACATCCAGAGGGCGGCCGTCGCGCCGAACACGAGTGCGAGCTGCTCACGCGTGGGCGCCCACCGAGGGCCCGGCTTCCCCGCCCCGGACCTGCCCACCCAGGGGGCGGCGAGCGCGGCCAGCAGCAGCGGGCTGAAGGCCAGCAGCCCGTAGCGGGGATCCAACCAGTTTCCCGCAAGCAGCTCGAGGGTCGGCACGGTGAACCCGAACCACCCCCGCACGCTGAACTCGGTTGCCGGCATGTAGGTCTGCGCCGGCAGAATGGGGTTCCCGAATGCCGCCCACTGGTAGGCCAGGAGCACCGCGAGCATGGCGAGCACGCCCACGGAGTAGCGCACGCCCGCCCGGAACGCCTCCCCTCCGCCTCCTTCGCGGAGCGCGAGCCACATCAGCCACAGGCCGAACGCCACCGTAAGGGGCGCGCCGGAATAGTCGCACAGGAGCGTCGCCCCCAGCAGCAACCCCACCTGCACCTGTCTGCGCGGGCTCGGGGCCGGGCTGTCCGACGGACGGGTCAGTCCCACCGCGAGGACATAGGCGGCCAACACCAGATGGGCGATGATGAGGTTCTGATTCAGGAAGGCGGACCGGAAGAACACGGGGGTGGCGAACGCGTACAGGAGCGCCAGCCACAGGGCCAGCCTGGGACGGCCCAAGCGAGCGCACAGAAACAGGAACATCACCACGGCCGCCGCCCCACCCAGCGGTCCCATCAGACCGACCTGCGTCACCAGCGCGGCCATGCCGAGCTTGATGTCGACGCCGCGGGCGCGCGCCTCGTTCATGAACGCGGTGCGGTTCGGTCTCGGGTCGTCGTATGTCGCTGGTGGTTTGGGGCTTATCAGCCCTGGCCTGAGACGATACAGTAACTCGAGGCCAGGTCGGGCCAACGCATAAGGAACCGCTCCGAGGAACGAGGCCCCCGGGTTGTTGTTGATGTAGGCGCCCCGGCCGGGGATCTCGAACAGATCGGGGTGGAGCCCGAGGTACTCGTCGACCTGGAGCGACAGGCTCTCCCCCACCGTGACGGCCAGGTACGTCTCGCGGACCACGTTGGTGGTGAAGTGGACCGAGAACACGAGCCAGACGGTCAGGAACAAGCGGACGCAGGTGGCTCGCTGGCTGGCCCACAGGCCCACGTCGGTGCGAGCGGCCGAATCCACGGTCACACCCCGACGAGGTCGGGGACCCGACCGCCATCAACGGGAGTCCCGGCCACCGGCCCGCCCCTCCCGAGGAGGTAGGACAGCAGACCGCCGAGCAGGCCGCCCGATATGATCACGCCCTGGAACACCAGGCCCGCAGCCACGGCCAGCACGGCCGGAACGCCGAACGGGGACAGGAGCGCCGCCAGGGCGGCCTCCCGCACGCCGATGCCGCCCTGCGTGACGGGCACGAGCGCCGAGATCTTGGCCATCGGCCAGGCGAACAGCCACGCATGGAACGCGATGTCGATGCCGCAACGGACGCCGAGCCACCAGTTGAGCGCCACCAGGGACGTCTGGAGCGTCACACCCATGACGAGCGCCGCCAGCACGGTGGCCGGCCGTCGCCGGAGTCCGTCGAGCGAGCGCCGGAGCTTGACCATGATCCGGCGGATCCGATACGGGAAGCGCCGGGCCGGCAGAAAGAACAAAAGACCGGCACCGACGACCATCCCCGCCCCGAGCATGGTCGCGAGGGCCCAGAAGATCGCCCGGTTCTGGGGGTCGAGAGCGCCGGGGATCACGAGTGCACCGACACCCGCCACCAGCGCCAGCCCCACCACGTCGATCATGCGGTCGAGGAGGCTCCCGAAGACGACGCCGCCTTTGCCCGGGGCCAGCTTGAGCGCCAGACCGGCGCGCACGGCGTCCCCACCGACGAGGGAGGGCAGGAAGGTGTTCCCGAACAGCCCGAGGTAGTAGCAGCGCACGGCGCTCCGCATGCTCAGGCCTCCATGGGCCGCGTTGACCAGCATCCTCCACTTGGAGATTCCGATCAGGTGGAGGGTCAGGTAACCGGGGACCGAGACGACCCACACCCAGATGGGGACCCTCCCGAGCGCGTCCCCGAGCTGGTCCAGCGGCAACACCAGCAGAAGCACCGCCAGCACCGCGGCGCTTCCCGCCACGCGGATGGCGAGATTGCGGCGTAGCTGGGCACGAGTCGGTGGGGTCACGGGCGTACCGGGATGGGGCGCACGGCGCGCCTACCCGACCGGGGTGCTGCGCGCGTCATCCCAGGACGCGGATCCGGTCCCCGTGGGGCCTGCGCCGGCCTCCGAACCATGGTCGCCCTGCGGGTCGGCGTCGCCGGCCGCACCTGGTCCCTCTGGCTCCATGTCGCGCTCCATCTCGAGCTTCCGCACGCGGTACACGGTCTCCTCGATGATCTTCCGGCTGGAGCTCATGATGTCCGCCAGGAGCCCGATCAGGAGGACCTGGAAGCCGACGATGATCAGGATGGCGCAGAGGATGAGCGACTGGATGTGGCCCACCCGCTCACCGAGCCAGAAATAGAAGTAGAGAAAGCGGAATCCTGGGATCAGTCCCAGGACGATGAACGTGCCCCCGATGATCGAGAAGACCCTGAGCGGCCGGTACATCGCGTAGGCCCTCAGGATCGTGACGGACGACTTGGAGATGTAGTGCGGGATGGACTTCATCAGGCGGGAAGGCCGCGTCTGGGGGTTCACGCGGATGGGGACGAACATCACGGTGCGGCCGCGCGCTCCCGCCTGGATCAAGGTCTCCAGCGTGTACGAGTACCCGCTCTGCACGATGGTGTTGAACGCGGCCTCCCGGCCAAAGGCGCGGAAGCCGCTGGTGGCGTCCGGAGTGTCGAGCCCCGAGGCCCGCCCGACGAACCAGCTGCCGAGCCGCTGTAGCCGCCGCTTGAGCCACGAGAACTGGGCCAGGTCGCCGACCCCGCGGTCACCGATCACCACGTCGGCCCGGCCCTCCAGGATTGGCAGGACGAGCGCCTCGATGTCGGCGGCGTTGTACTGATTGTCGGCATCGGTGTTGACGATGACGTCCGCGCCCTGGCGGAGCGACTCCTCGAGACCGGCGCGAAACGCCGCCGCGAGCCCACGGTTCTCCGGAAGCCGGACTACGTGATGAACGCCGTGGTTGCGGGCCACCTGCGCGGTCGTGTCCGAGCTTCCGTCGTCGACGACCAGGATCTCGATCCGGTCGACGCCGTCGATCGACCGCGGGAGCTCTTCGAGCGTGGCCGGCAGCGTGGCCGCCTCGTTGAAGCAGGGGATCTGGATGATCAGCTTTTTCACTGGACGCCCTCCCCCTGATACGAACCCGTCGCGTCGAAGCTGCACACGGTGATGGCCCCGCCGCCCACGGTGGCGGGGAACACGCGCGACGTCTCGCAGTCGGTGCGCAGGACCCGGGCCAACTCCTGGTCGAATGCGTCGATGTACCGCTCAAAGGTATAGAGCACCCAGACGCGCCCACCACCGGCCCGGAGTTCCTCGAGCGAGTCCGCACCGGTGATCTCGGCGAAGGACCGGCCGTAGAAGCGCTCGTAGGGCAGCGTGGTCACGCCCACCGTGGCGATCACGTCGGCGGCTCCGGCGGTGGCCTCGACATACGTCAGGGCCGCTCCGAAGTCCTGCTTGGGCGCCGCGTAGTTGGCGCGCAAGGAGGCGGCCGACACCACGATCATGGCGATCACGAAGGCTGTCCCGACCGCGAGCGAGCGCTCGCTCAACCGCCCGCCGCCCACCCGGCTCGTGACGTACTCCCCAAGCACCAGAGCGCCCTGAACGGCGATCAGGAAGGCGAATCCGATGAGGAAGAAGTAGAAGCGGGGGTACATCGTGCCACGCGCCAGGAGCGCTCCGCCGAGCGTGACCACGCCGGGGAGGACGAACAGCGCCAGAGCCAAAGCGTCACGACGTGCATACCGCCAGAGACCGAGGCCGAACACCAGCGCGCCGGCCAGGAGTCCGATCCAAGCGCCGGTACCGATGCGCAGCACACGGAGCGCCTCGAGGAGCGCCCAGGTGGGCGTCGACACGCCCTCGAGTCGGCTGGGCTGATTGAGGAAGAAATCGACCACCTGGGTGAATACCGGGGCGTAGAGCAACGCGCCGGTCACGACCCCCACCGCGAGGCCCAGGAGCGCGTCCGACGAGCGGCCGACCCCTTCTTCCCCGCGATGCCGGAGCGTCCAGACCATGGCCACCAGCGCCTGCGCGGCAACCAGGAACGCCATGGTGAGGTGGGTGAAGACGCCGAGCCCGATCACGAGTCCGTACTGGAGGAACCGGCGGCGGCCGCCCTCGCGTAGCCCGCGATAGAGCAGGTAGGTGGAGAGGATCGCCCAGAACGCGAGCATCGTGTAGCCGCGCGCATTCTGGGAAAACCAGACGTGGTGGTAGGAGAACGCCAACAGCGCCGACGCCAGCAGCCCGTGCCGGGCCCCGGCCACCCGCTCGCCCAGGACGTAGAGCAGCGGGATGGACGCGACCCCGAACACCACGGCGGGCAGGCGGATGCTCCACGCCGACTCCCCCAACAGCGAGCGGGAGAGGTTTGCCAGGACCGAGTAGAGCGGGTGCTGCGTGTCGCCGGGGAACTCCGTGAGAACCGTGGCGAGCGGGGGCCGGAACGAATCGAGCAGTGAGTAGATCTCGTCGATCCAGAGCCCACCTCCCAGTCCGATCAGCCGAGCGATGAGCCCGGCCGCCGCGAGAACCAGGACCGTCCACCACGGATGCCGGAGAAGCACCGACCGGCGCGTTCCGGAGCGAGGCACCTGCCGGACCAGTCGGTCGAACGGGATGGCATCCCGCGTGGCCGCCACGACCGCTACACCCTCTGAGCCGGGCGTGTCAGGTCGGTCCGACCCGTCCGCCGCCCCCGGCGGGGGAGCGCTCGACATGGGAGGCCGCTCAGTCCTCGACCACGTGGGTCTTGAACACCTCGCGATACTCCGCCCAGCGCTCATGGTCGAACGAGCCGCTCCCGTTCAGGCAGCGCACGGCCGAATAGGCCATGAAGAGCGCGTGATGCGTGTTGTCGTGCGCGAACAGCCCCTGTCGCCCATAGCTGAGAATTCCGGGGACCGACCCAATCCAATCGTCCAGGACGCCGAGCGGCACCTCGTATCCCATGTGGTAGATCGGGTAGGCTTGCCTGAGCCGCCTGGAGCGAACGGCGGAGGGCGGCACCGGAACCGGGATCCCCGCGGTCTCCATGTCCCGGGTCACGAGCGCCGCGAGCGCGTCGTCGTCCATCGTCCAGACGTCGTCCTCCACGGAGCAGGGGATCTCCGCACAGAGGACCGTTCGTCCCCGCGGCTCGGTGGAACGGAAGTAGTTCTTGGGCTCCGAGAGGCGAGTGAGCCACACGTTCTCCTCCGGGAAATAGTGGGCGTCGGTCGTCGTGAACTGATCGACGTCCAGGGTCAAGTAGACCAGCACCATCGACCGATACTCGATCTGGGCCGCCGCCTCGAGCACCGCCGTCGGAGGCGGCGGATCGATGAGGCGGGCCACGATGCTGACCGGGATGGTGGACCACACGTAGTCGGCCTCAACGGTGCGACTCTCGTCCCCTCGGGTGGCGTCCACGGCCCAGCGGCCGCCACCTTCCGGCGGACGCCTCAGCCCGGACACCCGCCAGCCCAGGCGCACGTCGGCACCGAGGCGCTCGGCTTCCTTCGCGTAAGCCTCGGTGATCTGTCCGTAGCC
The DNA here is from genome assembly GCA_024638305.1 of Gemmatimonadota bacterium. GTDB lineage: Bacteria > Gemmatimonadota > Gemmatimonadetes > Longimicrobiales > Gaopeijiaceae > JAHEKN01. The sequence continues at coordinate 5,402 of JAHEKN010000100.1, read as the reverse complement.
CCGCCGCATGTAGTAATAGCCCCCTTTGCCCGGGGGGCTCGCTAGCCTCTTGAGCAGCTTCTGAAACGTCCCTGCGGAGACGCGCTTGTGGGCCTGAATGCCCGAAAGGCGCTCGGGCTCCTCTCCCCACATCTTGCGGGCGTACGGGAAGTAGAAGTGCTCGCAGATGGTGGGACCCAGGTTGGCCCGCAGCACGGAGGCGAACGTGTCCCCTTCCGCCGGGCCACCGGGGAGCGCCTTGCGCACCATGTCCCGGAACGCCCCCAATGCGAACCCCTTGTCCAGGTGCAGCATCAGGTCGAGCGCCTTGATCGGGAAGTGAAGCCACTTGCCCCGGAGCCGAATGCGTCCGTGACGCTCGAAGAAGTCGAAGTCGTCGCCGAGCATGGTCCGGATGTCGGCCAGGATCTCGGGGTCGCAGGCGGCATGGAGCCTATGGCTCCCGAAATCCACGCGCACCCCGTCCACCTCGAAGCTCCCGGCATTCCCGCCCACCACCTCGTTTTGCTCGAACAGCGTGACGCTGGCCGACCCTGTGCGGCGGAGCTGGTACGCCGCACCCATGCCGGCCGGCCCGCCGCCCAGCACCACCACGTGGGGATCAGCCACTGGAGCCTCCCGTGTGCGCGGCTGCGTCGTCGTCCAGGGCCCGGCTGTACCAGTCGATGGTCTCACGCAGCCCGTCCTCGAGCGTGTACGCCGGCTCCCACCCCAGCAGGCGCCGCGCTTTGGCACAGTCGAGATACTGCGCGGGGATCTCGTTGGACGCCTGCCCGAGCACCACGGGCTCCAGGCTCTCCTTGCCCATCAGCCGCAGGATCAGGGTGACCAGATCGAGCACCGACATCGGCGTCTCGGTGCCGAAGTTGAACGCCTCCCCGTCGAACTCCGCCCCGGGCAGACGCTCGGCCAGGCGCACGTACGCGTCTACAGCGTCCTTCACGTAGAAGTAGTCGCGGACGAAGCTCCCGTCGCTGCGTACGATCGGGTTCTCATCGACCAGAGCCGAGCGGATCGTCCCCGGAACCAGCCGGTTGAAGTTGAGGTCGCCGGGGCCGTACAGGTTTCCGCAGCGCGTGATGGCCACGGGAAGGCCGTAGCTCCGGTGGTACGCGATCGAGATCAAGTCGGCGCACGACTTGGAGACGTCGTAGGGATAGCGTCCCTGAAGCGCCGCGTCCTCCGTGTACGGAAGAGTCTCGTGCTCGCCGTACGCCTTGTCGCTCGAGGCCACGATGATCCGCTCGATGCGGCTCCCGAGCTCGCGACAGGCGTCGAGCAGCAGCCACGTACCCTTGATGTTGGACTCGAAGGTCGAGAGCGCGGAGCGAGACGCCGTCCCCACGATCGTCTGGGCGCCCACGTGGAAGACCGAGTCGACTTCGTACTCGTTGAGCGCCCTCAACAGGAGCGGCCCGTCCTCGAGCTCGCCGCGGACCACGTTGACCTTGGCGATTCCTCCCTCGGTCAGGAGGCGACTGGCCGGCACCCAATCGCGCACGAGGCAGGTCACATCGGCCCCGAGCTCCAGAAGCCGCTCGACGAGACCGGACCCGAGGAGGCCGGTGCCACCGGTGACGAACACGCTCCGGCCCCGCCACGCGCTCATGCCCATGTCTTCCAGGGTGCGGCGCCCGAATCCCAGAGCTTCTCCAGGGACTGCTTCTCACGCATGGTGTCCATCGGTTGCCAGAATCCGTCGTGGCGGAAGGCCATGAGCTGACCGTCCTCCGCCAGACGCTCGAGGGGCGCGCGCTCCAGGATGTCCGCGTCCCCGCTCAGGTACTCGAACACGCTCGGCTCGAACACGAAGAAGCCGCCGTTGATCCACCCCTCGCCGGTCTGTGGCTTCTCCGAGAACTCCCGCACCGCATCGCCGTCGAGGCTCAGACCCCCGAAACGGGACGGGGGCCGGACGGCCGTGACGGTCGCGACCTTGCCGTGCGCCCGATGGAACGCGACCAGCCCGGTGATGTCCACGTTGCCGACGCCGTCCCCGTAGGTGACCATGAAGGTCTCCTCCTCCACCCAGGCGCGGAGCCTCAGGATGCGTCCGCCCGTCATGGTGTCGAGCCCCGTGTCGACCAGTCCGACGTCCCAGTCCAGGCGGGAGGGGTTTACCATGTCGACCTCGCCGGTGGCGAGATGGATGCGATAGTCTCCCTCCCGCATGGCGTAGTGGCGGAAGTAGTCCTTGATCATCTCGCCCTTGTATCCGCACGCCACGAGGAACTGCTGGTACCCGTGGCTGGCGTAGATTTTCATGATGTGCCAGAGCATCGGCCGTCCGCCGATCTCCACCATCGGCTTCGGACGCGTGGTGGTCTCCTCGGACAGTCGGGTCCCCCGCCCTCCGGCGAGAATCACGACCTGCATGGGCTACTCCATGATGACAGGGGTGGGCACCGGTAAGATGAACCGTCCCCCCGCCGCGCGGAACGCTGCCTGCTGCTCCATGATCTCGTCCGCGAAGTTCCAGGGCAGGATGAGCAGATAGTCCGGGCGGCGCGCCTCGATCTCCTCGACGTTCAGGATCGGAATGCGCGTGCCGGGCGTGAACCGACCGACCTTGAGCGGGTTGCGGTCCACGGTGTACGGGATCAGGTCGGGACCGATCCCGCAGTAGTTGAGCAGCGTGTGCCCCTTCGCGGGGGCTCCGTACCCCGCCACGCTCTTGCCGTCCTCGCGCAGTCGCCGGAGGAGACCGAGCAGGGCGTCCCGCTGCGCCTCCACGTCGCGGGCGAACTCGCGATACCGTGCGACGTCCGTGAGTCCCGCCGCTCGCTCTCGCTTGGCCATCTCGAGCGGTGCGGGGCCGTGCTCGGGGTAGGCGGAGCGGAGGCGGAAGAACACCCGGATCGATCCGCCGTGGACCGGGACCTCCTCCACGTCCTCGACGGACAGGCCCGCGCCCTCGGCCAATCGCAGCAGCGGCGCTACGCCGAAGTAGCAGTGGTGCTCGTGGTAGATCGTGTCGTATTCCAACCGGTCCACGAACTCCCTCAGATAGGGCACTTCGGTGACAGCCACTCCGTCGGGACGGAGCAGCGCCCCCATGCCGGCCAGGAAGTCGGCGGTGGCGTCGACGTGCGCGAGCACGTTGTTGCCGATCACGGCCGCCGCCCGGCCGTACTTGGCAATCAAGTCCTTCGCCACGTCGGCATCGAAGAAGACGTCCTCCGTCGGCACGCCGGCGGCCCGTGCCATCTCGGCGATGTTGGACGCTGGCTCCACTCCGAGCACACGCACGCCGTGCGCCTGGAAACAGCGGAGCAGGCTGCCGTCGTTGCTGGCCAGCTCGACGACCAGGTCATCGGGTCCGAGACCGAGCCGTCCCACGACCGAGGCCGCGAACCGCCTGTTGTGCTCCGCGATCGTCGTGGACACGCCAGTCACGTAGGGGTACTCACCGAACAGCACCTGCGGATCGATCACGTCCGGAATCTGCACCAGGGCGCAGGTGGTGCAGAACGCCACGTCCAGCGGGTAGCGCGCTTCGCTCTCGCGGTCGTTCGAGGACTGCGGCAGCGCATTGGCCAGGGGCTGGGGGCCGAGCGACAGGAAGACCTCCATGGTCTCCTGATCGCATGCCCGACAGCGCGTGCGGCGTCGGTATACGGGATCAGTCATTCGGCGAGGTGGAAGCGACGGGTGGCGCCTCGGTAGCGGGCGCGGGGCCGAGCTCGAGCCCGCGTGTGCGCGCGCGCCAGAGGTTCTTGACGAACTCGGCGCAGGTGGAGGCCTGCACGTTGGACGTGCCGCCCTCGCGCATCTGAGCCAGCACGTTCATCTCGAACACCGGAAGACCGAGCCGCTTGGCCTTGATCATGACCTCGGCGTCGAGGAACCAATCCTTCGAGGTGAGTCGCATGCGGCGCAGGGCGTCGGCCGGCAGGATCTTGGGGTTGCCGTTGATGTCGATCGACCCCAGACCGCCGAAAAGCACGTTGATCAGGCCGTTGTAGATGATGGAGATGACCTTCCGGTTCCAGCCGTCCATGCGGAAGCGGCGCCTCACCTTGGCCACCTTGGGTCCACCGACGCAGGCCACCTTGTACAGCCGTACGATTTCCGACTCCGCGACCTGTCCGTCGGCGCACACGAAGCCGATCCAAGGTGCCGTACACGGCTCGAGGCCCTTCAGGACGCCGTTGCCGTACCCCTGATTCACGGGCACGGTGACCTTGACCACCGGGAGTCCCTCTGCCACGAGCTCGTCGATGATCTCGCCGGTCTCGTCGGTGGAGCCGTTGTCGACCATCACCAGCTCGATGCGTACCCCTTCCTCACGGAACCTCCGGATCAGCCGGGTTGCCGTGGACCGCAGGGCCTCCGCCTCGTTGTAGCAGGGCATGGCCAACGAGAGCTCTGCTCCCCTGGCTCCTGGCCTGCCCGTGCTCTCGACCATGCTCCCCTGCTCTACCTGGAAAGGCCCGCGTTCGCCGCCACGGTCCAACGTATACCCTCCATCAAGGAGGTGAGTGGGCTCCAGCCCGTCAACTCCTGCAGCCTCGTGACCGAAACCGACTGCGACCGAGCCTCCGTAGGCCGTTCCGGGAGGGCACCGAAACGGAGGCGCGCCCGGGGAACGTGCAACTGCTGTGCCGCCTCGAGCACGAGATTCTTCACGGGGATGGGGCGGCCCGAGGCGAGGTTCACGGGCTCTCCCCGTAGGGCCCGGGCAGCCCCCAGCCGAAGCAAGCCCTCCGCCACGTCCCGGACGAAGGTGAAGTCGCGTTCCTGTTCTCCGGAGGTGAGGTCGATCGGCGCGTCGTCCCTTGACCGCCGGATCAGGGTGGGCAGGAGCCGGTGCTCGGGCTCGCCCGGTCCGTATACGTTGAAGATCCGCGCCGTCACGGCGGGCGCCTCGAGTGTCCGGCACCGCTCTGCCAGAGCCAGACTGCCGGCGAGCTTGGTCCGGCCGTAGAGCGTCGCCGGCCGCGCCTCCGCGGACTCCTCGACTCGGGCCATGGGACCGTACTCCGCCTGCGTCCCGGCGTGTACGAGCGCGTTTCCGGTCCACTCGACGTCGCGGGCGGTGGCAACGAGGCCCGCGAGCAGCGGGGGGAAGTCCGTGTTGACCCGGGTGGCGTCCGTCGCATCGGCCTGGCCGGGGCGCACCCCGTAGCCGACCAGGTTGAACGTCACCGAGGGGCGGGCCGCTTCCAGCAGCGTGCGGAGGCCCATCGGATTCTCGACAGAACCCTCGGCCACCGCGGCGGCGCCCCAGCCTCTCGAGTCTTTCACGGCCTTGCTACGGACGACCGCGGTCACTTCCGCGCCGGCATCGTCGAGGACCTCCACGACCCAGCGACCGATGAACCCCGAGGCCCCGAGCACGACACACCGCGTCCCTCGATAGCTCGAGAGCGCGGCGTCCCCGGCTTCCCCGCTCACGAGCC
>JAHEKN010000099.1 GCA_024638305.1 Gemmatimonadota bacterium | reverse complement strand
GCGGATCGGTGGCGCCGTGTTTCCCAAGGGATACGTACAGTTCCAGGCGACCGCCTACCACGACGGACCCGATGGACGCCGGGGCACGGCCGACGACTACGACCTGGGGCTGGTGGACGCCGCCTGGACCCTCGAGGAGTACGCGGCGATCCTCGGCGACGACGACCTCGAGTACGTTGGTAGCATCGATCAGTCGGGACTCTTCACGCCGGCCCTGGACGGGCCCAACCCCGAGCGGAAGGGAGAGCGCAACAACATCGGGGACGTTTGGGTAGTCGCCACGCACCAGCCGCCGGGCAGCGGACGCGAGCTTCGCTCCCGGGCCCATCTGCTGGTGACGGTGCCGTTGTACATGCGTTGGGACCCATGGAGCGTGAGCCGATGACGACTCTGGTCAAGCGGGAGTTTCACCCCTTCGAAGCTGCCGGCGAGCACTTCCTCTACATGGTGCCGAGCGCGGGAGTCTTCCACATCGATCAGGCCTCACGAGCCGTGCTGGACACGCTCGAGGGGCGGGAGATGACGGCGGCCGAGCTCGTCTCGGAACTGGGCACGGAGGTGGGCGCGGACGCGGTCGTTGACGCCGTCGCCGAGCTACAGGAGATCCGCGCCATCGGACCGGGGCGCATGCCGCCGGAGAAGCCGCTCCCCGTGCTGCCGCCGGCCGGGTTTCCGCTCACGACCATGGTCCTGAACGTCACCAACAAGTGCAACCTGTCCTGCACGTACTGCTACGAATACGGCGAGGACAAGATCGTCGACACGGACTACGGCTCGAAGCCGAAGTTCATGTCGGAGGAGACCGCACGGGAGGCCGTGGACTTCATGCTGAAGGAGTCGGGTGCCAACCGCGTGGCCCACCTGACGTTCTTCGGCGGCGAGACGCTCCTGAACTTCAAGGTCCTCAAGAAGACGCTGGCCTACGCCCGTACCCAGGGTGCGCTGCTGGGCAAGGAAGTCGAGTTCAGCCTGACCACCAACGCCACTCTGCTCCGACCGGAGATCATCGAGTGGCTGGTGGACAACGAGGTTGGCGTGACGATCTCGATCGACGGCCCGCAGGAGTCCCAGGACAAGTTCCGGGTCTTCAAGAACGGCATGGGGAGCTATGAGCTGATCCTTCCCAAGATCAAAGAGCTCCTGCGCCGCCACACGAGTCGGCCGATCGGCGCCCGCGTGACCCTGACCCGACAAAACCTCGACGTGAAGAGCATCTTTCGGCACCTCACGGAGGAGATGGGATTCTGGGAGGTGGGGTTTGCGCCCGTCACGACGGCCGATGGGCGGGACTACGCGATCGAGGGCGAGGGCTACGACAGCATGTTGGCCCAGTTCTCGGAGCTCGCGCTCGAGTTCCAGGAGGCGGCCATCGAGAATCGGCACCACGGGTTCTCGAACATCAAGGACACGCTGGAGGAGATCCACAAGGGCGTGAGCAAGGCGTATCCTTGCGGCGCCGGACTCGGGCTCATGGGCGTGGCCACGGACGGCGAGGTCGCGCTCTGCCACCGCTTCGCCGGCTCCGAGGACCACAAGATCGGGACGGTCCGGGACGGGGTCGATCGGAAGCTCCAATACGGCTTTCTGGAGAAGCACCACGTGGTGAACAAGACCGACTGCCACACCTGCTGGGCGCGGCCCCTGTGTGCCGGCGGCTGCTACCACGAGGCCCACACGCGCTACGGGACCACCACTGCGCCCAACCTGCACTATTGCGATTGGATCCGGGCCTGGACGGACACCTGCCTGCGGGTCTACGGCGAGATAGCCAGCCGGAACCCACGCTACCTCGATCGCTTCGACATGGAGAACCGCGTCCCGGCATGACCGGACACGGAGACCGTACGATGAGGAACGAACCGTGAAGCACGTCAAGGCAATCAACCGCAAGGCGGCGCGCATCGAGCACTACGGACGCGCCGAGACGAATGGAAGCGGCCACGCCGCCCCTGCGGACGAGGGGATCGCGGGTGGTGCGTCGGGCGGCTCAGGCGGAGGCGCACCCTCGGCCAGCGGGGGGCCCAAGGACGTGGTGGGCCTCGAGAGTCGGGGGCCCCACATCCCCCTCGGATGCTCTCTCGTGTTCTCCCCCGGGTGGGAGGCGGACTCGAGCGGAGGGACCGCCGGGCTCTGCCAGCCCGTGGAGCGCGACCTGTTCGACTGTCACTACGGCTGCTTCTGGCCGGTGCAGGTACCCGATCAGCTCAACCATTCGCCGGACTGGACAGGGAAATGCGCCGCGGCGCAGAAAGACTGGCGCAAGATCGACCTGATCTTTCCATGATTGGAGCGTTGATGCGTGGTGCCCGCGCGCTCGGCCTGGTCAGCGTCGCACTCTGCAGCGCGAGTGCGCTCGTGGCGGCGCAGCAGCCGCGTCCCGGCGGCGACGGGACCTTCTTCATCGGTTCCTACGGGCAGGAGATCATCGTCCTGGACGAGTCCACGTTCCAGGTCGTCGATCGCATCGCGACGCAGTCGCGCATCCCCGGCGACATGACGCTGTCCGAGAGTCGCGAGCGGGTCTATTCAGTGGACGCGAGCATGGAATGGATCGAGGTGATCGACGTGGCCGGCCGCAAGTCCATCGACTACTTCACGCTCTCGCAGGGGAACACCAAGTTCCGCATCGCCGGGATGGAGGTCCACCCGGAGGAAAGCTACGCCATCGTGGTGGGTGAGTATGCCACCCGCGAGCGGGATCGATGGACGGTAAGCGGCAACGTGATGATCCGCGTGGACCTGGCCGCCAAGCAGATCATGGACACCATCCCGTGGCCGGGCGACTTCGAGCGCGAGCGGGCGGGGCTGCAGTTCTCGCCCGACGGGTCGCTGCTCTACTTCTTCGCCGAGGATGTGATCGTCCTCGAGACCGACGGGTTCACCGAGGTCGATCGCTGGGAGATCTCCCAGCCCTACGAGCCCGGACTCGGCCGCATCGGGATCGGCTTCCCCGGCAGCCTCTACGAGGAGCCCGGATTCTACACGGGCCTGTTCCGCGTCACGGACGAGGTCCAGAACCGGCGCATGATGGGCATCGCCCGGGTGGACCTGGCGGGCAAGAGCGTGGACTTCTACACGCTGGGACCGAGCGAGCCGCTTCGTGGACTGGCGCTGGCGCCGGATCGGAGGCGGGCCTACTCGCTCTATTCCGACGTCGGGCGCTACGAGTTCTGGACGTTCGACCTGGAGCAGAGACGTGTGGTGAAGCGACAGGAGTTCGAGGGCCGTCCGCGCATGGGACTCGACGTCAGCACGAACGGCGAGCTCCTCTACATCCATGTCGCGGGGCGTACGATCGACGTCTACGAAGCCGACACCTACGAATACCTGCACACCGTGGAGCTCGACGGCGACATGACTGGATTCCTCCTGCTGCCGTCGTCGGAGTAGGCTTCCGGGGAGATCACCTCCTCCAGACATGGCGACCCCGGCGGCGGACCGTGAGCGCGGGCATCCCATCGGCCGGGGAGTTGGAGTTACCGACCCCGATCTGAGGCGGGCGCTGGCCTACCTGCGCCCCTACGCCGGGAAGCTCGCCATCGTGCTGGCCTTCTCCCTGGTGGGGACCCTGCTGTCCCTGGCCATTCCCTACCTCTCCAAGGCCCTGGTCGATCTGGCTCTTCTGGGGCGGAGCACGGTCTGGCTCTACCGAATCGTGGGCCTGTTCGTAGGGATCACGACCGTGTCGTTCGCGCTCAACGTGGCGAGCGGGCTCCTCTACACGCGCGTCTCGGCGGACGTCCTGTTCGACATGCGGAGGGATCTCTACCGGCACCTACAGACGCTTTCTCCGCGATTCTATGCCGACACCCCGCTCGGCGAGATCGTATCGCGCATCAACAGCGACATCGGGGAGATTCAACGAGTCGCGTCCGAGACCGCCCTCGCCTGGATAGGCAACGTGATCTTCCTGGTCGGCACCGTGGGCATGCTGGCCTGGCTCGACCTGCGGCTCTTCCTGGTCACGCTGGCCACCCTGCCGCCGAGCCTGTGGGCGCTCGTGCACTATCGTCGCAAGCTGGAGCTGAGCGTGGCCCGCCTGCGGCAGCGGAGCGCGGACATCGGGACCTTCCTCATCGAGACGCTCCAGGGCATGAAGCTCGTGGTGGCGTCCAATGCCCAGGACCGGGAGATCGAGCGCTTCCGGAGCAAGAACGACGATTTCGTGACGTCGCTCATGTCGATGCGCTGGCTCACCTATCTGTCGGGGGGCCTGCCGGGAACGATCCTCGCGCTCGGCACGGCGCTCGTGTTCCTGTACGGTGGCTTCCGCGTGATCGGAGGGGCGATCACGCTCGGCACGTTCGTGGCATTCATGGCCTACCAGACGCGGCTGCTCTCGCCCGTCCAGGGACTCATGGGTCTCTGGACCAATCTCGCGACGGCCCGCGTGTCGCTCGGGCGGGTGCAGGAGCTGCTCGAGACGGAGCCCGACGTCCGGGAGCCCGCCGCGCCAGCGGTCCTTCCCACTCCCGTCCGTGGCGTCGTCGCGTTCGAGCAGGTGTCTTTCACCTACGATCGCGGGGGACCCGTCCTGGACGGCGTGTCCTTCGCGGTCGAAAACGGCCAGGTCCTGGCCATCGTGGGGCCGAGCGGGAGCGGCAAGTCCACGGTGGCCGATCTGCTGGTCCGCCACGCCGATCCGGCCGTGGGACGGGTCCTTCTGGACGGGGTGGATCTGCGCGACCTGACGCTTGCCGAGCTCCGGGCTCAGGTGTTCGCGGTCGATCAGACCCCCTTCGTGTTCAATGCGTCCATCGAGGAGAACGTGCGTTATGCGGCCCCGTCGGCGTCGCCCACGGAGATCGCCGACGCCGTGCGTGCGGCGGGTCTAGACAACTTCGTCGCAGGCCTTCCAGACGGCTTGGCCACGGTGGTGGGAGAGCGCGGTCACGCCCTGTCGGCCGGTGAGCGTCAGCGGATCGCGGTGGCGCGAGCATTCCTGGCCGACCCGGCCGTGCTGGTGCTCGACGAAGCAACCTCCGCCCTCGACCCCGCCACGCAGGCACAGGTGATCGACGGGTACGAGGCGGTCATGCGGGGCCGGACCACGGTCGTGATCACGCACCGGCTGGAGTTGGCCAGGCGCGCGGACCGAGCATTGGTGATCGACGGAGCGCGGGCGGTCGAGTACGGGCGGCCGGACGAACTGCTCGCCAAGGCCTCTCGGTTCAGCGAGATGTTCGGTGGAAAAGCGCTTGGATCTGGTGACGCCCGCGGACCGGGTGGGGAGCAGGCGTCGAGCGACCTGTCGACCGGAGTGGGCGGTTGAGCGCTGCGGGCGCGCCTCCCCGCGAACCGATACGCGTGAGCGCGCGGCATCCGGCGCTGGCCGGACGAACGGGACTGGGAATCTCAGTCGCCATCATCGACAGCGGGGTGCACGCCGATCACCCGCACATCGGTGCGGTGGCCGGCGGCATCGCGGTCGGTATCGAGGGCGAGGGCGCGAGCGACACCGCCGACCGTCTGGGACACGGCACGGCGGTGACGGCAGCCATCCAGGAGAAGGCCCCCGAGGCCGAGGTTCATGCCGTAAAGGTGTTCGGGAGCGAGCTGGCCACGTCGACCGACGTACTGATCCAGGCCATCGACTGGGCGTCGGAGCGGAGCATGCGGCTGATCAACCTCAGCCTGGGCACCGCGCGCACGAAGCCCGAGCTGGCTCTCTGGGCCTGCGTGGAGCGCGCTCGCGACCGAGGATCCATCGTCGTCTCGCCCCGGGAGCATGGTGGAGTGGAGTGGCTACCCGGCTGTCTCGAGCACACGGTCGGCGTGACGCTCCACTGGGGATGCCTCCGGGACGAGCTGTGGATCGACGCGGAGAGCGACCCGCCGGTGGTCACCGCCAGTGGCCTACCGCGTCCAATCCCAGGTGTCCCCCCCGAGCGGAATCTCCGGGGGGTGAGCTTCGCGGCCGCCAACGTGACCGGGTTGCTGGCGCTTCTGCTCGAGGGCCGTCCAGACGTGCGGACGGCTGAAGCGGTCTGGGCCGCGCTGTCCCAAGGGCCTTGAGTGCCCTGAGTGCCCTGAGCGCCCTGAGTGCCCCCGCGCCGTCACTCCCAGAGCATCGGCGTCGCCAGCTCGACCGCGTTCCCGCCCGGGTCCCGGAAGTAGATCGACAGCTCCCCGTTCGGCCAGCGCACCTCCGACTCGATCGGGATTCCGGAAGCCCCCAGGGCGTCGCGCCACGCGGCTACCTCGTCCGCTTCCATCACGAACGCCACGTGCCCCTCGCCCGTTGGCCCATGCCGGGGGATGGCCTGCCCGCCCACGTCTGTCTGAACGCGGCTCGTGTGGGACGCCTTGAACACCAGAAAGACCGAACGCTCGAGGCGGAAGAACACGTGGCGGCCGGGCTCACGGCCGAACACCTCCATTCCGAGCACGCCCGAATAGAAGTCCTCCGCGGCCTCCAGATCCTCCAGGTAGAGTACGGTTTCGAGGACGCGGCGGACGCGGGGTCGCCTCACGGGGCGGCAGCGCGCGAGGGCAAGGGCGTCCTGCGCCCGAATGCGGTGCCCGTCACCGTCCGTCCTGACTCACCGCCCTCGTCCTCACCGTCGGATACTCGATGCCAAGCTGTTCCAGGTAGTTCTCGAACCGGTCCGGATCGTAGTAGAACTCGCGCATTAGCGGTCGCCAGCGCGCCATGATGTCCTCATTGAGCCAGATGGCGGGCTCGTCCGTGGGCGCAATGAAAGGCGTATACTGCGTCTCCGCCGTTTGGACGTTGTCGAAGTAGTCCTTGGCATCGGCGATGATCTGCGGGTTCAGGAGTAGGTCGAGCAGGGTGCGCGCCTGCACCTTTGCGCCCGCCACCGCCCCCTTGTGAGCTATAGGCGTGGCCATGGCGATCCCGTTGGCCCAGTTGTGGCCGGGTCCGCCGGGGATGTTGGACGGGTAGCGGAGGGTCACGGTCGGCATGTTCCACGACACGTCTCCGATATCGTCCGAGCCTCCCCCGAGCGACCGTTCGAGGTCCACGGGACCCGAAAGCTCCGGGAGAGAATCGGCCAGGCCCTGCTCCTCCACGCCGAGCTCGCGCTGGAGCCCGAGCGCCAGGGTCTGGTCCGCCTCGTCCCAGTCCGGGAGGCCCACCGCCTGGATGTTGGCGTAGGTCGCCTCCGCCACCGGCTTGCTGAAGTGCCGCCCCCACGCGGATCCCACGGTCATGATCGTGTCGATGGTGGTTCCGGTCATGAGCGCGGCGCCCTCGGCCATCAGCACGGCCGCGTCGTACATGTCCTTGGTGCGGGGGTAGTCGCGCTCGCGGAAGTAGAACCAGATCGTGGCGGTCTGGGGGACCACGTTGGGCTGGTCGCCTCCGTCCACGATGATGTAGTGCGAGCGTTGCGCGGGCTGGAGGTGCTCCCGCTTGAACTCCCACGCCTGCGCCATGAGCATCACGGCATCGAGAGCCGAGCGCCCGCGCCATGGGGAGCCCGCCGAGTGGGCTGTCTCGCCCGTGAACCGGAACTGCACCGACCAGAGGGCGTTTCCGCCTCCCTGCCCCCAGGACATCCCGTAGTTGGATCCGACGTGCGTGAAGAGGTTGACGTCCACGCCATCGAAGGTGCCCTCGCGAACGAAGAAGGCCTTGGACGCCACCTGCTCCTCGGCCACGCCCGGCCAGATCAGGAGGCGGCCCGGGAGGTTCTCCCGTTCCATGATCTCCTTGACCGCCAGCGCCGCCACAATGTTCACGGCCTGGCCGGAGTTGTGGCCCTCACCGTGCCCGGGCGCCATGGAGACTATCGGGTCGCGGTACCCGACGCCCGGCTTCTGGTTGGACTGCGGGATTCCGTCCACGTCCGACCCGAGCGCGATGAGAGGTCCACCGTTGCCCCAGCGCGCGGTCCAGGCGGAGGGCATCCCGGCCGTGCCCAACTCGATCTCGAAGCCGTTGTCCTCGAGGATGCCGGTCAGGTAGCGCTGCGTCTCGAACTCCTGCATGCCGAGCTCGCCGAACGAGAACAGCATGTCGATGATCTCCTGGACCATCTTCGAGCGTGCCTCGACCAAATCCAGCACCTCGCCCTTGAAGTCCGCCAACCGCGGATCTGCCTGAGCGAAAAGGGGCGCCTGCGGCGCCACGAGCAGCGACGCGACGGCCAGGACCACTGCGCCAACGGTGATACGAGGGGGCGCGACCAGCATCGGGACCTCCTGAGGGATGCCACACGGAACGACCGTGGAGATGTTGAGCGGCCTCGCGGGGATGGCGTACGTCGCGGTGCCACCCACCCGGGGTCTGGCAAGGATGCACCGGGGGCGTCCCGAGGGGCAAGACGGCCGTCCGCTGACCCGCCGGTCCGCCGGTCCCCCGGTCCCTCGCCTCGCCATGCCCTTCCCGCGTTCCTCCCGCGACGCGGATCCCGCGGGCCTCCCCCGCGCGTCTCCCCGCGCTCTTGTCGAATCCTAAGGGGAGCCTTAGTTTTCCTGTCGAATCTTAAGGGGAGCCCATGAAGAACCCGCGCGAAGACGTCCTCCGTGGAACGCTCGACCTCCTGGTCCTGCGCACGCTGTCGATCGAGGCGATGCACGGGTGGGGGATCTCTGAGCGGATCCAGGACCTCTCGGCCGAGGTCTTACAGGTAAACCAAGGCGCTCTGTACCCGGCACTCCATCGTCTGGAGAAGCGGGGACTGATCGACTCCTATTGGGGTAAATCGCAGAACAACCGGCGCGCCAAGTTCTACCGGCTCACTCCGCCGGGCCGGAGGCATCTTCGGCTGGAGGAGGAAGGCTGGGACCGGTTCACGGACGCGGTGAACGCGGTGCTCGGCCGGGGCGCGGAAGACACCGTGGCGGAGGGGTGACAGCCAATGACGAGGTGGCTTTACAAGCTGCGGTTCCTGCTCCGGCCCTTCCGCTCGCTCGGGCGTGCGCAGCGGGACATCGATGACGAGTTCCGATTCCACGTCGAGATGGAGACGGAGAAGAACATCCGGCGCGGCATGGACCCGGCGGAGGCGCGGCGCCGGGCGCTCGTCCACTTCGGCGGCGTGGAGCGCTACAAGGAGGAGGTGCGGTCGGTGAGTAGTGTGAGCATGCTCGAGCGAATCGGTACCGACGCCCGTTTCGGACTGCGCGGGCTCCGCAGAAACCCCGTCTTCGCGTCCGTAGCGATCGTCACGCTCGCCCTTGGGATCGGGGGCAGCACGGCCATCTTCAGCGTGGTCGACGGCATCCTTCTGCGGGCACTGCCCTTCGAGGAGCCGGACCGGCTCGTGGCGGTTTGGGCGGACTACACCCGACGGGGCGGGCCCGACCAGGAGTGGCTGGGATATCCCAACTTCCGCGACGTCCAGCGCCTCGACCATGTGTTCGAGGACGTGGCCATCTGGAACGACTTCTTCCCGACCCTGACGGGCCGAGGGGACGCGGAGACCATTACCCAGAGCCCCGTCTCCCACGGGTACTTCGCGAACGTACTGAGGATCGAGCCGGCCGCCGGTCGCGGATTCGCACTCGAAGACGACCAGCCGGGCGCGGCGCGTGTGGCCTTGATCAGCCATGACTTCTGGTCGCGCCGCTTCGGCGAGGATCCGGAGGTGGTGGGAAGCACCCTGACGCTGAACGACGAGCCCCACACGGTGATCGGGGTCATGCCGCGGAGCTTCCGGCAACCGTTCCTCGAGACCACCGATGTCTGGACTCCGTATGGATGGGACGACACCAACTTCGGGGGCGGACGGGGCAGCGCGATGCTCAGAGCCATCGGAAGGCTACGGCCCGGTGTCTCCCTCCAGACGGCGAGCGCCGAGGCCGATGCTCTCGGTGCCCGGCTGGAAGCCGAGTTCCCGGAATCCAACACGGGGGTGGGCTACACGCTCGTACCCCTGCACGACAACCTTGTCCAGCAGGCCAGCACGGCACTGTGGGTTCTGCTGGGCGCGGTCGGCCTGGTGCTCCTGCTGGTGTGCGTCAACCTGGCCAACCTGCTCCTGGCCCGGAGTACGGCTCGCCGAGGTGAGATCGCGGTGCGCGCCGCGCTCGGGGCCGGCCGGCCACGGCTGGTCGGCCAGCTCCTGACCGAGAGCATCCTCCTGGCAGTGATAGGCGGCATTCTCGGCGTGGGCGTGGCCTTCGTCGCGACCGATGTCCTCATCCAGCTTGCGCCGGCGGGGACGCCGCGGATCTCGGAGGTGGCCGTGGACGGTCGGGTGCTCCTGGCAGCCGCTGCCGCGACCCTGTTCGCCGGAGTGCTCTTCGGATTGGCGCCGTCGCTCCGCGCCTCCCGCGCCGACCTTCGCGACTCCCTTTCCGAAGGGGGGCGGGGGCCGGGCCCCGGGCTAGCAGGTCGGCGGCTGCGGAGCGCCCTCGTGTCGGGCCAGGTCGCGATGGCATTGGTGCTCCTCGTGGGAGCCGGCCTCCTGCTCCGGAGCTTCCAAGCGCTCCGGACGGTGGACCTCGGCTTCGATCCCGAGAACGTGGTGACGTTCCAGGTGCTCCTCCCCGACACGCGCTATCCGGATATCGAGGCGGTCCGCGGGTATCAGGCCGACCTCGAGGAGCGGATCCGGAGCCTTCCGGGTGTGGTGGCGGTCGGCGCCATCAATTCGCTCCCCCTCGGGGGCAGCAACGGAGACACCGACTTCAACGTCGAGGGCCGGCCCGTGCCTCCCCCGGGTGAGGAGAACGTGGCGTGGATCCGTCGCGTGACGCCCGGCTACTTCGAGGCCATCGGTCTCCAGGTTCCGGTGGGAAGGAGATTCGACGACGCCGACCGTGATGGCGCCGTTCCCGTCGTGGTCGTCAACGAGACGCTGGCCGAACGATACTTCGGCAACGAGGGCGCCATCGGAAGCCGGGTGAACGTGAACAGCCCCGACGATCCGGTTTGGCGGGAGATTGTCGGCGTGGCTCGCAATGTGAAGAACTTCGGCCTGCGGGGAGAGGATCGGAATGCGATCTACTTTCCGTCCGAGCAACTGGCCACTCGGTTCATGACCGTGGTCGTGCGAACGTCCAGCGACCCGGCGGGACTCGTCCCTTCGCTTCGAGCCGAGGTGTCCTCCACCGACCCGTCTTTGGCTCTGACGATGACGACGATGGAGTCCGTGGTGGACCGAGCGCTCGATCCTGACCGCTTCGTAACCACGCTGCTCGGACTGTTCGCGGGCCTGGCACTCGTGCTCGCGGCGGTGGGGCTCTACGGCGTAGTCGCGTACAACGTGACGCGGCGGATGCGGGAGATGGGCGTACGGGTGGCGCTCGGTGCTGCGAGCGCCGAGATCGGACGTCTCGTGGTGGGTGAGAGCCTGCTGCTCGCGGGAATGGGTGTCGCAATCGGACTGGTCGGTGCCTACGTCGTAACCGGTTTGATGACGGGGCTCCTGTTTGGAGTGAGTCCCACCGACCCCGTCACGTTCACCGGCGTCGCCGCCCTCCTGGGACTCGTGGCGCTGGCCGCGAGCGCGGTTCCAGCCCACCGGGCGGCACAGGTGGACCCCGTGAAGGTGCTGAAGACGGAATAGCCCCACCAAGCCGTCATCACACCGTTTGCCCGGGGTCGGGGCCCCGCCTCTATTGAGGGTCCAGGCCCACGAGTCCGCCGCAATCGGAGCCAGCGATGCCCGTCTACACCTCCCGTGTCCGGATCGAGCGCAAGAAGGGCCCCTTCCGTCACGCGCATCTGCCGGCCACGGAGCGGCCGGTGCACTTCGGTATCCATTCCGAGATCGCCGAGCATTACGGGGCGGAAGTGGACACCCCGACCGCCACCACGTTGGACTACATCGTCGCGGCAACAGGAGGCTGACTGACTGGGACCTTAGGGGGCGCGCTGGAGGCGCGCGGGATACCGGCCGGGGACGACCGCCTTATCGGCGAGGTCGAGGGAACGATCGAGAAGGGAGACGGCGTGCTGTTCATCGAGCGGATCCATGTCCGCTACCGGCTCGAGCTCTCCGACTCCTCGCTCGCCGACGCCGCCCGCCGGGCGCATGAGGTCCACCACCCGAAGTGTCCGGTTTACCGGACAGTGTCGGGCTGCATCGCCATCACGACCGATCTGGATTTGGTCGAAGTCTGACTGTGGTGAGCGGGACATGCGCGTGAGCCAGCCTGTCGCCATTTTTCGTATGCGGGCCTGAGGCATGTTGGACCTAGGATTCCGACCTCGTAATCACGGGGTCGAGGAGTTGAATCACGATGTTCTGTAATCGTCGCACCTCCCTCTGCTTTACTCTCGCCTTCACCTTCGCTGCTGCGGCATGCCAGTCGGGCGACGCGCCGCCCTCGGCGGAACGACAGTCCGGTGGCGCGTCCGGCGTCCCGCTCTTCGACGACCTGGGCAACCACCATCTGCCCATTACTACGTCCTCTGAGCAGGCGCAGGCCTATTTCGACCAGGGGCTCCGGCTCGAGTACGCGTTCAATCACGCCGAGGCCATCCGTTCCTACGAAGCTGCCCTGGAGGCCGACCCCGACTGTGCGATGTGCTGGTGGGGCATCGCGCTCGCTGCGGGTCACAACATCAACGCACCGCTCACGGAGGACGGTGGTCGTTACGCCTATCGCGCTGCCGGCGAGGCCCAGGCGCGCGCCGGGAGCGTCTCGGCCGTCGAGCGCGCTTTGATCACCACCATCGCGGCGCGCTACGGCCCTGATCCCTCCGCGGCGGGACCCGCTCTGGACTCGGCCTATGCGGCTGCGCTCGCGGACGTCGCTGCCGCGCATCCCGACAACGCGGACGTCCTGACGCTTCGAGGCGCCGCTGTGATGAACCTGAGCCCCTGGAACTACTGGGACGGGGACTTCGGGAGTAGGTCCCCGCGGGCAAACACCCCACAGGCGCAACGAACGCTCGAGCGCGCCCTCAGCCTGAATCCCGACCACCCGGGCGCCTGCCACTACTACATCCATCTCGTGGAGGCGGCCTTCCCGGACCGCGCCATCGCGTGCGCAGACCGATTGGCGGCCTTGATGCCGGGCGCGGGGCACATCGTGCACATGCCGGGGCACATCTACATCCGGGTGGGTCGCTACGCCGATGCCGTCACGATCAACGAGCACGCCGTACACTCGGACGAGACCTACATCTCCGACGTGGGCATCCCGTCCCTGTACACGGGCGCGTACTACCCGCACAACTACCACTTCATGGCGTTCGCGGCGACCATGGCCGGGATGAGCGAAAAGGCACTCGAGGCGGCCCGACTGGTGGCTCCCAAGGTGTCCGTCGAGATCGCCCGCGATGTCTACTGGCTCCAGAATGCCGTGGTCCTACCCCAACTGACGCTGCTCACGTTCGGGCGCTGGGAGGCGGTGCTCGACGAGCCCTCGCCGCCGGAAGAGCTGCTGCAGGCCACCATGCTGGCCCAGTACGCGCGGGGGACCGCGCTGGCCGCGCTCGGTCGCGTGGCGGAAGCGCGGGCTGTCCTCGCCGAGATCAGCGAGGTCGCGAGCACGGTCGAAGGCGAACCGGCCATGAACCCCATTCCGCACATCTCACCGCACGTCCTCGCCGGCGAGATCGCGCTGCGGACCGGCGACGCGGCTGGGGCCGTCGCTCATTTCCAGGCCGCGACCGACATCGAGGACGGGCTTCTCTACGACGAGCCTCCGCTCTGGTACTACCCGGTGCGGCAGTCGCTCGGCCGGGCGCTGCTCGAGGTAGGTCGCGCTCGGGAAGCCGAGGCTGCGTATCGCAAGGACCTGGACAAATTCCCGAGAAACGGCTGGTCGCTATTCGGGCTCGCCCGGAGTCTCGAGGCTCAAGGGCGGGAGGCCCAGGCTCGCGAGGTCTGGACCGAGTTCGAGATCGCCTGGGGGCAAGCCGACGTGGAGTTGGTGGCGTCGCGTTACTGAGGCCGGTGTGACCTGATCGCCCCGGCCCCAGCCGGGGGGCCGGGGCCAACCCTCGTTTGCGGTCTGCCGACGGCGTCCCAATGTTCACAGGTAGGGCACGACCAGCCGTTCCGTGGACGTTACGCGACCGTGAACAGCGAGGGAACGTCCTATTTCACAGCCCCCCTTTACCGTCCACCTGCGAGCGCTCGCCGAAGAGAACGTCCGCGCTTCCCCGCGAGCGGCTCTCTTCGACCCTCGCCAGCCCGTCACCGACTCGGCCGTCGAGACCCGGCGGTGGAGCCGTCTGAACGAGTGGCGCTTGCCGCCATTCGTGGGCGGCCGCGCCGCCACGGTCCTTCTGGGTCTCAGGAGGAACCCATGAGCATACTCTCGCGGTGTTGGTCGCGACTTGGCGGCAGGTGGCGGTTGATCCTGCTCGTCTCGTGCGGCGTGCTCCTCGGCGCCGGATTCGCCCCCACTGCACCCCGGAGCGGGCATCCGGCGCTGCCCGCGACCCTGCAGGCGGTGGTCGACGACCTGGCGTATG
>JAHEKN010000098.1 GCA_024638305.1 Gemmatimonadota bacterium | reverse complement strand
CACACTGGTGACGGCGGCCCTCCGGTTCGGCTACCGGGACCTGTCCCTGCTGAATGCGATGGGGTGGGGGGCGCTCGTCGGCGGCGTGCTCCAATTGGGTGTGCAACTCCCATTCGTGTTTCGCCACCTGGGCAGGTTCCGGCCGTCGCTCGACCGGAACGCGCCGGGAGTCCGTGAGGCGATCCGCAATCTTGCGCCGGTGGTCGGGGCGCGCGGGTTCGAGAATCTGAGCAGCCTGGTGCGGGACCTCACCCTGGCGGGCCTGTTGGCGAGTGGAGCGGTGACGGTCCTCGGGTTCGTTCAGACCCTTTATGTCCTGCCCATCTCGTTGTTCGGGCTCTCGATCGGGGCGGCAGAACTTCCCGAGCTATCCCGTGAGCGGAAGGCGGAGACCGAGGTGCTGGCTGCCCGAATCGCGGACGCGCTCGGGCAGGTCCAGTTCTGGGTGGTCCCGACCGTGGTCGGGTACGTCGTGCTCGGCGAGACCGTGATCCGGCTCGTGTACTTCGGGGGCGAGTTCGGCGCAGACGCCGTAGCCGTGACCGCCATCGTGCTGGGAGTGTTCTCGGTCGGGCTGCTCGCGTCCGCGAGCTCCCGGCTGCTGTCGAACGCATTCTTCGCACTGCGCGACACCCGCACACCGGCCACGGTGGCCGTGTACCGCATCCTAATCTCCCTTGCGATCGGCGCGCTCCTCATGTTTCCGCTGGACCGTCGCCAAATCGGGGCGCTCCACCTGGGTGCGGCCGGGCTGGCGGCGGGGGCCGCCGTGGCGGCGTGGTTCGAGTACGTGGTGCTCCGCCGGGCGCTCAGGCGCCATGTGGGACGGCACGGTCCCGGGGCAGGCGAGGGGGTGCGTGTGTGGTTTTCTGCGATCGTGGCCGCCGTGCTCGCCGGATTCGTGGCTCCCCTGCTGGGCGACCTACACGTGAAGCTTGCCGCCACAGGAACGCTGGCGGCATACGGTGTAGCATATCTCGCCCTGACCCGCGCCCTCGGGCTCAGGCGAGCCCTGCCCGCTCGGCCGGCCTGACCGGACCCCGGCCCAGCCGGAGACCGGCCATGTCGCTCGATTCCAACATCCCGCCAGCGCGCCTGCGCGAGCTCCCGACACGTCCGGGCGTCTACCTCTTCAAGGGACCGCTGGGCGAGGTCCTCTACGTGGGCAAGGCCAAGTCTCTGCGCTCGCGCGTGCGGAGCTACTTCGGTGCGGACGCGGCCCGCGATCTCAAGACCACCGAGCTGGTGCGACGGGCGGAAGACCTCGAGACCATCGTCGTCGGGTCGGAGTCCGAGGCGCTGATCCTCGAGGCCAATCTCATCAAGACCCACTCGCCTCGCTTCAACATCCAGCTCAAGGACGACAAGCGCTATCCGTACATCAAGGTGACCACCAAGGAGCGCTTTCCCCGCGTGTTCGTGACCCGCCGGACCGTCAACGACGGCTCGCGCTACTTCGGGCCGTACACGTCGGTGGGGTTCGTCCGGCAGGCCCTCGAGGTGGTCAAGCGTCTGTATACCGTCCGCTCCTGCCGCTACGACCTGCCCAGGGAAGCGCCGGCGCGCCCCTGTCTCGACTATCACATTGGGCGCTGTCTGGCGCCCTGCGTCGGTCTCCAGTCCGAGTCGGCGTATCGCCAGATGATCGACGAGATCATCCGCATCCTGGAAGGAGACACGGCGGCGGTCCGAGCCAGTGTCGAGGCCGGGATGCGGGAGGCTGCCGATCGGATGGAGTTCGAGCTGGCCGCGCGGCAGCGCGACGCGCTGACGGGGCTGGACGTGCTGGCGAGGATCCAGCGGGTCCAGCGCTTCGGCGGGGGAGACTACGACGTGATCGGGTTGGCGCGGGACGGGGCGCTGGCCACCGCGGTCGCCCTGCGGGTCCGCAAGGGCACCCTGCTCGGTAGGGACACGCAGCGCTTCAGTGCCGTGGAAGCCGAGTCGGACGACGCCCTCATCCAGTCCTTCGTCTCCCGCTATTACCTGGGACGCGGACGGACCGGAACCACGGATCTTCCCAGGGAGATCCTGCTCCCCGTGGACTTCGAGGACCGTGCGCTGGTGGGGGAGATCCTCACATTGGAGGCGGGGCGCCGGGTGGCGGCGCGCGTGCCGCAGAGGGGCGAGAAACGTCGGCTCGTGGAGCTGGCGGCCGAAAACGCGCGGCAGGCCCTGGAGGACCGGGTGGTGCAGCTCGAGGACACGGTCGACCGTGCGGACCGCACGCTTTACGACCTGCAGGACCGCCTCGGCCTAAAAGTCGTGCCTCGCCTCATCCTCTGCTTCGACGTGTCCCATCTCCAGGGCGCGGAGACGGTGGCGAGTGCGGTCGTGTTCGAGAACGGAGAGCCCAAAAAGTCCGAGTACCGTCGCATGAGAGTGCGGGGCGACTGGGGGAACGACGATTTCCGGTCCATGCAGGAGGCCGTGTCACGGGCCCTGTCCCGGCGCGTGCGGGAGGAGAAGCCGCTCCCGGACCTCGTGTTGATCGACGGAGGGAAGGGCCAGCTCGGTGCGGCTCTCGCGGGACTGCGAGACGCGGATGTGAGCGACGTGGCGGTCGCGGCCATCGCCAAGCGTGAGGAGGAGGTGTTCCTACCGGGCCAATCGAAGCCAGTCCGCATCGACCGGCGGGCCCGGGCGCTGCACCTGCTCCAGCGTCTCAGAAACGAAGCGCACCGGTTCGCCGTTTCCTACAATCGCACGCTCCGAAGCAAGCGCACGATCCGGTCCGAACTCGCGGACGTTCCCGGCATCGGGCCACGCAAACAGCAGCTTCTCCTCGAGCGTTTCGGCTCGGTTCGGGGGATTCGGCGAGCCAGCGAGGCCGACCTCGCCCGGGTCCCCGGGGTATCAGCCGTGTTGGCCAGTCGGATCCTCGCCTATCTGGGGAAGGCGTAACGGGTCGAATTGCTCGTTGCGGCCCGCTTTTTCGCCCGCGGTCGGCGTTTGATCTCGACCGGCCCAATGTCTATCTTTTTTTGCTGTCCAGCTTACCCCATCTTGACCTCACCAGACCTCGAGTATCTTCAGGAGGATTCCTCGGATGAAACTCCGATATGCCGTCGTGTCGGCCGCAGCGGCGGCGCTCATCGTCGCCGGTTGCGCGTCCGGCGGAGGCGCCGCCCCAGACGCAGCAGGGGACGACGGGTTTCGGCCTCGCGACAACGACCACACGCAGACCGCCCAACTCTTCCTGCTGCAGGCCGAGCAGACGGGCACGACCGATCCGTCCCGGTTCCAGTCGGCGCTGGAGTCGGCGCAGCTGTCGATCGCCGAGGACTCCACGAACCCGCTGGGCTACAGGCTCGCCGCCGAAGCATACATCGGCCTCGGAAACTTCGCGGCGGCGGACGAGATGCTGAACGCCGCGGTGGACCTCTACCCGACCTACGGGCAGGAGCTCTCGTTCGTCCGCGAGAACGCTTGGGTCACGGCCTATAACGAGGCCATCGGTCCGCTCCAGACGGGTGATATCGAGGGCGCCATCCGTGGCTTCGAGAAGGCCCACGTCATCTTCAAGGGCCGCCCGGAGGCGATGCTCCAGCTCGCCTCGCTCTATGACCGCACCCAGCAGTCGGACCGGGCTGTCGCCGTGTATCGGGACATCCTCGGGCTCGTCCAGGGACCGCGGTTCGCCGAGCAGGACTCAGCCGGTCAGGAGTCCTGGAAGGAGCAGGAGGAGATCGCGGCGTACAATCTGGCCCAGGGCCTTGCCCGCGCCGGAAGGAACCAGGAAGCCGTCGACGCCTACGCGAGCTACCTGGAGCAGAACCCGGGAAGCCTGAACGTGATGACGAGCCTCGCCAATACGCTCATGGCGATCGCCAGGGAAGCGGTGGCGGACACCATGAATCCCGACTCGGCGACATTCCGCATGAACGCCGACTCGGCGATGGCCATCTACGGGAACCTGATGGCCCGAACCGACATGGATGCCCGGGACTTCTTCATCACGGGCATCGGCCTCTACAACCTCGAAGAGTACAGCATGGCCGCGGAGGCGTTTCGGCGGTCCACCGAGGTCAACCCCATGAGCCGGGATGGCGCGTACAACTATGCGCAGTCGCTCTTCCTGGCGGAGGAGTTCGAGCACCTTCACCAAGCCGGCATGGCCTTGATCGAGCTCGATCCGCAGAACCCCAACGCCTATCTACTGGCGGGTCAGGGACTGCTGAACACCGGGAACGAGGATGAGGCCATCGAGGTGTCGAACCAGCTCGAAGACCTCACCTTCGAGGTGGTGGACCCGACCCTGCAGCCCATCGCGGGCGGTGGGGCCGAGATCCGGGGCGCGGTGAAGAACAAGAGCCTCGACGTGGGCACGCCCATCACGCTCCGTATCCACTTCACGGCACCGGACGGGACCGAGGTCGGGACCCGGGATATGACGGTGCAGGCGGGGGCAGTGGACGCGGACGTGGCCTGGAACGTACAGATGGACACGGATGCAGACATCCTCGGGTACTGGTACGAGGTCATTCGCCCCTGACCCCGCGCGGCCATCAGAGGTGCTCGCACTTCGGCGACGAGACAACGTGAAGAAGGGCCGGGCGATGTCGCCCGGCCCTTCCGCGTCCCGCCCACCTCCGGTCCGGAGAAGACCGGGCCGGCCGGAGTGTCGCCCAGCGGCGACACTGGCGGGGCCGACCGACCCGTGATCCTCTTTCCCTCCGGCGCGTCCCGTCCGGGGGGCGGACAGTCCGCATGTCGGGGATCCGGCACCGGTCGCTCTCTCCGGTGTTCCTCCCCTCCAATCATGAGTACGGGAAATCCGGAAAGACCGGCTCACCCAAGGGTCGAGAGTCGTACGATGAGCACCGAAGTACCGGCCCCGATCGCGAAGCTCCGCAGGGGCCAGGCCCTGAGCGATCTGGAGGCGGCGGCCGCCAAGCTCTGGCTCGCCTACGGGGGAGCGGAAGCCGACCGCGACGGGATCCTGCGCAGGGCCGTAAAGGCACATTGGGCCTCGCGGACTGGAAGAGATCCCTACTGGGACTTCCTCGCCACGCGCGACCGCTGCGTGACGTGCGGTGAGGGCTACACGCTCGAGAACCTCGCGATCTGTCCCAACTGCCTTAAGACCTACTGCTATCGGCACAAGCGGGAGTGCCCGTGCGGACATGTTCCCTTGGGGTGAAACCCCTATGGACGAGGGAGCCGGCTCACGGCATGTTTAGCGTCCAACTGCGGGCGTAGCTCAGGGGTAGAGCATCAGCTTCCCAAGCTGAGGGCCGTGGGTTCGAATCCCATCGCCCGCTTCGGTATCGGGTAGACCAGTCTGGCTACCGATGGGATCGCTGAGGAGCGAAGCCCGCAGGTCAGCGCCAGCGTCCGACCGTCCTCGAGTAGATCCGTCCGGGTATCGCTGGAACGATCGAGGATTGCCGAAGGCAACCGCAGATCAATCCCATCGCCCGCTTGAGTTCCAAAGCATCTTCGCGATCTCGGTGGGATCGGCGAGGACGGCGATGCCGCCGCAGCCAAATCGCATCGCTCGCTTCACTTGGAGAGAACGACTCCTCAGAGCCTTGGCCCCTTGCGGGCTCGTTTGTGTTCGGGGAGTCGGCCCAGCCGGCCGCGATCATGTGGCGCCCGTGCATCAGTTGCCAAGTCTGGCCACCAGTCGCCAGAGTTGCACCTTGCTCGCCCCTGCCCCCGGTCGCTCCCGAACCTGGTCGTGCGGCCATTCCCCCTCATCGCAGGCTGCGGAGGCTGGCAGTCCTTTCATCGGAGTCAAGACATGCCAAACCCACGATTGCTGGCTCTCCTAACCACCCTCGTCCTCGTCCCCGGCTGTGCGGACTCACCCACACAGCCCGGAGTGGGGGACCTGCCGTTGATGGGCACGGCCGACCGAACGGTCAAAATGGTGCCCTTCAAGGGGACACAGACGCAGCTGCCTGCGGATCCAACCGGAATCGTATGTCCTGCCGGTGAGGCGGCGGCGAAGGCCACGGCCGGGGGAGAAGCCACGCACCTGGGTCAGTTCACGGTGGTGATCTTCCAGTGCGTGCACCCCGTTTTCGGTGTTTGGTCGAAGATTGACGGGACGTTCACCGCTGCGAACGGTGACGAACTCGAGATGGAGATGGATCCCCTCAATCCCGGGCGGATCGTGGTGTTCGATCCTGCCACCGGATTCGAATCCACCGGTGGACTCGTCATCATCGGAGGTACGGGAAGGTTCGCCGGTGCCACCGGGTACGTGACCTTCCGGAGCTTCGTTGACTTCGCCGTGCTCGGAGCGTTCACGACGTTGGATGGCGAGATTTCCTCACCGGGGTCGATCAAGTGGACACCCTAGGGTCCCTTCAGGCCCCTTGATGAAGCACTGACGGTTTCGCTTGGCGTCGGGGCGGACAGCAATGCGCCTCGTCCGACTCGGTGTGCCGACAGGGAGCGTCCAGTCACGGTGTCCCGGGCGCTCCCTCAAGCGATCCAGGGTGTGCATGGACGTTGGCACTTTACGATCCACAGCCCAGTGAATCAGGGCAGTGATCGTCCTCGGGAAATGTGAAGGAAATCCTGATTCCTATACGAAATCCGTGAAAACCGGGGTGTTCTCCCCCCGCTTCCCAAGCCGAGGGCCGTGGGGTTCGAGCCGGAGGCGCCGCAAGGCGCTGGAGACGATCGAGGATTGCCGAAGGCAACCGGAGATCAATCCCATCGCCCGCTCGAGGCATGGGGTAGACCAGCCTGCCTGAGCCCAGTCGTCGCTCACTCGTTGGGCAGGGTGGGCTCCACCACCGACTCGAATCCAGTCATCCGCTCCAGCTCGGCCATGAACGCGGTGGGGTCCGTCACATCGGGATCGTAGCGGACGAACCCCCGCGCTTCGTCAAAGGAAAAAACGGCGTCGGCTACGCCTGGAACCCGCTTCACGGCCACCCGGGCCGTCGCAGCACAGCCGGTTCAGGTCATGCCCGATACGGCCAGTTCGACGATCCGTCCAGGGCCAGAGATGTCTGAGGGCGATATGCCTCCGTCGCCCTCACCCGCTCCACCCAGCGTCAACTCCGGGTGGTCATGTCCGTCCGCTGCGTTGTGGTCGTGACGGGGGATCTGGAGAAGGATGCCCGCACCCAGGACGACGACCACCAATGCCCACTGCGTTTTCGACAAGATCGGCCTCCGTTGACCGCACCCGTTACAGGAGAAGCGTCTGCCACCTCGGATATGTGGCGAACAGGACCGCGAAGCCAGTCGCCACCCACAAGGCGAGCTTCATGCGCCTCCGCACACGAGGCTCGGCACACGGCTTCCCCGGCTCGCACGCGGCCTGTTCCTCGCGATGTAGGGTCCAAAACCCGTATCCGAGGAGTACAACGGTCGCGGCCAGCAGGTAGGGCCGCAGCGGGTCGAACGTGCTGGCCAGGCCCGCACCCGACACTCCGAGCGTCACCGCGATCAGAGGACCGGCGCAGCACAGGGCCGATACCAGCGCCGCTCCCGCACCGCTGACCGCAGCCCACAGCGTCCTACCCACCGTCACCGCCCGTCGAGAGCCCCGCGACAATCACCCCAAGCGATGGCACCCCACTCAACGATCCGTCGGGAGCTCGATACACGCGGCAGGAGCTTGCGCCGACCTCGGAGGGGGTCCCGCTCACGTCCGCGCCATCCACGAGGATCGTGGGCGATCCGAGACGCTGCGTGTACTCGGGCGCGGCTGGATCGCTTCGTTCCCACTCGGTCCAGGTCGCGGGGAGTCCGACGCCTACAAGCGCCTCGGCCAGTCTCTTCCGAGCCGCCTCCGCATTCGGGCAATCATGATCGTAGATGAGCTCGATCCGCATCATCGCTCTCCCGCGTCCAGTGCGCTCAAGATCGGGCACTCGCCGCTGTTGGTTCTGGAACGGCACGCTTCGACCAGGTCGCTCAGCGCGGCCCTCATCCGGCGCAGGTCCCTAAGGCGCTCATCCACACGGGCGATGGTCCGGGTGGCTTGTTCCTCCACGGCGGTACACGTCCCCGGAGTCACTCGGAGTCCCAACAGCTCCTCGATCTCCACCAGCGTGAACCCGAGCCCCTGTGCTCGCTTTACGAACGCGATCCGACGAACGGCATCCGGCTCGTACTGCCGATAGCCCGAGGCGGAGCGTGGGGGATTGGGGATGAGACCCCGGCGCTCGTAGTACCGAATTGTCTCCACGCCCACTCCCGCCTCGCGGGCGACCTCGCTGATCTTCATGTGCTTTCGGTGTCTCCTGCGGTCGCAAGACGCTTTTCGACCCAGTCAATGGGTGAGAACGCGATGCAGGCCAAATGGGTTCGCTTCCCGAACAGGATCGCGGGGATGGACATGACCTCGCAGCCGCCATCATTCCGAAGACCCTGGAGCAACAAGGAGATCCCGACGTAGGCCACCGACCCGACTCTGCCGAGGGGACCTCCGAGCACGAACACGAGGACCACGGGAACCACTACGAGGGCGCGGAGGTTGAACGCCGCGTTCTCCGACCGCATCACGTCGTAGGTCATCCAAATGAGAGCCGCGCCCAGCAGCAGTCGCAGCGAACGCCCGACGATCCGAGCGGTGTGTTCATCCCTATGGGTCGCCATGGGAACCTCCCGAGCCCGAGAGAATCTCACCCTGATGATAAACTCCGTACCATACTACAGGGTCAAGCGAACCCCCGTGGGTCGACCTCTCCCGAGGGGTCGGCCCATTCGGGTGTGGGCCAACGGAGCCAGACCACTCCGTCGATCGCCATCCGCGCTCAGGTCAGGGAACGACCACGTTCACCGTCCCCTCCGGTGACGAATGGTCGAAACACAGCCAGATGCAGAGGAGGATCGCGATACCGATCTCTTCCTTCCGATGATCGACCCATCCCGGCCACCACCAGGGATGGAACACCATCGCGTCGATGATCGGCTCCAGGTAACCTCCATCCTCGCCATGGAAGTGGCCGTCGTACTCGTCATCCAACGTGCGGACGTGGTCTATGTTGCCGCGGTCGAAATACGTCCAGACCAGCTCGCGGAACGGTCCCACCGGAATCGCGGATCGATCGAGCAGAGACGAGGCGCACAGGTATCCCTCGGCGCGGCCTGCATCGCCCGCTGCGTCGTTTTGCCCGTACCACGTTCCCAGAGCGCCGAGCAGTGCCCTCCCGGCCTCGGACCTCGTCATGCGCGGCACGGCGGGGGACGCCTCCTGAGATGGCGCCTCAGTGCCCCACCAGCGCCACGGTTCGTCGGTTTCACCCCTGCGTACCGGTCGGAGTCGCTCCTCGTTGCATCCCACCAGCGTGTCCGCTGCCACGAACGCCTGCCCGCGGTGCCATTCCAGGAGCTCGTCGATCCCCACGTTTACGGGTAGATCCAATTGGGAATTCCCGCGATCCACTACGGTGGATGTCGCGGCGTCCGACCGGCTGCGGTCTCGGGCACGCTCCAGGACCGCGACCGATCCGGACTCCAGGAATTCGGCGGGATCGTAGATCTGTCCACTGAGCCCTGCCGCGATCAGCGTGAGAAGCTCGGCCTGCTGCACGGGACTCCGGAAGCGCGGATCGTCCAAGGCCTCGAGGGAGCGCTCCACCGTCTCGACGGATCGACCAGCGTCCAAGTAGCGCCACAGCCCGTCGGTGAGCTCTGAGGGCACCGTCTCGAACGCGGCGTCCACGAGGTATCCGGCAATGGTGGGCCGGTAGGTCAGGGGTGGGTCGAGCGAATCCAACACAGTCGCGAAGAGCCTTACTGCGTTCTCAGTACGCCCGGGGTCCGTGAAGCCCTCTTCCCATTCTGCGAGTGCCTGCTCGAACGTGGGCTGCCAGTCCGTCGCGGCCGGGGCCCCAGCGGTAGCGCAGCCCGAGACCAGCGTTGCCGTGCCGAGCACGATATAGCGAAGACCCATCGCTCCGCGGATCATCGGCCTCTCTCGGCACACACATGGGCCCCAGCGCCCCCACCGCTGCTGGCGGGGATACCCGGCAGGAAACGAACGATGTACAGGTGACCGCGATCCAGAGGCTCCCGAGCCCGCCCGAAGATTTCGGTCTGTTTAAATGCCGTACTGCGTCTCCTTCCATTCCCGTTCACCAGCATCCAGCGGGACCGAAACCCGCACTGGCCCAGGAACAGATCGCTCTCCGACCCAGAATTGGTCACGGGGTATTTCAGCTGGACCTGAAACGCCTCGTAGTGGACGCCGGCGGCGCCACGAGTCACGCGGTAGGGAAGCACGCGCGAGCCGGTGCCGATGGTCAACGTACGCGTCGGCCCCGTGAAGTTGGGTACCTGAACGCGACCTTCACCGTCGATTACCACATTGGTCGAGATTGGAATCTGGCTGATGAGATCGGCTTCGAGATCCTCTCGGAACGCTCGGGAAGCCCCTTGCCCGCACATGTTCCCGGTCTCCCGATCGAGCCTCGAGGCGACCGAATCCCCCTCAGCCAACCTGACTGCCGTCAGGTACTCCCGTACCGCCTTCCCGGCCAATCTGTCGGCGATGTCCACCAGGATTCTCAACCGGTAGACGTTCCAATCGATTGGCGCCTCGTCAGTGTCGTCGGGCCCCAGGGCGCGCACGGCCGAATCCCCACCCGGCACGTCCTTCCACCTGAGATCCATGACGCGCCGACAACGGCGGATTTCGGTGTTCAAGGGACGCAGCGCTTCACCGGGCGGCGCGACATCGAACGACAAGAACATATGCCAGGGGATGCCCCCGCCCGATTGGGTCTCCTCGAGCTTTACATGCAGCCGCGCTCTAGCGAACGCACCTGCGTCCTGGCTGACCGCCCGAACGGTATCGGCACTCCAGTCAATGAACGGGTAGACGCCCTTCAGAACTCCGGCGATCAACTCAGCAATGATCGCGACCTCTTGATCGTCGGGCGGCACGACGCGACGAACGTCGTTCAGCACCAACGGCTGCGGCACCGAGAACGTCACCAGGACCGAAGCGTCCTGCGCCTGAACCGAAGCCGCAACGAACGCAAAGATCAGGACACCCACGCCCATTCCCGCCCCCCACATTCTCGACACTGTCGCTCTCACGGGCCGAGTTTCCAGAGAAAGCAGTGACGAATATTGACGCGTGGAAACCATCGCGCGACGCGAGCGGTGTCCCCAGGCAGGTCGAGACTGCATGTCCACGTATCCGTGGCATCCGTACCGAGTGTCGCGGTGGCGGACGTCGCGGCCCCGGTCTTTATCGGCCTCGTACCCAACGGGTTGGGCTCGCTCTCGAGTGCCAATCTGTAGTTGTCTTCCCGGTAGATGGAGGCGAACTCCTGGTCTACCGAGCTCGCTTCGCCGAGGAGATCTTCCGACAGGGTGTCCGAGAAGGCCTGCCGATAGAGGTCCTTCAGGTTCCCACCACCGATCAGGGCCGTGCCCGTGCCGCTCGGTATTGAGGTCTGGAACGTCCTGCCGCCAATCTCGATCTGTACGGCCTGGGCAACGTCCCGTAGATCCACGAACGTGGCGGGGGGAAAGACGAGGCGCAGGACCGTCGCCCCATGGTGCCTTTGCGCCGTATAGATCGCCAGGACGAGGGTGACGACCGTGACCAATCCCGCGGCCGCTCGGATCTTCCGAGCCAGCAGAAGCGGCTGAGTGAGCGACAACGCCACGACCACGGCCGAGGGCGCGAGTACCCAGAATGGCCAGAGACCCGGCATCCACACCGTGAGGAGCACGTATAGCGCTGCGGCCAGAACCAGAGCCAAGGGCCACACTGACGGTGCCGCCCGTCGCGGAAGCCTCCAGTCCACCGGGCTCACCCAGGGTAGCGAAAAGTCGAGCGCCCTGAGCCGCTCCCAGAAGGTCCGACCCGGTCGCTTCCAATAGAGCGTCCAGTCTTCGATCGGGGCGGGCGCGGTCGTGCTCCCGGTCGATGGGCCGACTCCTCGATACTCTTCCACCACGATGTCACTGTCGGCGTGCCGAGACGTGAGCTCCTTCCGCGCCTCCTTGAGTGCCTCGCGGATGCTCCGTCCACCAAGCAGGCCGCCCAGCTTCTGCCGCCCCGGGTGAGCGAGTGCCGCATAGAAGGAGACCGCGAGGGTCTTTGCACGTACGTCACCGATGGGGGCGGAGGTCGCGATCACCGCCGGAACGCCGGCGTCAAACAGTTCGGCGATCAGGCCCTCCGTGGAGCATCCGTTGAGGAACACCAGGCGGACGTTCGGCAGCTCCCCCAGCGTGAGCGCCAGGCCGCGGACGTAGCCGCCACCTCCCTCGAGACGCAGCTTGCCGTCGTCGGCATGCCCTCCGTAGTGAAAGACGACTAGCCGGCTCCCGAAATCCTTCACCTGCTCGCTCATGCGCTCGACCGTGACGTTGGGCTCGTGCTCGACGTCGACCGCCTCACGAACGGCCTTGAGCGCGTCCACGATCCCCTGACGCTCGTCCTTGAGCTGGTCGAGGCGGTCGTCGGGATCGTCGGCGAATGCCAGGTAGATGACCGGGCGGCTACTACTCATGCACCGATCTCGCAGCGGGGGGGGGAGTACGCTCCTCGAACGTGGCCCGCCAATGGTGATCCGACAAGTTTGGCGTCTCGGCCGGGGTCCGGGCCGACCCGTCTTTGGTTGCTTCTTGTCGCGAGGCGGCTCTATCATGCACGCATACGTGGGTCCCTCCCCCGGAGACCACGGCTGTGCTCGATTTACCCTATCCCTCCCGACGCCCAAGCCCATCCTGCGCCGCGCAACCTCGAATTCGGGGTTTGCTTTCCTACGGTTCGCAGGAGTGGGCGCGCACGCTCGTGTTGCTGTCGACACTCCTTGTGGGCGGGTGTGATATCCTCGGTCCGTCGGACGTGCGGGTGCAGGTCGAATGGAACCTGGCCAATGCCGACAGCCCGCCCCAGCCCGAATGGGCACCCGCCCCCTCGTTCGCCACCCTGTTCTGGAGACGCGTCGGGGACGAAGTCGTGTCCTCGAACCGCGAGCGTGTCGCCGCGGGCCATGTGAGTTTCCGCATCGACATCCCCGAAGGGGACTTCGAGTTCTGGGCGAGGGCGGAGACGGAAACGTCGACGGAGATCTACCGCACTCCCCCCAGCACCGAGCGAGTAAGAGACGGCTTCAACCTGAGCCTGGATCTGAGACCGATCTTTCCCGTGCCGGGCCTCTCGGCCAACACGATCGAGCTGCCCGCCGGGTCCGAGCATACGCTCTTCGTGAGCAACCTCCGCGATCCAGACAGCATACCGGACGCTCCGGGGCCGGTCAGCAATCTCGGCATGGGTTGGATCGCCCAAGCTCCGGGGCACATTGCGCTGGACCACCAGGACGGGATCATCGAGCCAGGTGCTTCCGTGGCGGTGAATATCGGACCCATGGCCGAGGTCGTGTCGAACCTACCGGACATTTTGAATTTCGCGTTCCGGTTCGGACCGGAAGCCCTGAAGGACGATGACGTGTTGGTGACGCAGGCCCACGTCGACCTTCAGGCGTTTACGCGGCGAACGACGCTCGGGGTCCCGGGTGAGGCTCACGACTCGGACGAGGCGCCGGGGGAGTCGGTCCCCGTGTTCGAGGGCGACCGTCCGGGACTGGCCTCCCATGACGTCACGTGGGAATACGTGGTGACGAACACGGGGTCGGCGGTGCTCAACTCCATCGTGGTCCACCACAACGTGATCATGGAGGGCGGCAAACCGTCCAACCGCGATCCGGTGCAGGTCTGCGTGGTGAGCGATCTGGCACCAGGGGCAACCCACACATGCACATTGGCCGGCTCTTCCCAGGTCGGCCAGTTCGAGAATCTGGGCACGGTGGACGCCATCTCGGCCGGCGGCAACCGCGTGGCCAACGCCGATCTCAGCCACTACCTGGGAGTCCAACTGCCTGGGCACCTGACGTTGGTGAAGGAGGTGGTAAACGACGACGCGGGCACGGCGGTCTCGACGGACTGGACGCTCTCGGCGGTCGGGCCCGTCACGCTATCCGGTGCCGGCCGAGCAACGGGTTCCGTCGACCCCGGCACGTACACGCTGTCCGAGCTTGGTGGGCCGGGGGGGTACGCGGCGGGACCGTGGGCGTGTGTGGGGGGCTTACAGGTCGGCAATCAGGTCACGGTCGCGTCCGCGTCGTCCGTTACGTGTACCATCGTCAATGACGACATCAGCGTCCCGCCCGTCAGGACTCATCTGACGCTGATCAAGACGGTGGTCGGCGGGACCGCCCAGCCGACGGACTGGACGCTTTCCGCGGTCGGGCCGACGCCGATATCCGGTCAGGGTGGTGCGGACAGCGACGTCGCGGCGGGCACGTACACATTGTCCGAGTCCTCCGGACCGGCGGCCTATGCGCCGGGACCATGGGCGTGCGTGGGCGGCACGCAGGTCGGATCCCAGGTATCGCTCGCCGCCGGCGAGACGGCGACCTGCACCGTCCTGAACACCTTTGTCACGCCGACGCCGACCC
>JAHEKN010000097.1 GCA_024638305.1 Gemmatimonadota bacterium | reverse complement strand
CCGCCGGTCGCCGGAGCGGAGACCGGCCGTGCCGCTCAATAGCCTTGTCGATCGGGCACCTCGACGCTGTCCTGCGATCAGCTACGCCCGCGGGGCGGGGCCGGCGGAAGGGCGTCGACCACCTCCGCCATCCGCTTGAGCTCCTCCTCGTTGGGCAGGCGGCCCATACCACCGCCCAGGTTGTCGATCATGTGCTCGGCGTCGCTCGTCGCCGGCGTGACGCTCGTCACGGCCGGGTGGGCCGCCGCAAACTTGATGAAGAACTGAGCCCAGGTGCGGGCGCCGAAGTCAACCGCGAACGCGGGCACTTCCCTATCCCCCACCCGTGCCCAGAGCCGTGTCCGCCCGAACGGCGCATACACGAGCACGCCGATGCCCTCGTCCTGCGCGAGCGGCAGGATCATGTCGGCCGCACCGCGGTTGTCGACCGCGTAGTCCACGCCGATGAAGTCGATGGGCTCGCTCCGCATCACGGCAGCGAGGTCGTTGTAGCGGCTCTCGCTCGTGGACGTGATCCCGATGTAGCGCACCCGCCCCTGCGCCCTGAGCTCCTTGAGAATCCCGAGTTGGGTGGGCGGGTCGCCCAGGTTGTGGACCTGGATCAGGTCGATGGTGGGCAGCCCGATCCGTTCGAAGGAGCGCTCGATCTGGGCACGCGCTGCCACCGGATCCGCTCCTTCGCCACCGCGCCCGGCCACGTTGACCTTGGTGGCCCAGAAGATCCGGCTCGAAATCCCGAGCTCCCTCGCGATCTGTCCGGCGACTTCCTCGGAGGCGCCGTACCCGGGCGCGGTGTCGAACACGGTGCCGCCGTGCTCGACCAGGGTGCCCAACACTTCGCGCAGCGCGGACACGTCCTCGGAGCGGGCCACCTGCGAGAAGGTGGCGGAGCTTCCCAACCCGACGATCGGGATCCGCTCCCCTGACGACGGAATGGCGCGCGTCATCAGCTCCTGACCCTGGAACGCATGGAGAACCCGAGGATCGAGTGAGAGCGCGGCGCCCGTTGCGGCGGAGAGTTTGAGCCAATCTCGACGTGTGATCATTCTTCCGGTCCTGGACTGCTACGGGGACGCGGCGGCATCCGACCTGCGGCCGCGGATCGACGAGCGGGCGCAACGGAGCGAGACATGATCAATACTTCTACGGCGGGCCCCTGCCAAGATCCGACGCTACGGTGTCTCCTATCCGTAGACTCGGAGCGCGCGTATTCCATAATCTGTCTCCATGATCGCTGACCGCTACAACGCGAGCGACGTCCTTTTCCGGAACCTGCCCGCCGGCCGCGGTGACAAGGTGGCGGTGCACTGCGGGGACGAGCGGGTCACGTACGCCGCCCTCGCTGACTCGGCGGCTCGGATTGGGAACGCCCTGCTCGACCTGGGGCTGGAGTCGGGCGACCGAGTGGCGCTGCTTCTCCTCGACACGCCCGTGCTCCCGGAGGCGTTCTTAGGGGCAATACGGGCCGGGCTGATCCCCATTCCCCTCA
The DNA here is from genome assembly GCA_024638305.1 of Gemmatimonadota bacterium. Taxonomy (GTDB): domain Bacteria; phylum Gemmatimonadota; class Gemmatimonadetes; order Longimicrobiales; family Gaopeijiaceae; genus JAHEKN01. The sequence continues at coordinate 12,908 of JAHEKN010000097.1, read as the reverse complement.
ACACCGTCCTTCCGTCGGACAACTACGAATTCTTCCTGAAGGACTCCGGAGCCCGGGCCATGATCGTGGACGGACCGCTCCATCCAGCGGTCGCGCCGGTGCTCGGAGAGTGCGCCGGCCTGGAGCACGTGATTGTCACCGGGGGGGACATGCCGGCCGGGTCGCTCGCCTGGGATGATGTCGTGACCGCGGCCGCCTCCCACCTCGATCCCGCGCCCACGGCATCCACGGACCCGGCCTTCTGGCTCTACAGCTCCGGCAGCACCGGCTTTCCAAAAGGTGTGGTCCACCTGCAGAAGGACATCCCTTACACGGTAGACACCTACGCGCGCCAGGTGCTGGGTATCGAGAAAGACGATGTCACGTTCTCGGCCTCCAAGGCCTTCCACGCCTACGGGCTCGGCAACAACATCACCTTTCCGTACTCGGTGGGTGCCTCCACCGTGCTCTTCCCCGGCCGGCCCACGCCAGCATCGGTGTTCGAGCAGATCCGGCGGTTCCGACCCACGCTCTTCTTCACGGCGCCGACGCTTTACGCGGCAATGCTCGCGTCCGACGAGGCATCCGCGGCCGACCTGTCGTCCATCCGGCTTTGCGTCTCAGCCGCCGAAGCGCTGCCGCCCGAGATCGGCGAACAGTGGAGGGCTCGCTTCGGACTCGAGATCCTGGACGGCATCGGCTCCACAGAGATGCTCCACATCTTCATCTCGAATCGCCCCGGCAGTGTGAAGCCCGGGTCGAGCGGCACCGCCGTGCCGGGCTACGAGGTCCAGATCGTGGACGAAGAAGGAGAGCCCGTCCCGGTCGGGAAGTCGGGGGACCTCGTGGTTAGAGGAGGAAGCGCGGCGCCCTACTACTGGAACCGTCCGGAACGAACCGCTGTCACCATGCGCGGTGACTGGGTCTACACCGGCGATCGCTACCACCGGGACACCGAGGGCTTCTTCTTCTACGAGGGGCGCTCGGACGACATGTTCAAGGTGAGCGGCCAGTGGGTTTCGCCCATCGAAGTGGAAAACGCGCTTCTCGAGCATGAAACCGTCTTCGAGTGTGCAGTGGTCCCCTTCAAGGACGGGGCCGACCTTGTGAAGCCGGGCGCCTGGATCGTCCTGCATCAGGGGTTCCGTGGAAACTCCGAGCTCGCGGAGGAACTCCAGCGGCACGTGAAAACGCGCCTGGCCCCCTACAAGTACCCGCGTTCCATCGAGTTCGTAGCGGAGCTTCCCAAGACGGCCACCGGCAAGATCCAGCGATTTCGGCTGCGGGCGCCCGACGAGCGGGAGTAGCCGCCATTCGCGCCGAGCCCGTCTACGGTCCCTCGATCGCCAGGTTCACGATCTCCCGGAAGCGCGCCAGCGGATTCCGCCCCCGGGGCGTCTGCGTGAAGACCAGCCCAACGATCTCGCGCTCGGAATCGATCCAGGCCTCCGTGCCGTCCGAGCCACCGTGCCCATAGGCACCGTTCGCGATTCGCCATCCGTACCCGTAGTGGGCCGCCCCCGCACCGTCGATGTGCACCTTGGAGGTGGTCATGACTTCCACCGACCCTGGTCGCAGGATGCGCGTGCCTCCGTAGGTCCCACCGTTCAGGAACATCTGGCAGAAGACGAGATAGTCCATCGCGGTCGAGACCATACCGCCTGATCCCCGCGCGAACGGGAAGGCCGTGGGGCCGCCGGGCGTCCCGCCGGGCACCCAGTCACCGCCTTGGCCACTCCGCTGATAGTAGACGGCTCCCATCCGGTCGAGCTTGCCGTCCAATGTGTGTCCGGCCCTGTGGTTGTAACTGTCGGCCATCCCCAGGGGGGCGTAGATCTGCTCGCGGAGGTGGTCCTCCAGCGGCTGCCCCGACACGATCTCCACGATGGCGGCGAGCGTGTTGTAACCGGGATTGTTGTAGCTGTAGCTCTCACCCGGTGGTACTTGGGCGCCCACCTTCCCGAAGCGGGCGGCCTCGAGGACGAGGGTGGGCGCACCCGGGTGCTCCGCGGACGGCTCCATCAACGGCTGGAGAAAGAGCGTGGGGATGCGGAGGCCGCTGGTGTGGGACAGAAGCTGGCCAACCGTGATGAAGCCGGCTCGGTAGTTGTCCCATTCCGGCATGTAATCGCGCACAAGATCCGTGTAGCGGAGCTGGCCGCGCTCCACCATGCGCGCCACAGCGGTCGCGATGACCGGCTTGGTGTTCGAGGCCATGCGGAACATCGTGTTCCGCTCCATCGGCAGATCCGCCTCTTTGTCGCGCCAACCCACGGCCTCGTGGAGGACAATCCGTCCCTTGCGCGCCACCAAGACCACGGCTCCCACGAGGTCCCCCCGTTCCACCGCCTCCTCGTAGAGTCCCACCGCACCCTCGAGGACCGCGGCCGACATTCCGACCTCCGCAGGGGAGGCGTAGGAGACGGTCGTGGGGCGCTGTGCCGAGAGCGCTCCCGCGTGGGCGAGCGCCAGGAGCAAGAGCAGCGCGCCGGCGCTCCCAACCCTTCGTGGCGAGTGTGACCTCATGGTGAGTCTCCGTTCAGCGGAGGGGTTCGGCAGGCGTCCCGGGCAACCTAGCACGTCGCCAGAGCGCGGCCAGACCGGCGGAGAAGGGGGAATCGTCGTGCTTCCGAGGAGGAATGTCCGTACTCTGCCATTCCCATGTCGACCCGAATCGAGGAGGATCGGTGACCCGGTCCTGGTTGAGACCACTTCTCGTATCGCTGTTGGCCCTGTTGCTCCCTTCCGCCGCCCCGGTGAGCGCACAAGTAGATCGGGGCGCCGCCTCGCCGTCCAACACTCGGGCCCAGGCGGCCCGGCTGTTCGGCGACTCCTGCGCCGGCTGTCACAGCGACGCGGAGAGCGGCCGCACGCCGGGCCGCTTCTCGCTCGGCCAACTCTCCCCCCGCGCCATCGTGGCGGCACTGACGGACGGGGCCATGCGCGCCGAAGGCGAGACGCTAACGGCCGACGAGCACGTCATGCTGGCCGAGTACCTGAGCGGACGGGACTACTCGCGCGAACTCCTGCCCGAAGCGGCCTACTGTGCGAACGCGGGTCCGGCCCCGCTGGACCTGGACGCCGTGGCCTGGATGGGGTACGGCGGCAACTTGGAGGGGACCGGCCACCAGCCGGCGGAGACGGCGGGCCTGGCGGCGGCCGAAGTGCCCGATCTCGAACTGCGTTGGGCCTTCGCGTTCCCCGAAGCTTCGCAGGTACGGACCAAGCCCACCGTGGTCGGAGACATCCTGCTGGTGGCCGACCAGTTCGGCGTGGTCTACGCCCTGGAGTCGGCCACCGGCTGCGCGCGCTGGACGTTCGAGGCCGACTCCGGAATCCGGGGCGCCATCCTCGTCGGGGCAGACGACTCCGGCCGGTCGCTCGCGTATTTCGTTGACTTCCGAACCAACGCCTACGCGCTCGACGTGGCCGAAGGGCGCGTGGCCTGGAAGACCCGCGTGGGCTGGCACCCGGAATCCAACACGACGGGAAGCCCTGCGCTACACGAGGGAAGACTCCTCGTACCCATCTCGGCGATGGAGGTGGTGACGGCGCAGAGCCCGACCTACGAGTGCTGCACGGCCTCGGGCGCTGTGGCGTCACTGGACGTGAGCGACGGGGACCTCGTCTGGTACCACCGAGTCATCCCCGACGACCCCGTAGAGGCGGGGCGGAACGCTTCGGGGACCCAGCTCTGGGCGCCATCGGGAGCGCCCGTCTGGGCAAGTCCCACCGTGGACGTGAAGCGGGGTCGCGTGTACTTCGGCACGGGCGAGAACTATACGCGGCCCGCAACGTCCACCAGCGACGCCATCCTGGCCGTCGAGCTCGCGACTGGCCGCTTGGCCTGGTCGTTCCAGGCCACCGAAGCGGACGCCTTCACCATGGCGTGCAGCAGTGCGCTCAACCGCCAGAACTGCCCGAGCCCCCCGGGGCCCGACCTCGACTTCGGGATGGCGCCCATGCTGGTCACGCGAGCCGACGGGAAGGACGTCCTGGTCGTCGGACAGAAGTCCGGCGTGGTGTGGGCCCTGGACCCGGACGCGGACGGCGCGGTTCTCTGGTCTACTGGGGTCGGCAAGGGGGGCGCGCTCGGCGGCATCCACTGGGGCATGGCCACCGACGGGCGATTGGCCTACGCGCCCAACTCGGACCGGGGCGCGGTGATCGTGGACGTCCATCCGGAGCGGGACCCCGCTCCGGGCCTGTTCGCGCTGGACCTGGTGACGGGAGAGGTGGTGTGGAGCGCGCCGGCCCCCGCCGACACCTGCGAGGGCCGGCCGGGCTGCATGGCGGCCAACTCCGCCGCCGCCACCGTCGTGCCGGGGGTGGTGTTCGCCGGCGGGCTCGATGGTCACATCCGCGCACACTCCACCGAGGACGGAAGCGTCCTCTGGGACTTCGACACCGTGCGGGAGTTCGAGACCGTTGGCGGCGTGCCCGGGCGCGGCGGCGCGATCGACGGCCCCGGTCCGGTCGTCGCCTGCGGGACGGTCTACGTGAACAGCGGCTATGGGGCCTTCGGCCAGATGCCCGGTAACGTGCTGCTCGCCTTCGGCGTCCCACGCCGGCCTGGCCAGGTCGGGCCGTCCGCCTCAAGTTGCGGGCCTGGTAGGTGACCGCGGACCCCCACAGCGCACCCATGCTCGATCTTCCAGGCTCGCGACTTGGTCTCAGGAGCGGCACGCTGCTCGGCGCCCTCCTGGCGCTGGCCCTCCTCCCCGGATGCGGCGAGGCGCAGCGATCGGAGATCCCGCGCACAGCCGACGGCAGACCGGACTTCAACGGAATCTGGCAGGCGCTCGGGAACGCGCATTGGGACATCGAGCCCCACACCGCCCGGGCCGCGCTCGCCATGGCGCCCGGTCCGGTGGTGCCGGTCCCGGCGCGCGAGGTCGTGGCCCTCGGTGCCGTCGGATCCGTGCCCTCGGGGTTCGGAGTGGTGGTGGGAGGAACGATCCCCTACCTGCCGGAAGCCCTCGCGAAGCGGGACGAGAACCGGGCGGAGTGGCTCGAGCGCGATCCCGAGATCACCTGCTATCTCCCCGGCGTCCCCCGGGCCAACTACATGCCGTTTCCGTTCCAGATCTTCCAGAGCGAGAGCGCGTTCTTCATCGCCTACGAGTACGCGGCCGCGGTTCGGAACGTCTATCTGGAAGACCCGGGACCGCCCCAGGTCGATTCGTGGATGGGGCAGTCTGTTGGACGGTGGCAGGGTGACACCCTCGTGGTCGAGGTCACCGGGTTCAACGGCCGCACCTGGTTCGACCGCGCCGGGAATCACCACAGCCCGGCCCTGAAGGTCACGGAGCGTTGGAGCCTGATGGGACCGGACCACATCCTCTACGAGGCCACGATGGAGGATCCAAACACGTTCTCGCAGCCGTGGACGATTCGGATGCCGCTCTATCGACACGTGAACCCCGACGCCCGCCTGGGTCAGTTCAAGTGCGTCGAGTTCGTGGAGGAGCTCATGTACGGAGAGCTGCGCAAGACCCCTGTGCGGCCGCCGGGCGACTGATGGCGAGGCCTGTCCGGTCACCGAAGGGGCAGTCTCTCTTGGCCCCCACGTTGTTCGCCGCCGCCACGGGTGTGATCCTCGCGTTCGCCGGATCCGCCGCCGTCCAGGCCCCTGCGGTTGGCCCCGGCGGCTGGATCGTGCCTCGGACTGCGGATGGGCAGCCCGATCTCCAGGGGAACTGGACCAACGGGACGCTGACGCCGATCCAGCGGCCGAGGGACAGCGAGAGCCTGATTCTCACTGCCGAGCAGGTGGAGGCGCTCGAGGGCCGGCGCGCCGAGCGGATCGACGAGTCGAGGGAGCCGAGCGACCCGGAGCGTGAAGCGCCGCCGGTGGGCGGCGACGGTTCGACCGGGGCGGCTGGCGGCGTAGGGGGCTACAACTACTTCTGGATCGAGGCGGGAGACCGCGTGGCCGTGTTCGACGGAGAGCCGCGGAGCTCCCTGCTCGTCGATCCGCCGAACGGCCGCCTGCCGCCGACCACGCCGGAGGGGTTGGCCCGGCTCCGTGAGCGGCAGTCGCGGAGCGCAGAATTCGGCGCCTACGACAATCCAGAGAACCGGCCGCTGGCAGAGCGCTGCATCATGTCCTTCGGGTCCAATGCGGGCCCGCCGATGCTGCCGAACTACTTCTACAACAACAACTACACGATCGTGCAGACCCCCGGCCACGTAATGATCCACACCGAGATGGTGCACGACACGCGGGTCATCCGGCTCGGCGAGCGGAGCCCTTTGCCGCCGGACGTGCGGCCATGGATGGGAGACTCTTGGGGGCTTTGGGAGGGCGACACGCTGGTGGTGGAGACCACCAACATTCCGGAGGAGCAGATCTTCGGCGGCGGCTCGATCTACCGCGCGGCGTCCGACGATCTGAAGGTGATCGAACGCTTCACCCGCGCCGACGAGCACACCATCAACTACGAGTTTACGGTGGAGGATGCGGCCAGCTACACGGCCCCCTACTCCGGCGAAGTGCCCTTCAAGGCCATGGGCGATCTCCTATATGAGTACGCCTGCCACGAGGGCAACTACGCGCTGTTCAATATCTTGAGTGGGGCACGCGCACAGGAGCGCGGGTCCCGAAACGACCGCGAGTAGAGGAAAGCGATGCTGACGTTACGCTCTGGCCTGTTGCTCGGATGCGGGATTCTGCTGGCCGCGGCACCGCTCGTGGCGCATCACGCGTTCGGCGCGGAGTTCGACCGCGATGCCCCGATTCGCCTCGAGGGTCCGGTTGTCATGCTCGAGTGGGTCAACCCTCACACCTGGATCCACCTGGAGGCCGCGGGTCCCGACGGAACCACTGGCGTATGGATGGTGGAGGGCGGGACGCCCAATACGCTGCTTCGGCGCGGCCTGCGCCGGGACTGCCTGACGCCCGGCACGGTCCTGATTGTGGACGGCTACCAGGCCAAGGACCACTCGCTCAAGCGGGCCAACGGACGCGACGTGACGTTCACCGATGGACGGAAGTTCTTCATGGGTTCGTCGGGCGCGGGAGCTCCCCCGGGCGGGACGCCCAACCCGGCCAACTACGGGTCCGATCCCTGCCAGATCGGTCTGCCAGCCGCCCGGAGGCTCGTCAGGCCGTTAGGCCGAGAGTCCGATCCAGCGGCCCGCCGCGGCCACTGTGAGCCAGAGCGCGATCGACCCCGCACCGATCAGCCGGCTCCGGAGCGACGTGTCGAGCTCGGGACTCCGAGCCCAGCGGTCGCGCAGGGCGAACGTGAAGACGAGTGCCACCGGTAGCGTGGTGATCTTCACCCAGAAGGACGTGTTGTAGTAGCACTTCACGGCCTCCGACAGGAACAGCGGGATCCCGGTAGCGACCATCAGGGTGACCGCACCCACGAGCCAGGGTCGGGCCTGCGCGCTCAACTCCGAGATGCTACGCCCCGTCAACCCCACTCCCAGGAGACGCAGGTCCACGATCAGCAGCGCGCCTCCCAGGAGGCAGAGCCCGACGAGGTGCACGGCCTCGATCACCGGAAACGCCCAGAGCGAATCGCGGATGGCCGAACCGACCACCGTGTTCTCGCACCACTCGAAGAAGGGCAGCAACACGATCGGCTATTCCGCCCCGAGGACGCAGCCCGCGGCCCAGTTGATGAGGTCGGGCTGAGGCTGGATGTCGCAGTCGAACCAGTTGTAGGCGATCAGCCGGCCGCTGATCACCACGATCGTCCAACCGACGATCGAAACGGCGCCTGCGATCCGCGCTGCCCGTGGTGGCGTCGGCTCAGCGCCCCACTCATCCACCGTCCTGTGGGCGCGCGCGTGGAAGAACCAGGCGTTGAAGCCGGCGATGGCCAGCACCAGCACCTTCAGGCGGAAGAAGACGTTGGTGTAGTAGCGGACCGGGTTCGAGTAGAAGAGCAGTAACCCGGTGACCGTCATGATGGCGAAGCCGACGCGGGTCCACGGCAACATCCGGCCAGTGAATGCCGACACCGGTACCTGACGAAACGTCACGCCGAGCAGCCTCAGGTCCATCATGATGGTGGTCCCGACGAACAGGCCGAGGGTCAGCACATGCGTGGACTCGACCAGCGGCCAGACCCAGATGGATTCGAGGAGTGCGATACTCCAGCGCGTTCCCTCGAGCCATTCGAGGATGCTCAACACCATGGTCTACCCCCCGAGTGGGGTGCCGCCCTTCCGCTAGCCCTCGGGGAAGGCATTCGGCCGGAGGGTCTCGGGTGCGTATGCCGTGTGGCAGCCGGAGCAGGTGTAGTAGATCTCGGCGCCCATGTCGAACACCGCCTCCGGAATCTGGGCGTCGGCTGCCGCGATCGCCCGTTCGCCGGCATCGATCATCGCCCGGGACATGGCCACCCACGCCTCTTGGTCCCGCACCCGGCTTCCCATCATCAGCAGGTTGCCGGACTCTGCGATCACGAACGCCGCGTTCCTTACCGCCTCCCACTCTTCTGGAGTCTGGGGCGCGAACTCGTGGACGCCCTCCAGATCGATGATGCTCCCGACCGCATCCCAATAGACCTCCGCGGCCGGCTCGATGACGGAAACCATGAGCTGCTTGACGTCGGCGACCTCGGAGAACGGCGTCGATTCTGGGGCACAAGCGGCGAGCGGAAGGACGATCGCGAGGGCAAAGCGGGCGCTCCGAGACATGGGACCGCAAGCTAGCCCGGGTGCCGGTGGGGGCGACACCCCCTCACGAGGCGGTGAGCGACACCAGGCGCTCCCGATAACGTTCGGCCAGGTCCGGCCGTCCCGTACCTTCTGCCGCGGCGATCCGTACGCGTAGGCTCTCGGGCAGGTACAACAGGTAGGCCAGCGGGGCTGGCGAATCGAACGCGTCGGCCACCGTCAGCGCTTCGGCGTAGCGGCCTCGAGCGACGAGGAGCTTCGCAAGCGTGAGCTGATCAAGCCCCAGCGGCTCGAAGAAGTGCCATTGGAGGAGCTCAGCATCCGCGTTCGGCCTCAACGACTCGAGTGACTCGAGCGCCGCGGCCGAGTCGCCGCGCGCAAGTGCGAGATTGGCCGCTATCGACCGACGAATCAGGTCCAGGCGCCGGAGTTCCCCGAGTGTCGCAGGAGCGGCAGGGTCGGCGGCGCCGGCTGCCGACACACGCTCGCGGACCGAGCTCTCCAACACATCGACGCGCTCGCCCAGAAGCTCAACTGCATCGGCCCGTCCGCGGGCCGCCTCCCACATGGCGAGCGTCCATAGATTGTTCGCGTTGACCTCCGATTGCGCGATTTCGGATCGGTACCGGTCGGCAGCCTCTTCGGCCTTGGCTGGATCGACGCCGGCCACCAACGCTCCCAGGATGTGGAACCGGCGGGAGGCCCAGGCCAGGTCGGCATCTGACGCAATCGCCTCGTCCAGGTAGACGGTCGCCTCTTCGATTCGACCCATGGCCAACAGGGTGGAGTGCAGTCCCTTGAGCGCGCCCCAACGATTGGGCACGTCATCAACCGATTCACGATGTAGCACACGGAATCCGACATGTGCACAGTCCAGGTTCCGCCCGCCTGTCGACAGGGTCTTTGCCGCGACGTAGACCATCTCCCGGTCCACGTCGGCCGCTCGGGACCACGTCGCTACCTCGGCCCCGCGCCTCACGCACTCGTGCATCAGTTCGGCCCGCGCCATCAGCGCCGGGGCCAACCCCGACTCTCGTAGTTCCCGGCGAAGGGCCTCAGCCGTTTCGACGTCCCCCCTGTTCAGGGCGGCCTCGAGCAGGTGGTAATGCGACTCGGTGCTGCCCGGCTCCAGACTGAATGCCTCGCGAAACGCAGCCGCCGAGAGGGAATCCGGCCGCCGCACGCGTGGCAGGAGGTGACGGTATACCTCCCCTATCTGCATCCAAGCGATTGCCATAGTCGGGTCGAGCGCGATTACGCGGTGCAGCTCCACCAAGGCCTCATCTGGCCGACCGTCGTAGTAGGCAACGAACCCTCGGGCCAGATGCTCGAACCGCGGCGGTAGATCCTGATCCACCGCCAGTCGAGCGAAACGGGACGCCTGTTCACGGTGTGGGCCCCAGGCGACGGCCTGAGCGGCGCGCAGGGCCGCCAGCGCGAAGGTGGAGTCCAGGGTCAGGGCCTCGACGAAGGACTCTAGGGCGCTCTCGTACCGTGACCGTCGAAACTGCTGTTCGCCTTGCAGGAAGCTCGCAATGACAGCAGGGTCCCTCTCGTCCCAACCCTGATCGAGCCTGGTGCTGCCCTCGAGAATCAGGTCGGGTAGGGCTTGGTTCACGGCCCGGAGGCCGAGCCGCCATACCTGACTGGCCGGACCCGCCGCTCCTTTGCTCGAGTGCGCGGAATCCGCTTCGAGGTCGTAGAGCCGGAGCACGACCTCGACGGTATCCCGGGACAGGGCCACGACCTGGCCGGTGACCGTGAAGCGACTCCGCTCGGAGCGGGCCAGGGCGCTTGCGCGTTCGTCCGTCAGTGCCCTCACGTCGGCTCGCTCGTCGGGAGACATCACCGACCATCCGTCGACCGAGCGGAGGCCACCCGCACCGTCGAGGGCGTGCGCGATCACGGTCGCCACGTCCTCCCCGAGGGCGGGGTCCAATGCGGGGGACGTGCGGAACGGGAAGATCGTGACGCGATTGGCTTCCACGGGAGCGGCGGCGGCCGCTCCCCCGTTGCTCACGCGCTCGGTCGAGGGACGACGCGCCTCGAGCACCAGAAAGACCGGGATGGCCAGTCCGACCACGGCCGCCCCGGCGAAGAGCGCCGCATGGCTCAAGCGCACGTGACGATCGGGGACGGCCTGGTCGGTAGCGTCCAGGGTCAGTCCCCCGGGGCCGGCATCGAGCGCCCACGCGAGTGCGACGGCCACGGGGAAGCCCGCCGCCAGAAGCGCGAGGACCGCCTGTGCCAGCCACTCCGGTGCTCCCAGGAGGGGAAGCACGGTCGTGAACACCTCGACCACGCCCCACGACGCGACCAGATAGACCCCCGCCACCGGAAAGACCTTGCGGCGGCGTAGCTCGCTCAGAAGCCTGCGCATCGTTTTCCCCGACGTTGCGATCGACCGGTGCCCGCTGCCCCCTGGGCTCCGCCACTGATATAGTATTCCCGATCTTTCCGCTACGGACCGACCGAATGCGACGAACGCCCAGCCTCCTCACCACCGCCTTCTTGGCGGCCTGCGTGCTCGCGGCTCCCCACGCGGCCGTTGGCCAGGCCGTAGGGGCAACCGCGATCGCGCGAGCGACACCCGAGGAGGTCGGTCTAGCGAGTGGCGTGTTGGCCGGCATCGGGCCGGCCATGCAGAATCTCGTCGATCAGGGCGGGACCAGCGGGATCATGACGCTCGTCGCGCGGCACGGTAAGATCGTCCACTGGGATGCCCGGGGCTGGCGGGTGCTCGGCGAAGACCCGCTCGAGCCTACGGACATCTTCCGTATCTACTCCATGACCAAGCCGGTCACGAGCGTGGCGGTCATGATGCTCGTGGAAGACGGCGAGCTCGCGCTCGACGACCCCGTCGGCGCCTTCATCCCGGCGTTCGCGGGCGTGGAGGTGTACGTGTCCCACGAGGAGCGTCGTGCTCCCCGCCGGTCGATCACGATCCGGGACCTTCTGACCCACACGTCCGGCCTCACCTACGGGCAGTTCGGGGATTCGCCCGTAGACTCGATCTACCAGCGCGAGGGCATCGGCGTGCAGGGTATGGTGGGCGACCTCGAGCAGACCGTCGACGCCATCGCGTCCGCGCCGCTCTTGGCGGACCCCGGCACCCGCTGGAACTACAGTGTGTCGACCGACGTGCTCGGACGGGTCGTGGAGATCGTGTCGGGACGGACGCTCGCGGAGTTCTTCCGGACCGAGATCTTCGAGCCGCTCGGCATGGTCGACACCGGCTTCCACGTTCCGGCGGACAAGCTCGACCGCTTCGTCGCCGTGTACGGTCCGGGCCCGAACGGGCTACGCATGATCGACTCGCCCTCGGACGGACCGTTCACTCGGTCTCCAACGTGGCTGTCCGGTGGCGGCGGACTCACGTCTACGGCGCTGGACTATCTGCGCTTCAGCCAGATGCTGCTCAATGGCGGAGAGCTCGCCGGCGCCCGGCTCCTGGAGCCCGAGACCGTACGCGCCATGCGGACCAACCAGCTCCCCGACGAGCTGATGCCCATCGGCTTCTTCCCCGGCAACGGCTTCGGGCTGGGGTTCGCGGTCTCGGTCGGTGAGCAGCCGGACCTGTTCTGGTGGCTGGGCGTGGCGAACACATATTTCTGGATCGACCCCCACGAAGACCTGATCGCCTTCGCCTGGACCCAGTACATGCCGGTGGGCAGACAGCCGATCGATCGCATCCTTCGTCAGATCGTCTACCAGGCGATCCAGGGAAGCTGAGGGGTACCATGACGACGCTCGTGGCGGACCCCTCGGGCCGGAGGCGCGCGTGAACGTCGGAGCGGACCTGAGCTACACGCACGGGCTGGGGCGCTGGCTTCCCCCCGATCGGGGAGCCGTGGCGGTGTGGCTCAACGAGCTGCACGCGTCGGTCATGGCCAAGAAGGACCAGGTCGAGCTCCATCCCGTGATCACCGAGTTTCGGGAGCTCATCGCACGCGATCCGGTGGTGCGCATGTACCTGACCCAGATGATCGAGCAGGCTCCCGCGGTGCCCCATCCGTCCAATCCGAACCTCTTCTATCAGGTGAACATCGCGAGCATCGAAGAGATGCTCTACCTGATCAACGAGGTGCTGGGGAGGAGCGTGCCGTTCGGAGGGGACCACGATCCATTCGTGGGCTTTCCCATCAATGCGATCTTCGACTGGTCCATGGGCACGCCCGCGGGTCTGGCTGCGTTCCGGAACGTGCAGATCAACGCGATGGTCAAGCGGATCCTGGACGCGTTCGGCGCGTTTCTGTCGAGCCCCGAGTCGCGGTACGTGATCAACGACTCGCCGG
>JAHEKN010000268.1 GCA_024638305.1 Gemmatimonadota bacterium | reverse complement strand
CATCAGCGCCTCTGCGGCGTAGAGGGACACCCCCACAGCCACGAGCGCGAGCGCCACGTTGACCTGCGAGTTCTCCGTGCGCCGGAGCGAAAGGCCGGCCAGCGCGAGCCCGAGCAGCGGAGCGAGCGTGTACAAGGCGCTGTCGGAACGTCGGACCAATGCCAGGACCAGGACGCTCCCGCAGAGCGTGGCGAACCCCACGAGCACGATGCGCGCGAACGTGCCGCCGCGACTCCGGTTCACGTGGTCGGGACCCCGAGTACGGAAGCCATGTGCGCTCGGTGCCTCAGGGGCGGATCACCGGCGCCTCCGACGGATCGGGCGGAGGACCGGTGTCGAGTGAGTCCACGAGGTGTCGCATCCGCTGCAGCCGGACGGTCATTTCGGGCGGACGCGACCCGCGCGCGAGGTTGTCGAGCTCCATGGGGTCGGCAGCCAGATCGTACAGCTCCTCCGGCACCTCCCCCCCGTAGTTCCGGACGTAGTTCCACGAGCCGTCGATGCTCCCCCGCATCGTCCAACGGCCGAATCCATTGTCCACCTGGGTCAGCATGGGCTCCACCGGCCCGTCCCCTTCCCAGTAGCGCGCGAGCGACGTGCCCGGGAAATCAGAGTCCTGGTCCACCAAATCGAGGATCGTCGCGCCGAGGTGATGGAGCGAGACAGGCGTCGCGACCCGTGCGCCCGCGGGCGCCCGTCCGCGGGGGCCCACCACGACCATGGGGACGTGTAGCACCGGGACGTACAGGCTGTTCGCGTGCGCCAGCAGCCCGTGCTCACCGAACTGCTCTCCGTGATCGGACGTCACCACAATGAGGGTGTTCTCCAGGCGGCCCCTGCTCTCCAGCGCCTCCACGAGCGCGCCGATCTGGCTGTCCAGATAGGCCATCGCCTCGTCGTAGGAGTTCTCGAGCTCGGTCACCTGCTCCGGGGTCATGAGCGACGCGTCGTTCCACTCGCCATCGATCCAATACTGCTCGCCGGCGGGCGAGAAGAGCGTGTCGAACGGATGCTGCGGCTCGTAGCCGGCATGCACGTCGAAGTAGTTGAGGAAACCGAAGAAGGGGACGTCCTCCCCGACCTCGTCGTCCAGCCAATCGAGGAACTCCTCGTTCACGTCCGCGGCGTGCTTCCGCACCATTCCCTCTCGCCGACCCAGCTTCTGTCGGACCCAGAGGACGGGCTCGCGGACGAAGCCGAGGGAACCGATGAACCTCCCCAGCGACATCGAGTCGTCGCGGTAGCGGTGGAATCCCTGGTCCAGACCCGTGGTACGGAGCGTGAACTCCATATTGGCAACGAACCCACCCGTCGCGTATCCGTCGGCGGCGAGGATCTCCGCCAGAGTGGTGAACTCCTGCCCGAGCCGGGTGCCCCAGTTGGCCCGGTGAACCTCGGGTCCGAGGCCGGTGAAGAACGTGGCATGACTCGGCAGCGTCCACGGGGTTGGCGCAAACGCCCAGTCGAACGTCACCCCGCGCTCCGCGAGCCGGTCGATGTTGGGCGTCGTGGCGCGGTGGTGCCCGTAGAGGCTCATGCTGCGTGCCCGAGCGGTGTCCAGGATGAGCAGGAGGACGCTAGTGGCCCCCTCTCGGGGCTGGAGGCCCCGCGTGGCGCGGCGCTCCGCGAGCGGCTCGCGTGCGCCCAGGACCACCGCCGCCACCACGGTGGCGCCCACCATCCAAGGGAAGGTGCGGCGAGCGCCCCGCACGAAGCCGGGTCCCCAGGTGGCGAGCGGCCGAGACACCTGGGAGGCCACCCCGGCGGCCAGCACGACCGCGGCCAACGGGTGAACTCCGAGCCCGAGAAGACGTAGCCAGGAATAGAACAGGAAGGCCAGCCCCGCCGTGGCGACCCCGTGGAGCGTGGCCCGCCCGTCGGAGGCGCGCGTCAGCTTCCAGCCGACCCATCCGAGCCCCGCCACCAGCAGCGCACCGAGCACCGGACCCATCCAGAGGTCCTCGATTCCCGCACCCTTGGGGCGGCCGTTGAGCGCCACGTCCGACAGCCGGTATCCGATGTCGATCAGGCCGGCCCACCAGCCCATCCAGGCCCCGACCAGGACGGCGGCCCCGGCCGGCACCGTGGTCCACCCGTCGCTCGAGAACGCGGAGCGGATCCCTCGGCGATACCGAACCGCCAAGTATCCGAGCACTCCCAGCGCGACGAGGCCGACCGTCAGCAGACCGGCCACGCGCACCCAGGTCTCGAGGTAGAACCCCACGGGATGGACCGAGCGTCCCTCCAGGATTCCGTTGAGTACGGGCAAGCTGCGCTCAGCGTACGCCGAGCGAATGACCCATGGCACGACCAGGAGCGCCAGAATCGCCCATCCCCCGAGGACCACACCGAGAGCCAGGCCGTATCGGCGCTCGGGAGAGGAGGGTAGGAGTCGCAGAAGACCTCCCGGCAGAAAAAACGGATGCGAAGGGTGAACGCTCGCGGTAAACGACGCAAGACCGCAGCCCGCCGGGAATCACCGGAAGGGCCGTGCCGTGAGGGCGGGGACCCGTTGGACCGCCTGCCGGGGCGGACGTTATATCGGCAGACACGCCCACCCGAACCGACGTTGTGGAATGGGACGAAACTTCGACGCTCCGCGCCTCGCCATTCTGGCCCTCCTGTCAGGACTCTCGCTCCCGCCGGGCGCGGTCATGGGGCAGGACCTTTCGAGCGGTCCGCTGGGAACGTCAGATCCCTCGACCTGGGCCGTGCACCCAACCGAAATCGACGCCCTGGTGTTCCGGGAGCTGGGACCGTTCCGCGGGGGCCGCGTTACTACGGTCACGGGTGTGCGTGGCCGCCCCTTCACGTTCTACTTCGGCGCGACCGGGGGAGGCGTTTGGCGGACGAGGAGCGGGGGCCAGGAATGGGTCAACGTCTCCGAAGGTGGCATCGAGCTGGGGTCGATCGGTGCCGTGGCGGTAGCGCCGTCCAACCCGGCCGTCCTGTACGTCGGGACGGGCTCGGACGCGATCCGGGGCAACGTGTCGACCGGTCGCGGCGTGTACCGCTCCGACGACGAGGGCGAGACCTGGACCTACCTCGGACTCCGAGAGGCGGGCCAGATCGGGCGGATCCGGATCCATCCTGCCAATCCCGACGTAGCCTACCTGGCGGCCACCGGCCATCCGTTCGGGCCGAATCCGGAGAGAGGTGTGTACCGGACCCGGGACGGCGGCCTAACCTGGGAACGAGTGCTGTACGTGTCGGACTCCACGGGCGCGATCGAGCTCCTCATGAACGAGTCCGATCCGGACGAGCTCTTCGCTGCCATGTGGCGGGGTGAACGGAAGCCCTGGACGATGATCTCGGGGGCCAGAGAAGGGGGTATCTACCGCTCGCGAGACGGCGGGGACTCGTGGACCAAGTTGGCTGGAGGGCTGCCGAGCGGGTTGATCGGCAAGCTCGGCATCGCGCAGGCGGCGTCGGATCCCTCCAGGCTCTATGCCATCATCGAAGCCGATCCCGGTCCGGGTATCTATCGCTCCGACGACAGTGGCGACACGTGGCGGCTGATCAACGACTCAGGCCAACTGCTGGGGCGTCCCTGGTATTTCCACAACATCTTCGCGGAC
>JAHEKN010000267.1 GCA_024638305.1 Gemmatimonadota bacterium | reverse complement strand
CCACGACCACGGCGCGGAGCACGGCCACGGCTAGGCGGTAGGGCGATCAACGGCCCGACCCACACGGCCACGAACAGCGCCGCGATCGTGAACTGGCTCTAACACCGCCTGGCGCCACCCCCCCGCCTTCCCGAGAATAAGCCCCCAAGTCACGACCTGATGTCGAGGGCATGTGAGCAATTCGGGGTGGAATGAGCTGAGTCTAGCGGTACTGGCGACGGTCCTGCTCGCAGCGGGGGCCGCGGCCCAGACCGCCCCAGCCTTCACCGCCGAGGTTTCGTCCGACACGGTGGAGATGGGCGAGATCTTCGAGTTTCGGGTGAGCGTGCCGGTGCCGGCCGGCAGCATCGTCTACTTCCCGGACACCCTCCCCGCCACCGTCAACGTCGAAAGCGCCGCACGCGTACGGGTGGAAACCGTGCCCGACGGCGGCGGAGCGACCCTCACCCTCACCTACCCGATGATGGCGTTCGGGGCCGGCGAGCTCCCGGTCCCCGGCTTCGACCTCCTGATGCGGGTGCGCGGAGACGAGGGCGGAGTCCTGGAGCTTCCGGGCGGCTCGGCCACCGGCGTGTGGGACGAGGCACCGCGCCAGGCCGGTTCACGCCTGACGAGAATCCCCCGGCAGGGGGTGTGGGTGGTGCCGGTGCTCACGCCCACGGTCCTTGCGGAAGGCGTCGAGCCGATGCCGCCCAATGACGTCGCCGGCGCGAACTGGAGTTGGCCTTCGCTGACCCTCCTGATTCTCTGCGGCTCGCTCCTCGTGGTGACGTTGGTCTCCACCACGAAGGGGTTCATCGACCAGGCAGCCGGACGATCGCACCCCACGCGCCCGCCCACACCCGCCGAGCGACGGCGTCGTGCGCTCGACGAGCTCGAGGCGCTACTCGACGAAGGCCTTCACCGCGAGGGGCGCCTGCTCGACTTCTACACGCGCGCGAGCGGGATCGTGAGGCGCTACGTCGAAGGGATCGAGGGTAGCTGGCCCTCGAGCCTCACCTCCACTGAGCTCACGGCCCGCGTCCGGTCACGCCTGGGCGATGCGAAGGCTGGATCCCTGCCGACGGAGCTGGCTTCTGCCGAGGTGGTGAAGTTCGGGCGGCTGCGGCCCGACGCCGATACGGCCGAGCGCCACGGCCGGGCCCTCCGGGATTGGATCTCGGAGTCTGAGGACGTGCAATGGTGACGTTCGAACTCGTGCGCCCGGCCTGGCTGTGGCTGCTCGCCGGCCTCCCGATTTGGCTCCTTTGGATGCGCCCACCCTCCGGCTGGGGGCTGCTGGTCGCGCGCTCCGGGGAGGCCCGGCGACTCGCCTTCCGACGCTTGCCCGGAGCACTCCTGGAGCTCGCGCCCCACGCCTTGAGGGCCGCCGCGATGGGCTGCCTCGTCGTCGCCCTCGCCGGACCCCAACTGGTGCGCACGTATCAGGAGCCCGTCACGGAGGGCGTCGGGATCGTGCTGGCGGTCGACCTGTCTACCTCGATGTGGGCCGAGGATATGGCAGAACAGACCACGCGGCTCGACGTGGCCAAAGAGACGCTCGAGCGCTTTCTCGGCGAAAGGACGGACGATATCGGCGTGGTGTCGTTCGCCGGCGAAGCACTGACGCGCCTCCCGCTGACGGGAGACACGTACGTCACTCGGGCGGCCGTCGCGGGCCTCGAGGTGGGCCTCTTGCTCGACGGCACCGACATCGCAGGGGCCATCGCCGCGGCTGGCGGGCTCCTACGCGACGCTCCACACGCGTCCAAGATCCTGATCCTGGTCACGGACGGAGCACACAACCGCGCGGGCCTGCTCCCGACGCTGGCCGCTAGAGCCGCGGCCGTACACGGAATCCGTATCTACCCGATCGCGATCGGGACAGAGGATGCGGCCGGGGTCGGCACGGCCAACATGGAGACGGTGCTGACCCAAGCCGCGCTCCTGACCGGAGGCCGGTACTTCAGGGCCTCGGACGCCGCCGCGCTCGACGAGATCTACGCTGAGATCGACCGCCTGACCGAACCCACCGAGGAGCTCGTCGAGCGCTCCGAGATCATCCCCGTCGGGGTCTGGCCCATTCTCATGGCCCTACTGCTGCTTCTCGGCGGAGCGGGCATGCGCGCGTCGCGGTGGGGGGTGGTCCCATGACCCTCCAGCGTCCCGAGTTACTGCTGCTGGGACCCGCGGCCGCGCTCCTGCTCACCCTCGCGATCACCGCCCAGTGGCGCCGACGGGCCCGGCTCGGACGTGCGTATGGCCGCCT
This sequence comes from Gemmatimonadota bacterium, assembly GCA_024638305.1. Lineage (GTDB taxonomy): Bacteria > Gemmatimonadota > Gemmatimonadetes > Longimicrobiales > Gaopeijiaceae > JAHEKN01. The sequence continues at coordinate 1,345 of JAHEKN010000267.1, read as the reverse complement.
CGCGCAGCTCCGGCTCCTGCCACGCGCGCTGCAACCTTTTCCGGCGCTTCGCACGCTTTGCCTGATCGGCGCGAGCTTCTCACTCGCCGTGGCCGCGGCAGGACCGCGCCCCGCACAGCCAGAGCCCCCGCCTCCTCCTCAGCCCCTGGACCTCGCGGTCGCCGTAGACGTCTCTCGATCCATGGGCACCCCCGACGTGGCCGGGCCACGCGTCGAGCGCGCACGGGAAGTCGTGGATCAGATCGCGGAGGCGCTCCCTTCGGCACGGATCGTGCTCATTCTTTTCGCCGATTGGCCCTATACGCTCGTCCCCCCCACGGATGATCCTGCCGTCGTGCGATACTTCGCTCATTCCCTGAGCGCCGATCTGGTATTGGATCGCGATCAGGGCACCTCGCTCACTGCGGTGCTCGCGCATGCGAGTACGTCTCTGCAGCAGCGAGCCCGACCCCAGGCCAGGCGGGCCGTCTTGGTGCTCTCCGACGGGGGCGCGCACGATCCGCTGAACCAGATACTGGAGTCGGCGAGCGCACTGGCGGGCGAGGGCACGTCCGTCTGGACTGCGGGGCTCGGCACTCCCGACGGAGAGGCCGTCCCGTCACCGTCGGGCCCGCTGCTGGACCCGACCGGTCGAGCGGTCCTGTCCCGGCTGGAGGAGGACGTGCTGCGTGAGCTGGCCAGCGCAGGCGGGGGGGAGTACCACGACGTGAGCAACGACCGAGGGCTGGGCGCCCTGCTCGCGGCCTTCGGCTCCGCCGCGGACGACGCCGACGGAGGCGGACCGGCCCCCCTGGACGCGGCCTTCTGGCTCACGCTCGCCGCGCTGCCGGCGCTGCTTCTGGAGGGTACGATCGACGCCGGGCGCGGGCGCTCCGGGTCCGGTACACGTGGTGGAGGGGCCTCGGCGTGAGGATCCCCTCGCTTCCACTGGGACGGGCCCTGCCTCTCCTCGTGCTCGCCGTCGGCGGGCTGTCCATGGCCTGGACGGCCGAGCAGGCGAGCGTCGAGCGGGCCAACCGGCTGCATCGGTCCGGCGACCTCCCCACCGCCGCGGGGATCTACCGGGATCGGGTCGACGGCGACTCCACGGATACGCGGGTGCGCTACAACCTCGGCACGTCCCTGATGGGCGTCGGCGTCTCGACCGCGGCGGGCGAGCTCACGGCCGGGACCGAATCGCGAGAGGTTGAGCTGAGGGTGCGAAGCTACTACAACCTGGGGCTCTTGAACCTGCAAAGGGCGACCGACGTGGAGTCCATCGATTCGGCGCATGCGTTCGCTCTGGCCGCGGTGGAGGCGGGAAAGGACGCGCTCCGCCTGAGCCCGGGACGGGCCGATGCCCGCT
>JAHEKN010000096.1 GCA_024638305.1 Gemmatimonadota bacterium | reverse complement strand
GCGCCCGAGCCCTGCGACCGCCCCGAGCTCCCCGAGCGGGACGCGCTCGGGGGGCGCGTGTTCCGCGTCCGGGGCGGCAGTCGGAGGACCGCGCCACCGCGGTCGCCGCTCCCCGTGCTCGCGCGCGGTCGAATCACACGGCCACGTGTCGACGTCCCGGTGCCCGCGTCCCCCGGGCGGATGACCCGTCCGCGGGTGACGGTTCCCCGATCGCTCCCCCGATCGCTTCCCTGCGTCCCACGAGCTGCGGGTGGCCGGACAGCGTCCGAGGGCCGGCTGCGGACATCGACGTCTCCTCTAGGCCCTCGGGGCCGTCGTTCCAGGACCGGCCGGGTCCCGGCGTTCGCCGGCGTACTGGGGCGTAGGACCGGTGTGGTCCGCCGCGTGGTTCCGTCGGTCACGTCGGTCGCTCCGGCGTCCCCGGACCTGCGGCGGGGCTGCACGCGCGCGCCGCGCTCGTCAGGCACGTCGATGATGGACCCACCCCGGCTCGGCGCGGTGACCACCCCGCCCGTGGTTCGCCGGCGGGGCGCGGTTTCCCCCGGATTCGTACGAGGCAGCACGAGCGGCTGGGAGGACTCGCTGTCGCCCCGCTCCTTGAACTCGAAGCGTGGGCGATCGCGAAAGCGCCTGCCGTTGTAGACCACGCGGTCTCCGCGATACCGGACGCCGGCGTAGAAGCGGCCGGAATAGTACGGATAGAAGTACGGGTCGTCCCAGATGACCACCCGGAAGCTGGTGCACGCGGCGTAGTATGGGTTCCAGGCCGTGTACGGCCGGTATCCGTGGCAGTCGTAGCACATGAAGCGCGGATAGTCGTAGCGGCGCCCCACGCTGTACTCGGCGACCGCGAGCCCGTAGTCCCCATATTCCCAGTCCGGAATCAGCGAGACCACGAAGTCGTCCATGGCCAGATAGGGATCCTGGTACACCTCGCTTCCGATCGTGCTCAAGTCCCAGTTGCGGTCGTACACCGAGTAGCGAACGTCCGCGAAGCTCAGAGGAGTCGCCGAGGCTACGATGAAGAAATAGCCGCGGCCGGGGTGGTCGTTCACGCGCCAGTACGACGACCCGTCGAACAGGAGCCTGTAGTCCCTACCGCCGCGCAGACGGTGGGACTGGTCGGGTCCGCGAGGAAAGACCAGCCGCACCTGCCCGTCCGTGTCGATGTGGAAGACGGCCGTGTAGGCGTCCTCCGAGACGCTGTAGTAGATGCGGAGCCGGTCCCCGCGGTCCACCACCGGATCGTCGCCCCGGTCGAACCAGAGGGTCGCCTCGATCCCCCCGTAGTCGACGGGTGCGCTCTCCGGATCGTCGTACTGCTGCGCCGCGACCGGCAGGGCCATACCCCACCCCACCAACCCGAGTCCAGCCACCACCATCCACCCCAGGTGGGGCAGGCCGCTGTTGCCGGTCGGCTCGACGCTGAAGCCGTCGTGTCCGGAGATTCTGTTAAACATGTGTTTACTCCTCGAACTCCGCCCTACGAATTGGCAGGGGCCATGCCAACGTCGATCGTCGGAAGACGCCCGTCAAACCAGGGTTTTCGGGGCAGCGGCGCCGCTCGCTCGCGTGTGCCCGTCCCCGTCGGGGGACGATCGGTGGGGTCTGACGAGGACACGACGACTAGACCGGCGCCCCCTTTCGGCACGGGTGGTCGCCGGACGGGCCCGGTCGCCGTTGCTTCCGAACCGACCCGTCGTGTAGCTTCCGCGACCCATGAATCAGCCGTCACCCCACGCTCCGGCCAGCCCCGCCGACGGCCGCCGAGCCGATCTGCTCTCCCCCTACGAGCTCGCCGCGACCGGTGGGATGGAGTTCACCACGCGAAAGATCGTGGAGGGCTTCCTCCTGGGCCTCCACCGCTCACCACATCGGGGGTTCTCCGCGGAGTTCGCGGAGCACAGGGCGTATCAGCCCGGCGACGACCTGCGCTATCTCGACTGGCGCATGTACGCGCGCTCGGACCGCTTCTACGTCAAGCAATTCGAAGAGGAGACCAACCTCCGGGCCTACCTCCTCCTCGACATCAGCGAGTCGATGCGTTGGAGCTCACACCCGGAGCTGGTCTCCAAGCTCTGGTACGCCAAGCAGCTTGCCGCGGCCATCGGCCTGATCCTGGTCCGCCAAGGAGACGCGCTCGGGCTCTCGGTCTTCCACGACCGGGTGGTGCACCACATGCGCGCCCGCGGCGGCCGCCGGCAGTGGCACCAGATGCTGCGCACCCTGGAAGGGCTCTCGGGGGGAGGGGGTACCGCGGCCGCCGACGCGCTCCGCCAGATCGCCCGCCGCCTGACGCGGGCCGGCCTGGTCGTGCTGATCTCCGACCTTCTGGTCGACCCCGACGAGACCCGGCGGCTGCTACAGTTCCTCCAGCACCGCGGGCACCTGGTACTGGTGCTCCACGTAATGGACCCGGGCGAGCGCGAGCTCCCCACGGCCGGCGAGGCGAGCTTCAAGGACCCGGAGACGGGTGAGGAGATGCGCGTCAACGCAGCGGACCTGCGCGAGGCGTACCGGACGGCCGTGGACGAGGCGCTGCACGAGTGGCTGTACGGCCTGCGGCCGCACGGCGTCGACTATGCGACCGTGTGGACGGACGAGCCCTTCCACAAGGGCCTCCGTCTCTTCTTCCAGAAGCGGGGGCGCATCGGTTGATCCGGACAGCCCCGCCGGGCTCCACGCCGCCGCCGTGGGGTAGGCTGGCGTAGCATGGGGTTCCTCTCGCCGACGTTCCTGCTCACGGCCCTCGTGGTCGCCGTGCCGTTGGTCCTTCATCTGCTCCACCGCCAGCGGCTGAAGGAGGTCGTGTTCCCTGCGCTCCAGTACCTGAAGCGGACCGAGCGTGACCACTCGCGTCGAATCAAGCTCCGACAGCTCATCCTCATGCTGCTCCGAGTGGCCGCGATCCTGCTGCTGGCGCTCGCCGGCGCTCGGCCGTTCCTGACCGGCTCCGGGAGCGCGCACCCCCCGACGGCCCTCGCGATCGTTCTCGACAACTCGCTCAGCACCGGCGTGATTCTCGACGACGAGCGAGCGCTCGATCGGATGAAGCGAGCCGCGCTCCAGAGCCTCGCGCGCGCCACGGATCAAGACCGGGTCTGGGTGCTGCGCGCGGGCGAGCCCTGGGACGTGGCCTCTCCCGGAGGCCCCGATGCCGCGCGGTCACGCGTCGAGGCCACGGAAGTGTCGGACGGGCGGGCCGACGTGATGACGACCGTTGGGCGCGCGCTCGCGCTCGTGTCCTCGGCGGACCTTCCGGTTCGCGAGGTGCACGTGATCACCGACCTTCAAGCCTCGGGCTTCCCCGACTCCGTCCGGATCGAGGCCGGGCTGGAAGCGCCGGTGCTGATCTGGTCGCCGCCGTGGGACGCACCTCCCAACGGGACGGTCTCCGATCTGCAGATCGGCGGCGGGCTGCCGCCGGTGACCGGTCAGAGAACGGAGGTGGCCGCCACGCTCGCGGGACCCGAGGGCTCTACCGATACGGTCTCCGTGCGGCTGTGGCTCGACGAGGAAGTGCGAGGGGCCACCGCCGCCCCGCCCGGCTCTTCCGTGCTGTTCCCCATCCCGCTGGCGGAGGGGAGGCGACTGGCCGGATACGTCGAGCGAGACCCGGACGCACTGCGCGGAGACGACCGGCGTTACTTCTCCGTGCCGGTCCAGGACGCCCCTCGCGTCGGGCTGGCGGGCCCCGTGCCTCCCTTCCTCGAGGAGGCGCTCTCGGTGTTGGAGGAGTCGGGCCGGGCGGCCCGGGCGGCAGGAGCAGGTGCGGCTGACGTGATGATCAGCATTTCCGGGGACGGGCTGGGGGCGGCGGGGAACGCGGGAGCGTGGATCGTGTTCCCGCCTGCCGATCCGGACGTCCTGCCCGCGCTCAACAGCCGGCTCGCGAGCGCGCGCGTCCCCTGGCGATACGAGCGCGCCGCGGACGAGGGAGAGCGCCCGGTGGAACTGAGCAGCCTCCCACACGTCTCCGATGAGATCCGCGTGCGCCGCCACTATCGGTTGGTGCCCGCGGCGGGCGCGGGAGCAGCAGGGTCCGAAGCGACCCCGTCCGGCGTGGAGGCCACCCTCGAGGGCGGCGAGGCCTGGGTGGTATCGGGCCGCACCGAGCGGGCGCGCTATCTGCTCCATGCTTCCCCCCTGGATCCCGGGTGGACCAACCTGCCCGTCAGCTCGTCCATGGTGCCGGTTCTCGAGTGGATGGTGACGCACTGGGCCAGCGCCCTGGCCTCCACGTTCACTCTGGACGTGGGCGACACCTGGACGGTGCCGGATTCCGTGACGGCGGTGGCCGACCCGGACGGCACCCTCGTGCCGCTCGCCGAGGACCGGCAGTTCCGCGTCGCGCGAGCGGGGCTCTACCGCCTGCTAACGGAGGCCGAGCCCTTCGGCACAGTCGCGGTGAACGCTCCGGCTGCCGAATCGGACATGTCTAGAGTGGAGCGGGACGCGCTCGAGGCTCGCTCGGACCTGAATGCCGAGCTGGTGTCGGCGGGTGACTGGAGCGATGAAGTATTCCGGGCCCGGACCGGACCCGAGATCTGGCGCCCCCTGCTGATCGCCCTGATCGCGATTCTCTTGGCCGAGAGCTGGATCGCCGCCTCCGGGCAGACCGAGGAAGAGCCGATCACGGGTGCCGCCCCACGGCCGGCGTGAGCGAGACCCACACACGCATTCTCGAAGCCGTAGGACTGACTCCGGCCTTCCGTGCCCTGGCGAGCGAAGCGCCGCGGGCGGGGATGGAGGCCGCGGTCGGGGGCGTGAGCGGCTCGGCCGGGGCCGCCGTGATCGCGGCGCTGCACGAGCGGCTCCCCCATCCGACCTTCGTGGCCGTGGCCGCCAATCCCGGGCTCGCACAGGAGCTCCACTCGGATCTCGCAACGCTGCTCGGCGAGAACACGGCCGGGCTCTATCCGCAGCGGGAAGCCCTCCCCTACGAGCGCGAGGAAGCGCTGGTGGAGGTGAGTGGACCCCGGGTCGAGGCGGTCGAGGGACTCATGGCCGGCCGGTGTCGTCTCCTCGTGACGACCCTGCGAGGCCTGCAGGAGAAGGAGGCCATCCCGACCGACCTGACGCGAATGCGGATCGAGCTGTCGGTCGGGGAGGAACACCGGTTCACGAACCTGATCGAGCGCCTGGAGCAGCTCGGCTTCGATCGGGTGCCCATCGTGGAGGAGGTGGGCCAGTTCGCCGTGCGGGGCGGCTTGCTGGACGTGTTCGCCTTCGGGGCGCCGGAGCCCGTCCGCGTCGAGTTCTGGGGCGACCAGATCTCGTCGATGCGGTTTTTCGACGTGCTGGATCAGCGATCCACGACCGCGGTGGAACGGGTGCGCCTCCTGCCGGTGCACTTCGAGCACGAGGGGAGCGGCGACGCCGTCCGCCGGTCTCTGCTGGACCTGCTCCCCCACCCGAGTTGGCTGATCCGAGTCGGCGTCCCGGACTGGATTGAGGAGGCTCAGCGCACGTGGAGCCACATCGAGCGCGTGGGTCAGGAGTACCGGGCGCTCGGCCGCGAAGTCCCCGCCCCCGACGAGCTGATGCTCGATGCGGGCGGGTTTGCCAACCGGGTCCGGGAGCACTTCGCCGTGGACCTCGCCCGCGACGAGTCGACCGGGCCGAGCCTGGGCACGATGCCCCCGCCGCCCGTGGACCGGGACATGAAGCGGCTGGCCCGCATGCTCGACGACGGATTCGCCCAAGGTTGGCGAACCCTCATCCTTTGCGACAATCGCGGGCAGCTCGAGCGCCTGGACGAGATCCTGAACGAGCGCGGGTCCCGGCCGAGGGGAGCCGAGCTGGCGGTGGGCTCCCTGGCCCACGGGTTCGACCTCCCCCGCCCGGAGGGAGGGCTTCGGGTCCTCACGGATCACGAGGTGTTCCGGCGGGCCCGCCGCCTGCGCAGGGGACGGCGGTTTCGCGGCGCGGTGGCCCTCGAGAGCCTCTCGCAACTCCAGCCCGGCGACTACGTGGTTCACATGGATCACGGCATCGGCCGATTCCGCGGGCTCGACAGGGTGACGGTTGCCGGACAGGACTTCGAGGTGCTGGCAGTCGAGTATGCCGGCGGCGAGGTGCTGCGCGTCCCGGTGTATCGCCTCGACCTCCTGGAGCGGTGGATCGGCGAAACCGAGGAGGCCTCGCCTCCACAGGTCCACCGCATCGGGGGCAAGCGCTGGAAGAGCCTCCGCCGGCGCACGCGCGCGGCCATCGAGAAGATGGCCCGGGAGCTTCTTCAGCTCTACGCGGCGCGGGAACGCGCCAGGGGTCATCGCTACCCCGCGGACGACCACTGGCAAAAGGAAATGGAGTCTGCCTTTCTCTACGAGGACACGCCGGACCAGCGCCAGGCCACGGCCGACGTCAAGGCCGACATGGAGTCGGATCGGCCCATGGACCGCTTGATCTGCGGGGACGTCGGTTATGGCAAGACCGAGATCGCCATCCGGGCCGCGTTCAAGGCCGTACAGGACGGCATGCAGGTCGCGGTGCTGGCGCCCACCACCATCCTGGTCGAGCAGCACCGCCACACCTTCGAGGAGCGGTTGGCCGACTATCCGGTCAACGTCGTGTCGCTCAGTCGATTCCGTACGCCGGCGGAGCAGGCGGAGATCATCGAGCGCGTCGCCGGCGGCGGGGTGGACATCGTCATCGGCACGCATCGCCTGCTCTCCTCCGATGTCCGCTTCCGTTCGCTCGGGCTCCTGGTGGTGGACGAAGAGCAGCGGTTCGGGGTCCGCCACAAGGAACGTCTCAAGGAGCTCAAGAGCTCGGTGGACGTATTGACGCTCACCGCCACACCCATCCCCCGGACCCTGCATCAGTCCCTGGCGGGCCTCCGCGACCTGACAGTGATTCAGACTCCGCCCCAGGACCGCATGCCGATCATCACGCATGTCCTCCCCTGGAGCGACAAGATTCTCGAGGATGCGCTGGCGCGGGAGCTCGACCGAGGCGGGCAGGTCTACCTGCTCCACAACCGACTGGACACGATCCACACGGCCGCCGAGCGGGTGCAGGCTCTGGCGCCCGCGGCTTCGGTGGCGGTGGCACACGGCCAGATGAAGGCGCGCGAGCTGGACGGAGTCATGCGGCGCTTCGTCGACGCCGAGCTCGACGTGCTGGTGTGCTCCTCGATCATCGAGAACGGGCTCGACGTCCCCAACGCCAACACGCTCATCGTTGACGGCGCCGATCGTTTCGGCCTATCCCAGCTCTACCAGATCCGGGGACGAGTGGGCCGCTCCGATCGGCGCGCCTACTGCTACCTGGTGGTGCCGGAAAACCTGAGCGAGGTCGCAGATCGGCGGCTGCGCGTCCTGGAGCACTACACCGAGCTCGGCAGCGGCTACGCCGTAGCCCTCAAGGACCTCGAGCACCGGGGCGCGGGCAACCTCCTGGGATCGGATCAGTCCGGGTTCGCTCACCAGGTGGGCCTCGACACCTACCTGCGCCTGCTCCAGGAAACGATCGACTCGCTGAGTGCGGGCAGAAAGACGACCGACCACCCCGACGCCGAAGTCTCGATGGACGTGCCGGCGTATCTCGGAGACGACTTCGTGACGGAGTCGAGGCAGAAGCTCCACTTCTATCGCATGTTGTCGCGTGCCACCGGACTCGACGCGGTGGACGCCATCCGCGAGGAGCTGAGGGACCGCTATGGTCCGCTGCCGGACTCCGCCCAGGCCCTGCTCGATCAGACCGCCATGCGGATCCTGGGGAGATCTTTGGGGGTTGAACGCATCTTCGTGCGGGGTCGCGAAGGTCGCATCACGTTTCGGCCGGGGGTGCATCCCAGGTTGGCGCAGTTGGAGGCGCCATTCGCGGATCGCCAGATCGGAGTGGAGGTGCGTCGGGCCGACCCGCTCTCCCTCAGCCTCCACCACGACGGTGCGGAGGCGCTCACCCGCACCCTGATCGACGCGTTGGCCGCGCTGGCCAAGGCGGGAACGGAATGAACCTTGAACGTGGGACGGGGCGACGGTCTGTCACCCGGCGCTTCGAGCGCCGGCGATCGCGGTCGTCGGCGAGCTTGGCCGCGGTGGCCGCGGTGGCCGCGGTGGCCGCGGTGGCCGCGCTCGTGGTGGCCATTTCACTTACGGGCTGCGAGGGCGTGCGCGAGGACGCGGTCGCCGTCGCGTCCGGGCAGGTCCTGACGGTCGACCAGGTGGTCGATCTCCTGGCCGACCTCCCCGAGCTCCCCGCCGACGAGGGGGTGGTGAGGGCCCTGGCGGACCTCTGGGTGGATTACACGCTCCTCGACGCAGCGGCCCGGGAAGACAACACGCTCGCCGCGCTGGACCTCTCCGCGGTGGTGAGGCCCCGGGTGGAGCAGGAGATGATCCGGAGCCTCCGCCGATCCGTCATCAACGTGGACACGATCCTCGCCGACGAAGAGCTTCGTTTCCTGTTCGAGCGCGATCGGCCGGGAGCCCGGGTGAAGGCGCGCCACATCCTGCTGCATTTCGACATGACGCGTGGCGCGTCGCGTGACAGCGCGATCGCCGTGGCGGCGCAGCTTCGGGACCGGATCCGGGCCGGCGCCGACTTCGCCGCCCTCGCTCGCGAATACTCGAAGGATCCCGGGACGGCGCGCGTGGGTGGGGATCTGGGTGAGCCTTTTCCCCCGGAGCGCATGGTGGCGCCCTTCTCGGAGGCCGCGTTCGCGCTTTCGCCGGGCGAGGTGAGCGATCCCGTCGAGACCCAGTTCGGCATCCACCTGATCCGAGTGGATCGGCGCGAAGGGCCCGCGTTCGACGACGTCAAGGAGGCGTTCCGCAACGCGGTCAAGAATCAGCGCGTGCAGGCGGCGGAGTCCACCTGGGTGGCGAGCCTCGAGGGGTCGGCCGCGCCGGTTGTTCAGGAGGATGCCTACACACGCGTGCGGGCACTCGCGCGCGACCCGGCCCAGCGGCTGACGCGCCGGGCACGGGAGGCCCCCCTCGTGGCCTACAGCGGGGGGGCCTACACGGCCGGGGAATTCCTCTCCTATGTGCGTGCCCGCACCCCGGCGGTGAGGAGCGAGATCGTCGGGGCCCCCGAAAGCGAGCTCGAGGGGATGCTCCAGGGGCTCACGCGGGGCGAGCTTCTGGTGACCCGCGCGGAGGAGGAGGGGATGGCCCTTCCCCAGGCGACCTTCGACTCGTTGGAGGCGAACGTGCGGGCGCAGTTCGGGGAGGCGGTTGCCGAGCTCGGGCTGGGCGGCCCCGGACCGACGACGCCGATCGCGGACATGCTCGCCGAGATGCTCGCCGGGGATCGCGACGTCATCCCGCTCGGTCCGATCGGCTACGTGCTGCGCGACCGCTACGAGGGCCGGCTCGTGAACGAAGGGGTCGAGCTCGCTCTCCAGCGGATCCAGGAAGAGCGGAGGGCGGTGGTGCCACCGCGGGCGCCCGCGGGTGGAGGGCCCGGCTCCGGGTCCCCTGGAGAGCCTTCCCAGTCCGGGCCCGGCGCCGCCGACACGCTCGGCCCGGAGTGACCGACCCGGCGCCCAGAGGAGTCTTCGGGAGGGACCCGCTCCCCCGCTTTTCGGTATATTCGTGCAACTCGTAACCTCCGGGTCGTACGCATGACGTTCACGTTCAGATCGCTCCTCATCACGCTCCTCTTGGTCGCGGCCGCTGCGACCGGTCGCCCGTCCCCGGCTCTGGCCCAGGCCGACCCGGATATCACGGAGGAGCTCGTCGACCGGATCCTCGCCGTCGCGGGGGATTCGATCATCCTTCTGAGCCAGGTGCAGGAGCAATTGTTCGGGTATCTGGCCGTGGACCCGAACCTCGAGAGCGATCCGGTGCGCTTGCGGGAGGTCCAGGAGGAGATCCTCGAGAACCTCATCAGCAGCCAGCTCATCGTGCAGGCGGCCATCAAGGACACCACGATCGTGATCGATGATGCCCGCATCGACGACATCGTCGATCGGGACCTGGCCAACCGGACCCAGCAGCTCGGCGGGGAGGCCGCGCTCCTGAACGCCCTGCGCACCCAGGGGTGGACGATGGCACAGTTCCGCGAGATGCTCCGGGCCGACGCCCGCCGCCAGCAGCTCCAGCAGCAGTACCTGGCCAAGCAGCAGCGCGGAATGAAGCCGATCCCCGTTACGGCCGAGGAGGTCCGCCAGTTCTTCGACGAGAACGGCGGCCAGTTCGGGCGCCGGCCCGCGACCGTAACCTTCCGACAGGTGGTGATCCAGCCCACGCCGAGCGACTCGGCCGATACGGCCGCTCTGGCCGAGGCCCGTGCGCTCGTGGACTCGATTCGGGCCGGCGTCGAGTTCGAGTCCCTGGCCCGCCGATTCTCCGACGACGATGGGTCGCGCCAGCTCGACGGCGACCTCGGCTGGTTCCGCCGACCGTCGGGGTTCGTCCGCCAGTTCGAGGACGCGGCGTTCGCGCTCCGGAGCGGCGAGGTCAGCGCGCCGGTGCGCACGCAGTTCGGCTACCACATCATCAAGGTCGATCGCATCCGCGGGCCGGAGCGAAAGGCGCGGCACATCCTGATCGGCTTCCAGGTGGGGCCGGCGGACCTCGAGCGGGCGATGGAGCGGGCCGGGGAATTCAAGGCGAGGATCGAGGCTGGAGAATCCGCTTCGACGCTGCACGAACAGTTCGGCAGCGAGGAACTCCCCGACTCCCTTGCCGTGCCCACCAACGATCTCGCGCGCCTCCCCACGGGGTACGCGGCGGCGCTCGGCACCGCCACCCCGGGCCAGGTCCTCGGTCCGATCCGCTTCGGGGAGGGCGCTCGGACAAACATCGCCGTGCTCGAGGTGATCGACGTCCGGGGCGAGGGGGACTTCACGTTCGAGGATCTCGTGGACCTGATCCGCGACCGTCTCGGGCAAGAGAAGATGCTCGCCGAGGTCGTGCGGCGGGTGCGGGACGCCGCGTACGTCGACATACGGTAGTGGACCGCCCACCCTCGATCGACTCCGACCGAGGCGGGGAGCGCAACCGCGGCGGGGGGACGTCCCCGGGGCCTCTGCTCGCGGTCACTGAAGGAGATCCCAGGGGTATCGGCCCCGAGATCGTCCCCGACGCCATTTCGCGGGCACGGTCCGAGGACGCCGACCTCCGCTTCGTCGTCGTGGGACCCGAAGGCTCGCGCGTTGCCCAGCTCGCCGGAGCGGACGTGACCCACGTTGCCGTGGGACGCTTCGACGGCTCGGAGGCGAGCGCCGGTCGCGTGAGCGCATTGGCGGTCGAGCGCGCCGCCCAGATGTGCCTCGCCGGGGATGCGCAGGCCATCGTCACGGGCCCCGTGCACAAGCCCTCCCTCCATGCAGCGGGATGGCGGGTGCCCGGGCAGACCGAGATGCTCCAGAAGCTCGGGTCCAGTGAGTCGGTCGGCATGCTCATGTGCGCCGAATCCACCCCCCGGGGCGGGCCCCTCCGCGTCCTGTTGGCCACCACGCACATTCCCCTCCGTCAGGTGGCGACACGACTGACCCCCGAGTTGCTGGTGGCCCAGACCCTGCTGTTGGACCGGGAGCTACGGACGGCCTGGGGGATCGAGGGCCCGCGGATCGCGCTCTGCGCGGTCAACCCGCACGCGTCGGATGGCGGGCTGTTCGGAGACGAGGAGGAGCGAGTGTACGGTCCGGCGCTCGAGGCCCTGTGCGGTCGGGGGCTCCAGGTCGAGGGGCCCTTACCCGCCGATACGGTGTTTCTACGCGCGCTCGGTGGCGCCTACGACGCCGTCGTGGCTCCATACCACGATGTGGGCATGGCGGCCTTCAAGACCGCCGCGTTCGGAGGAGGCGTGAACGTCACTCTCGGACTCCCGTTCGTGCGAACCTCGCCCGATCATGGCACGGCGTTCGACATCGCCGGCTCCGGTGTGGCCGATCCTTCCTCCATGGCGGAGGCGATCCGGTTGGCGGCGACCCTCGCCCGCCATCGCTTTGACGCCGCGCAGGGGCGAAAATAGTGTGCGGCGCGGCGAAGCGACGGAGCCGAGCCGTCGACCGATCGACGACCCCAGCCCGACTAGGGTGACTCCGTGATCAAGTTCCACCACGTCACCAAGGAGTACCCGCCGCGGGGCAAAGCCCTCGACGACGTGTCCTTCCACATCCGGAAGGGTGAGTTCGCCTTTCTCACCGGACACTCGGGGTCGGGGAAGACGACGACGCTCCGGCTCATCCACATGTCCGAGCGGCCCACGGACGGCGAGGTCCGGGTGAGCGGCTTCTCGTCGGTACGCACCTCCGATCGCGAGGTCTGGAAGATCCGCCGCCGGGTGGGCTACGTCTTCCAGGACTTCCGGCTGCTGCCGGGGCGGACGGCCGCCGAGAACGTGGCCTTCGCGCTGGAGGTGACGGGGACGCCCAGATCGGCCATCACACCCAAGGTGCAGCGACTGCTCGGACAGGTGGGACTCTCGGCAAAGTACGGCGCGGCGGTGGAGGAGCTGTCAGGCGGGGAACGTCAGCGCGTGGCGATTGCACGTGCCCTCGCCAACGATCCGCTGGTGCTCCTCGCCGACGAGGCCACGGGCAATCTGGACGACCGGGCCACGCGTGGCGTCTTCGACCTCGTCCGCCAGATCAACGCGATGGGGATGGCCGTCCTGATGGCCACACACGACCTGGACCTGATCCGCCGCCACCCGGAGATCCGACTGCTGGAGCTGGCCCACGGCCGACTGGTCTACGATTCGGAGACGGCGGAGCCCGGGGTCCCACCCACGGACGCGTCTCCCCTGTCCCGCCAGATTCGCACCGGCGTCACCGGAGTGGGCGCCCCGTGATGCGGTACTCCCTGCGGGAGGCCGTGGCCGCGCTCAGACGGGCTCCGGTGCTCGTGGGACTCTCGGCCACCATGGTCGCCATGGCGCTGTTCGTCGTGGGCCTGTTCGGTGTTGCGGCGTACAACCTGCGCGTCGCGCTCGCTTCGGTCGAAGCGCGGGTCGAGATCGTGGCCTACCTCCGAGACGACGCCCGGACGACCGAGGTGGTCCTGGGGCAGCAGGAGCTCTCGGACATTCCGGAGGTCGAGGAGGTGCGCCTCGTGACCAAGGAACAGGCGCTCGCGGCCGCGCGCGTGGACCTCCCGGAGTTCGGCGACGTGTTCTCCGGATTGGACGAGAACCCCCTGCCGGCGTCGCTCGAGATCCGACTGCGGCCGGGATCGCGGACGCAGGACGTCCTCGAGGACGTAGCCCATCAGGCCCAGCTGTACCCGTTCGTGGAGGACGTGCGCTTCGGGCGCGACTGGGTCGAGCGCCTCTTCCTCTTGAGGCGCATCGGTGGCTTCACCACGGCGTTCCTCGGCGTGGCGTTCGGGCTGGTGGCCGCGCTCATCATCGCGACGGCCATCCGGATCGCGGTCTTCGCCCGCCGGGACGAGATCTCCATCATGCGGCTGGTGGGAGCCCGCAACGGACTCATACGGCGACCCTTCCTGCTGGAGGGGGCCGTGACGGGGCTGGCCGGCGCCGTGTTGGCCTTGGCACTGACGTTCCTCTCCCACGAGCTCGTTACCGCGTTCCTGTTCGACATCGAGTTCCTTCCGGCGTCGTGGATCGTGGCGGGCGTGTTGTCCGGCGCTCTCTTCGGCATCGTTGCAAGCGCCTGGGCGGTGCGGCGCTACCTGCGGGAGGTATAGGACCATGTCCGGCCCGTTGCAGATCCTGTTCGGATGCTCGGTCGTCGGTTGTGCTCTCGTCGGGCCCGCGGTGCTCGCGGGCCAGCAGCAGGACGTCCAGCGGGAGATCCGCGAGAGCCAACAGCGACTGGAGGAGATCCAGAACGAGCGCCGCTTGCTCCAGGAGCAGCTCGCCGGGCTGAGAGATCAGGTGCAGGACGCGGCGTCCGAGCTCCGGAACATCGAGCGCCAGCTCAGCGCCTCGCGGTCCGTCGTGGCCGAGGTCGACTTCCAGGTGGAGGCCATCTCCACGCAGGTAACGGCCACGACAGCCGAGCTCGCGCGCACTCGCGAGCGGCTCGCGACCGGTCGACGCTCGCTGAACGGTCGCCTGCGGACCATTTACAAGCGGGGGCCACTCAGCACCGCTCGCGTCCTCCTGGGAGCCGAGTCGTTCGCCGATCTGCTCAATCGCTACCGCTACCTCCACATGATCGCGTCGATCGACCGCACGCTGGTCGACGGCGTCAAGCGGCTGGAGGTCGCGCTGGTCGATCAGAACGCCGAGCTCGGTGAGCAGGTGGGTGAGCTCACCCGGCTCAGGGAGACCAAACTGGCCGAGCTCCGCGAGCTACAGCGCGTGGAAACACGGAGGCAGAACGCCCTCGCCGCCTTCCGATCACGGCAATCCGAAGCCGAGGATCGGCTCGGCATTCTCGAGGAGCAGGAGAGCCGGCTGGGCGGACTGATCGCCGACCTCGAGGAGGCGCGCGTGAGCGCGGTCCAGCGGGACCGGGTGGCGGGAGCCCCCGTGGAGGACGCCCCGACGACCCTCTCGTCGGCTGACGTCGGACTCCTGGAATGGCCCGTGGCCGGGGAGGTCATCTATCCCTTCGGACGTCAACGGCAGCCCAACGGCACCACGATCCGCTGGAACGGAATCGGAATCCGTGCGGCGCCCGGCACGCCGGTCGAGGCCGTACGGGCCGGCACCGTTCTGCTCGCCGGCCCGTTCGAGGGTTACGGGCCGAGCGTGGTGCTGAGCCACGGCGGCGGGTTCT
>JAHEKN010000266.1 GCA_024638305.1 Gemmatimonadota bacterium | reverse complement strand
TCTTGCGGGCCCCTGCCCCCTGAACGTCTGCGATCTCCACGTCGTGACTCAGCAGCCGCGCTGTAACGAGCACGAACAGCACGCCGAGCTGCGCTCCGACGAGAGTCTGGACCGGACCGAAGGCGGTGCCCTCGACCATGAGGCCGAACGTGGCGCCCAGCATGAGGCCGGCCGCCACCGCGTTCGAGTTGGCGGTGACCCGCGGCGAGACGGACTTGATGAAGACGAACGGGAGCGCCCCGAGGCCCGTGGCCAGGGCGGTCACGCTGGCGAGGATCAGGACGAGCAGGGCCGGATGGTCCACGGAGAGCGCCCGCAGGAACTCCATCAGAAGGCGATCCCCTGCAGCAGCGCGATCACGCCGACCGCGAGGCTGGTGACCAAAGCGATGGACCCCGTGCCGGCTTCCCGGTAGGCCTCGGGGAGCAGCTCGACCAGGACGAGCTGCACCAGGGCGCCGACCGAGAATCCGACGGCCCAGGGGACCGCGGCGGGAGCGGCCGTCACCACGGCCAGGGTAGCCACGGCCAGCAGCACCTGTCCCATGTTGCTCAGTACCGCCAGGATGGCGGCCTGGAACAGCGGAACGCTCCGGCCGCGTAGAACGGAGCAGAGGATCATGGCCTCCGCCACGTTGTGGACCAGGAACACCATGGCCATGAACACACCGAAGCGAAGGTCCAACACCGCCGCCGCGCCGATCGCGACCCCCTCCCAGGCCGAGTGCACCCCTTGGATGAGCAGCACCTTGTAGCCGTACTCGGGCGGCTGCTCCGCCAGGCGGTTGAGATCGAGCTCCTCCGTGCCGGCGAACTGGTGTGTGCCCGCCACGAAGAGCGCACCCAGACCCGCAGCGATGGCGGCCACCACTGGACCCGTGGCGAACCCGTCGACCGTGATCGCATACGCCGCCCCGAGCATCAGGCCGGCCGCAACCGCGTTCGCCCAGCCGAGCCAGGCGCGCGGCGGGAGCTCGCGGCCAACCAGGAACAGCGCCCCGGCCGAGGCGGAGACGGCCGCCACCGACGACCAGAGCAGGATGGTCAACACCGGACTCACGTGGCGGCCCCAGGGTTCAGAGACGACGGTCCGCGCCCACCCGCCGCGGACGCGACGGTGCAGGTCTGGTTCGGGGACCGGCTGACCGACCGGCCCACCGCACGGTTCACCTGGGGGTCCGCCGCAGGACTCGGCCCGGCCGGGCGTCGGTCGTCGAGCCCCCGGCGTATACCTCCAATCCGTTCACCCAGACGCGCGCGATCCCCTCGGCCGCCCGCTGCGGGTCCTCCGGCGTCGCCCGGTCGATCACGCCCTCGGGGTCGAACAGCACGATATCGGCGAAGGCGCCGGGCTCGATTCGGCCACGGTCCTCGATCCCCATGTGGTCGGCCGCGAGAGACGTCATCCTGCGCACCGCCTCTTCCAGGGAGAGAAGCCCGTCTTCCCGTACGATCCTCCCGAGGAAGCGGGGAAAAGCGCCGTAGCCGCGGGGGTGTCCACCACGCAGCGATCCGTCCGAGGACACGTTGGTGTGCGGCCAGCCCAGGAGGGCGCGCACGTCGGCCGGGTCCATGCTGGTCCCCAGCACGCTCTCGGTCCCCGACCCTGTCGCGGCGGCGAGGGCCTGGGACTCGCGGACCAGCATCATGTAGGTGTCGACCGGATCCTCGCCCCTCTCGGCCGCGATCTCGGCCAGCGTGCGGCCCACGTACTCCGGCTCGGGCTCGTACCGCGTGAGACGAAGCCCTTCCGGTGGCACCACCTGATCGAGCGCGAACTCGAAAGCCGAACGGTCCTCGAAGTCGCGGTCCGGGAAGATCACCGTCATGGTGGACTGCCAGTACGTGTAGGGATAGACGTCGGCCGTCACGTCGACTCCCTCGGCTCGGGCGGCTTCCATCACCTCGATGGCCCTGCTGGCCTCTCCCCACAGGCCCTTCATGGCGAGCTTCATGTGCGATACCTGCACCGGCATCCCGGTCGCCCGGCCGACTTCGATCAGCTCGTCGAGCGCGTCCCAGAAATAGCGGTCCTCGCTCCGCATGTGGCTGATGTAGCGGCCACCATGGGCAGCGGCCACGCGTGCCAGTGCGATCACCTCGTCGCGCTCGGAATAGAGGCCGGGATCGTACTCGAGGCCCGTCGACAGCCCGAGGGCGCCGGCGTCCATCTCCGTCGCGAGCAGCGCCGCCATGCGGTCGACTTCGGCGGGCGTGGCCGGCCGGCGGAAGTCGTCGCCCATCACCTCCCGGCGGAGCGCGTTGTGTCCGGCATAGGACGCCACGTTGACCGACACCGGAGTCGCTTCCAGACCGGTCCAGAGCTCGGTCACCGGCAACTGCGAGCCCCCGTCCTGCCCGACCACGATGGTCGTGATGCCCTGACTGACGGCTCCGAACGCGTCGCGGGTCTCGAGCAACCCGCGGTCGTGATGGCTGTGCGTGTCGATGAACCCCGGAGCGAGCAGGAGACCGGTGGCATCGACAACCCGTTCGCCCGGTAGCGCCGTCAGGTCGCCGACCGCTGCGATCCGGTCTCCGGTGACGCGAACGGCGCCCTCGAACGCGGGCGCCCCGCTGCCGTCGGCGATCCGGGCGCCGGTGATCAGGAGCGTGGCAGCGGGAGGCTCGGCCGGGGTGCAGGCTGCGAGCGCCGCGACGAGGACGAGCGCGCGCCGGAACGCCGCTGGCGATGGGTGATTCATCGTGGACCAATACGTGGCGTGCCTGGCGCGATCAACCCCGGGCGACGATCGCCTTGGCGCCGGCTCCACGGAACGCCCCACTGGGACAGAGGAATGCTGCGGACCTGCGATGTTGGATCAGCGCGAATGGAAGGGATTTTGCTGCGACCGGGCGCGGCCCGGGACACGCGTCTCGGGAGTCTTGTCTCATGAGGGAGTCGTCACCCGATGGAGCAATTGCACCGCTGTATTCGCAGTACCCTCACCCTCGCGCTGGTCGTCGGTCTGAATGGCTGCGCCGAGGACGTTACCGCGCCGGGCGTCGCCGACGTACAGCTCGCGGCCGCGTTCGGCGCCAACGGAAACGGCAATGGCGCCCCCACCGGCTGGCACTTCAACCTCAACATCCACGGGGTCCAAGACCGCGGTCAGTCGGTCGGCAACGGAAACGGCACACACAACATGTGGCTACCCCTTTGGGGGAACGCCAAGATCAACCTGATCGAAGGCGACTTCGGCGTCGTGGACGCGAACGGTCTCGACGGCACGGCCTCGTTCAGCCTTCCGAATCCGGACGCCGACGGCGACGGAGTGACCACCTACTCGGTGTTCGCGCGCGGCCTGGGTAAGGGGAGCGCCAAGATCGCGTTGTGCGCGACTACGTTGCTCGGCGACCTGGTCTGCAACACCGGCCAGCTCGAGGTCGGCCTGGGCGGTGGGAAGAAGAAGTTCGAGAACGTCTCCAAGGAGCTCCTGTTCCTCTGGGACGTCGACCTGGACGGAGACGGCGTGGTCGATCTCAAGCGGATCGGCCTCTTCGACGCCGCCCTCCAGGGGTACTTCTGGGACTACACGAACTCGGGGCTGAGACTGGCCCAGCTCCGGTTCTATCCCTGCGCCACCGATGTCGGGGACGATTCCGGGGATCCCATCAACGACGC
>JAHEKN010000095.1 GCA_024638305.1 Gemmatimonadota bacterium | reverse complement strand
CTTCTTGAGCGACATGAACCACTGCTCGCCGTCCCCGATCGGGGTCCGGTAGTCGTTCTCGGAATGGATGATCAGTGTCGGGGCGGTGACGTTCTCCACGTAGGAGATCGGCGAGAGCCGACGGTAAAGGTCGCGCTGCTCCCAGGGCGGGCCGTAGAACTCGTACTCCGTGAGACCCTGCGCGTCCGAGGTCCCCCACCAACTCTCCCAGTTGGTGATGGATCGCGACGTGACGGCCGCCCGGAACCGGTCCGTCGTGGCGGTCAGCCAGTTGGTCATGAATCCGCCGTAGCTGCCGCCGCTCACGCCCAGCCTGGCCGGATCGATGTCGGGATACTTGGCCAGCGCGGCGTCCACGCCCTTCAGATAGTCCTCGCGGTCCACGATACCCCACTGCCCGCGGGTCGCGTACTGGAACGCGTGCCCGTATCCGGACGACCCTCGTGGATTGGGGTAGAGGACGAAGAACCCGGACGCCGAGAGCACGTGGAACGTCGGGAAGAACGTGTTCCCGTAGGCGCTGTGGGGACCGCCGTGGATCTTTAGCACCATCGGGTACTTGACGCCCTCCTGGTAGCCAACCGGCTTGACGACCCATCCCTGGATCAGGGTCCCGTCGTCCACCGTCCAGGTGAGCTCCTCCGGTGCGACGAGGGTCACCCGGCGGAGCCACTCGTCGTTGAATCCGGTGGCACGCTCCTCGGTAGAGCCGTCCACGCTCCCGACGAACAGCTCGGTGGGGCTCACGGGATCCGTGCTCGTGAACGCCATCACCACCCCGTCCCCGGTGAACGAGAAATCGGAGAGCCGTCGCTCCCCGTCGGTGACCTGACGTACACCGCCCGCTCCGTCCGCGGCCACCGAGAACAGATGGCTGTTGCCGCGGATCCCGGAGGAGAACCGGAGGATCGTGCCGTCCGGCGACCATTCCGGCGTACCCGGTTGCAGGTCCCAGTCGTCCGTGAGGTTGATTGGGGCGTTACGGGGCGTGCCATCCGGTCCGATCTCCACCACCAGCAGATCGGTCTCAGCGCCTCGCTCGGGGCTGAATCGATACGCCATCCGCTCGCCATCGGGTGAGATGGCCGGCGCGCTCTCGCTCCCGGGGTTGGTCGTGAGCCGGCGCACGGGTCCGCCGTCCACGGCCACGGTCCAGATGTCGGCGGTGAGCTCGTCGCTGAGCTCGTCGTCCTGCCGCTCGTCTCCAGTGAAGAAGACCCGGCGGCCGTCCGCCGACCAGGCCACGGAGCCGACGTCGAAGGGAAGGTCGGTAAGCTGCGCGGGCGTGCCCCCCGCGGCCGGGACCACGAATAGCTGCCGCTTGTCGACCGTGGTGAAGTGCGGGCGAAGGGTCAGCGTGCCGTCGCGCTTGTAGCGCATCGACGTGATTACGCGACCGTCGAAGCGCTCGGCCTCGAGCGTGCTGGTCAGAGCGTCGGGCGCGATCCATCCCTCGCGCTCGGCCGCCTCTCCGTCGTCCGCCGGCGCTCGGGTGAACGCCACCCACTCCCCGTCGGGAGACCAGGTCGGCGTCCCCTCGATTCCGTCGATGTGGAAGGCTTCGCCGCCGGCCCCGTCCACCCGCAGGAACCACACGCTGTTCCGGTCGTCCCCCCGCCGGGAGCTGAACGCCAACAGGCGTCCGTCGGGCGACCACACCGGACCGGAGGCGTCGACGGTCGGACTGGTGAAGCGGAACGGCTCTCCATCCGCGCGACCGTCGCTGAGCGGCTGCAGCCAGATCTCCCGGTGCCGGGCGTTCTCGCCTTCGACGACGGTCGTCACCGTGAACGCCACGTGGCGGCCGTTCGGAGACATCGCCACCTGCCCCACCTCCACGAGGTCGTAGTAGTCCCCGGGCTGATATCCCCGGTCCTGTGCTCGGGCGAGCTCGGGAAGCGTCGCGAGCAGCAATCCCGCGACGACCAGGGGCGCACGGCTGGGACGGTTCATCACGGCACTCGATTCGTGGGGGCCGGAGCCCGCGGGAAGACGGCCAGCAAGACCGCTAAGTTACACCGGGCGCCCGAGCGGCCTCAACCGCGCCCGCGCTGCGACGGGGCTGGACCCCTGCGGCGTTTCCGCCGTACTAATGCACGATCTCCGACGTTCCCGCGGGCGGGGCGATTCCTCAGCAGGCGCGCAATGAATCGACGGTATCCGGTCCATCTGCTCATTGCAGGCGTCGCTGCGGCGACCCTCACGTCCCTCGTCGTGCCGGACGCCGGGCGCGCACAGGTGGTCACGGGACGTCTGGTGGACCGGATGGAGCGCACGCCGATCGACGGGGCCATGGTGTGGCTTCTCGACGAGCAGGACCGGCCGCGCGGCCAGGTGCTGACCAACGAGCGTGGGGCCTTCATCGTCACCGCGCCGGACGGCGGGTTCTACAAGATCCGCGCGGACCGGATCGGCCATGCCTCGTCATTTTCGGAGCTGTTCCAGGTCATGGCCGGCGACACGATCTTCGTGCCGATCGAGGCGGAAGTGGAGGCCATCCAGCTCGCGGCCATCGACGTCGAGGCCGATCGACAGTGCCGGATTCGTCCAGAGGCCGGCGAGGCAACGGCGATCGTCTGGGACGAGGCGCGCAAGGCGTTGGAGGCGGCGGCCTGGACCACGGGGTCCGGCGTGTATCTCTACGAGCTCACGTACTACAGCCGCGATCTCGACCGCGAAGCGCGCCAGGTGGAACGCGAGGAGACGCGGAGATCCGCCGTGTTGCGCCAACGCACGTTCGTCAGCCGACCGGCCACCGACCTCGTCGAGTCGGGCTTCGTCCAGCGAGACGGCAACGACTTCGTGTATTACGCCCCGGACGCCGAGGTGCTGCTCTCGGACGAGTTCCTCGACACGCACTGTCTGGAGCTACGTGCCGGCCGCCGCGACTCCGAGGGTCTCATCGGGATCGGGTTTTCACCGGTGCGCGGCCGGGGCGTGCCGGACATCGACGGGACGCTCTGGCTCGACCCGGTCAGCTCCGAGCTGCGCTTCCTCGACTTCCGCTACGTGAACCTCGAGTCCGGGATTCGTGACGACAACGTCGGGGGTCGGGTGGAGTTCCAGCCGCTCCCCGCCGGACCGTGGATCGTGCGCCGCTGGTCGATCCGGATGCCCTTCGTCAACACCCAGCGCGCGTTCGGCAGCACCGAGATCCGCAACGTCCTGGCTGGTCTCCACGAAGAGGGCGCGCAGGTGACCCAGGTCCGCGACCGGGGAGGCGACCTCCTCCTCGAGTTCGAGACGGGGATGGTGGTCGGGTCGGTGCGGAGCCGGTACGGGGTGGAGCCGTTGGAGGGGGCCACGGTGAGCCTGGTGGGCACGAGCTGGGAAACCGGCACGGATCCCGATGGGGAATACCGGATCACAGGCCTGGAGGACGGGGAGTACGCGATCACCTTCCGCCACCCCTCGCTCGACTCGCTGGGGTACGAGATCGAGCCGGTGCCGGTGAGCGTGGCCCAGGGCACACCCGCGGTGGTCAACTTCCTGGCCCCCAACCGCTGGGAGATCCTGACCAGTATCTGTCGGGAAGAGGACGTGGGGCTCCACACGGCGGCCCTGGTCGGATGGGTGGACGAGATGTCCACGGGGACCACGCTCCCTGGAGCCCAGGTCACGGTAACCTGGACCGGATACGAGATCGACGCGCAGCCCGCGTCCCCCGCGCAGCGGAACCGCGCCGGCGGCGGCGGGGACCCCAACACCTACTTCATCCGTGGAGACGTCCAGGGGGTCCAGGTGACGACCAACGCGGACGGGCTCTACGTGGCGTGCGGCGTTCCGACCAACGAGCTCCTCGACGTGCAGGCCTCGTTCGGAAGCGTGGACGGCCGGAGCGTGCGGATCCGCATCCCGCGCGATGCGCTCGCCGAGCACCGTAACCTGAGCCTGCGGGTCGGCAGCGGCGCTCCCGCCCGTGCGGTTGCCCCTGCGGACGCCGCGTCGTCCGACGAGAGCGCACGCGACCTCGTGGACCAGATCCGGAGGCGCGCCGGCCCCCGGGTCCGCGTGGAAGAGCGCATGTCCGCCGGGATCGAGTACTTCTTCTGCGTGCAGGGCGGGCGACGGACGGAGAACGAGTTCGTATCCGGCTGCTCGGGCGCGGTTCTGCTGGTCGACGGAGCCATCGCGCAGGAGGGCCTGGGGCAGCAGGGCGTCGCATCTGCGCGCATCGTCGAGCTGCTCGGCGACCGGACGGTCTCGCGGGTGCGGGTGCTCACGGCCCGTGAGGCGGAGTTCGAGCTGGGGCAGCTCGGAGTGGGTGGCGCGGTGATGGTCGAGACGCGCGACAGCGGCTAGACTGAGCCGCGCAGAACGCAGACGAGTTCCCCCGAGCTTTAACGACCGATGCGCCCCAGTCATCTACATGAGATACCGACGCCACGCGCGCCGTCCATGCGTCGGGTGCGGAGGAGATGGCAGCCGTTGATGTCCGCCGAACGCCGAATCGTGTGCCTGGCCCCGGACCGCGCGACCAAGATCCTGCGAAGGATCGGGGTCGCCGGGCTCGTCGCGTGTCTGCTCGCCATCGTGGCTGGACCCCCCGGCGCCCTCGAGGCGCAGCAGCGGCCGGACACGCTCCCCCGCTCGGACTCGCTCAACCTCATCCTGCTCGACTCCATCCTGGTCCAGGTCCTCCGCTCACCCATCAGTCTGGACGACGCCCCCTACTCCATCTCCGTATTCGGAGAACAGGAGCTATTCGGCGCCAAGGGCCTGGTCTCGGTGGAGGAGCTCCTGGAGGGGATGCCGGGCATCCAGGTACAAAACCGCTACAACGAGGCGGTAGGCGAGCGGATCTCCATCCGCGGCTTCGGCGGGCGCTCCCAGTTCGGCGTCCGTGGCGTGAAGATCTTCGTGGACGACGTCCCCGCCACGCTCGCCGACGGTCAGTCGACCATCGACCATCTGGAGTTCGGATCGCTCGGCCGCGTGGAAGTGCTACGGGGGCCCGCTTCGATGCTCTACGGCGGTGCCGCCGGCGGGGTCATCCGATTTGAGACCCGCCAGCCCGATCCGTCGCCGTTCCGGGAGGACGCGCGCCTTTCGGTGGGCAGCTTCGGATACTGGAGGCTGAACAGCACCGCCAGCGGGACCAATGGCGGTACCGGATACGTGATCGGTCTGGGAGCCACGCAGAACGACGGGTTCCGCACCAATCCCGTCATTGCGCGCGCACCCGCGTATGGCGCCTCCGAGAAGTACCAACTGAACGGCCGGATCACGCAGGATATTGGACCCGGCGAGCTCGCGGTGAGCTTCAACCTCACGGACCTGAGCGCGGAGAACCCAGGGTCGCTGTCCGATTCGCTGCTCGCGGTCGGGGACCGACAGGCCTATCGCTTCAACGTCATCCAGAACACGTCGAAGGAGGTCTTTCAGGGGCAGATCGGGGCGCTCTGGACGCAGCCGGCCGGACCGGGCCACGTGGAGGTCGCTGCCTACGGCGTGCGCCGCACCCTCGACAACCCCATCCCCTCGGCAGTGATCGACCTGAAGCGTTGGGCGGGCGGAGGACGCGTGCTCTTCCGACGCGCGCACCAGACGGGGGCCGGAGAGGTCGCGTGGACCACCGGCGTGGAGCTCGACCTGCAGCGGGACGACAGGCTCAACTTCGGAAACGACGGGGGCACGCGCTCAGCCCTCGAGCTCGACCAGTTCGAGCGGGTGCGGACCCTGGGCGGGTTCGCCAATCTGCTGCTCATCACCGACGGGGGCGTGACCATCACCGGCGGCGCTCGCTACGACCAGGTTCACTTCGAGGTGGAAGACCACTTCGTGAGCGGGAGCGATCTGGACGACTCGGGATCGCGCACGATGGACGCGCTCAGCCCCTCCGTGGGGGTTCAGGTGCGCATCGCGGACCGGACCAACCTGTTCGGCAACGTGTCCACTTCCTTCATCACGCCCACCACCACCGAGCTGGCCAACCGGCCGGACGGCTCGGGCGGCTTCAACCGCGAGTTGGAGCCGGTCACCTCGGTGAGCTTCGAGGCGGGCATCCGCGGCCAGATCGGCCAGAGGGCGGCCTACGAGCTGGTCGGCTTCCACTCGGACATCCAGCAGGAGCTGGTCGCGTTCGAGGTCGCCAATCAGCCGGGACGCACCTTCTTCCGCAACGCCGGCGAATCGGACTACAACGGGCTCGAGGCGATGGTGCTCGCGCGGCCGGTACCGGCTGTAATGACGCGGGTCACGTACACCTACCTCGACGCGACCTTCAAGCAGTTTCGGGTGAATGCCGACGACTTCTCCGGCAATCGGATCCCAGGCACGGCGCCACACCGCCTGGACGCGCTCCTCCGGCTGGAGGGCTCCACGCTATTCGGGGACATCCACTCCCTGACCGTGGGCGAGATCGTCGCCGACGACCGCGGGCGCTTCCGGACCCCCGGCTACACCAAGTTCGACCTGCGGGTGGGACTGCAACCGGGAGTCCTGGTGAGCGGCGGGCTGGACCTGGCCCCCTTCGCGTCGATCGAGAACGTGTTCGACGAGGAGTACAACAGCTCGGTTGTGGTCAACGCGTTCGGCCGTCGCTTCTGGGAGCCGGCGCCCGGTCGGACGTTTCACGTCGGGGTAGCGGCTAGCTGGGCCCGTTGAGCCACGCACGCAGCCGCGTCGCCGGCGCTTGGGCGTCGTTGGCGGGGCGCCCGCGGGCCGCGGCGCTGAGCGGGTTGCTGTTGGGCGCTCTGACGCTCCAGCCGGCCCTGGCGTCGGGTCAGACCGCTGTGGCCGACAACCAGCTCCGCATCGGCGTCACGTTCGGGAGCACGTCTTTTCTGGGCATCGCCGTCGAATACTTCTGGGACGAGCGCCGCTCCATCGACCTCGGGTTCGGCTCGTGGGGTCTCCGCGACGTCTCGGTGTCCATCGTCGCGAAGCAGTACGTGGGCGGAGACGACAATGTGCGCGCCTTCGCGGGGCTGGGACTCTGGAACGTCACGGCGTGGCAGGAAGAGGGGGTCGGCACCGCGCTCATCCTGCGAGCGCCCATCGGTGGTGAGTTGGGCGGCCGGAACGCGGTCGGCGCGGAGCTCAGCCTCAGCCGCGCCGTCCTGATCCGGCGCGCCGATCCGGAGGACCTGCGGCCACCCCGTGACCGCATCGTTCCCCTCCCTGGATTCTATTATCGTTGGGCCACACGCTGACAACCCAGCACACACAAGCAACGCAGGAGCCAATCGACGTGCAGAACCCCATCGCCGAGTTCGAGACGACCCTCGGCACCTTCAAGGTCGAGCTCTTCCGCAAGCGCGCGCCGGTGACGGTAGGCAACTTCTCCGACCTGATCGAAAAGGAGTTCTACGACGGCGTCGTGTTCCACCGCGTCATCGACGGCTTCATGATCCAGGGGGGCTGCCCCCAGGGGACGGGGCGGGGCGGACCCGGCTACACGATTCAGGACGAGTTCCACGCCGAGCTGCGCCACGATGGCGAGGGCGTGCTATCCATGGCCAACGCCGGGCCCAACACCGGCGGCTCCCAGTTCTTCGTCACGCTGGCCGCCACGCCGTGGCTGGACGGAAAGCACGCGGTGTTCGGACGGGTGGTGGAGGGCCTGGACGTGGTGCGCTCGATCGGAAAGACGCCCACCCTCCCCGGAGACCGACCGGTCGAGGAAGTGAAGATGGTGTCCGTTCGAGTCCTGACGGGAGATGACCAGTGAACCGAACGTCCGTGAATCCGTGGGACTGGGGCCTTCAGTTCAATATGGACCAGGGGGAGCTGGTGGAGGGCCTCACGCGGACTCTGCACTGCTCCGGACAGGTGGCGGTTGCGCCCGATCCGGACTCGGAGTTCGGCATCCGGGTCCTCCATCCGAACGAGATACGCGGTCAGATGGAGGCCGCACTGGCCAACGTCGATGCGGTACTCGCGGTAGCGGGGATGGACCGCAGCAACATCCTCTCCCTCCGTTTCTTCACGACCGACATCGACGGGTTCCTCGCCAACTACGACGTGTACGCGGCGTGGATCGGCGAGGTCGGCATCCGACCGCCTCAATCGCTCCTGGGAGTGAACCGGCTCGTGTTCCCGGACCTGATGGTCGAGGTCGAAGCCACGGCGGGTCAGTAGGACCGTGAAGCCAGCGTCCTGCCGCGAGCTCCGCGCCCCTATCACGGCTCTCGGGGGCGCCGTAGGACTCACCCTGCTGCTCTCGAGCGGCGCCTGCGCACAGAGCGGGAGCGGTGCGGCCCCGGTGTTCGTGGACGGTCAGGCTCAGGTGGTCCCGGCGTTCGCGGACTCCACGGAGTGGATTCGCGAGCAGCTCTGGGTCGAGACCGAGTTCGACTCCGACGGCGACGGACGCCCCGACAGGGTCCACACGGCGGTCGTCCGGCCCCTACAGACCCGGACCGAGGGACTGCGGGTCCCGGTGGTCTACGAGTCCAGTCCGTACTACTCCGGCACGTCCGGTGACCGGCGCTACCTCTGGGACGTGCGCCAGGAGTTGGGTGAGCCCTCACCTCCACGGGAGAGCCAGCCGGCGCCGGAGCCGCGTGTGCGCCCGGGGATCTCGGGCTCGCACGTGCACGACTGGGTGCCCCGTGGATTCGCGGTGGTCCACTCGGAGGCCCCGGGAACGGGGCTCTCGCAGGGCTGTCCCACAGTGGGGGGCGACCCGGAGCGGCTGGCGCCCAAGGCGGTGATCGACTGGTTGAACGGCCGGGCGCGGGCGTTCACGTCCGCCGACGGTGGCGAGCCCGTGGTGGCGGACTGGTCTACCGGTTCCGTAGGCATGACCGGAACGTCCTACAACGGCACGATCCCGCTGGCGGCAGCCACCACCGGGGTCCAGGGCCTCGATGCCATCATTCCGGTGGCGCCCAACACCTCGTACTACCGCTACTACCGGTCGAACGGGCTCGTGCGGCATCCCGGCGGCTGGCTGGGCGAGGACATCGACTTCCTCTACGACTTCGTGAACAGCGGCGACGCGGCCCGCCGCGCCTACTGCGATCGCACCGTACGGGACGGCGAGATGGCGGCGGGCCGGGACCGCGAGACCGGGGACTACAACGACTTCTGGGCGGGCCGAGACCTGCAGAACCAACTGGACGGGGTCCGCGCCCCGACGCTGATGGCGCACGCCTTCAACGACTGGAATGTGGTGCCCGACCACAGCGTGAGGGTGTACGAGGCGCTCAAGACCCGGGGCGTCCCCGTCCAAGCCTACTTCCACCAGGGCGGGCACGGTGGGCCACCGCCCCTGGAGCTGATGAACCGCTGGTTCACGCGGTACCTCTACGGGGTCGAGAACGGCGTAGAGCGCGACCCGAAAGCGTGGATCGTGCGCGAGGGTGAGGACCGCCTGCAACCGACCCCCTACCCCGACTATCCCCATCCCGACGCCTCGGCGGCGGCGCTCCATCCGCAGGGGGGTGGAACGGCTGTCGGAGGGCTCGCCCTCGCCACGCTCCCGGGCGGCGGCACCGAGACGCTCGTCGACAACGTCTCCTTCAGCGGAACGGTACTGGCGCGAGCGGAGGAGACCCATCACCGGCTGCTCTACGCGACCCAACCTGTGGCGGCGGCCATGCACATTTCCGGGACCCCTCGGATCACGGTGCGCCTCTCGTCCTCGAAGCCCGCGGCCAACCTTTCCGTATGGCTCGTGTCGCTGCCCTGGACGGAGGGTCGAGACGCCCGCGGAGGAGTGATCACGCGCGGGTGGGCGGATCCCCAGAACCACGCGTCGCTCGCCAGCGGCGAGCCGCTGGTGCCCGGCCGGTTCTACGACGTGAGCTTCGATCTGCAGCCGGACGACCAGGTCGTACCGGCTGGCCAGCGAATCGGCCTCATGATCTTCTCGAGCGATCGCGATTTCACGCTCTGGCCTCGCCCCGGCACCGAGCTGACGATCGATCTCGCTGGCACCACTCTGGAGCTCCCCGTGGTCGGCGGGCCGGCGGCGCTGCGGGCCGCTGTCGTGCGGCCCGGCCCAGAGGCTCCCGCCGAGCCCCGTTGACGCGCTGCGGTCGCAGATGAGCGATAGGAACTGGGCCGAAGTCGACCGCTACCTCGCCGAGCTGTTCGTGGGCCCCGAGGCGGGGCTCGACGCTGCCCAGCGGGTGAGTGAGGCGGAGGGTCTGCCGTCGATCAGCGTCTCGGCCATGCACGGCCGCCTGCTCCATCTGTTGGCGCGGCTGCAGGGTGCGGAGCGCATCCTGGAGATAGGGACCCTCGGAGGGTACAGCGCCATCTGGTTGGCGCGCGCGCTGCCGGCACAGGGCCGGCTCGTCACGCTCGAGGTCGACCCCCACCACGCCGACGTGGCCCGCCGGAACGTGGATGCGGCGGGATGCGGTGCGGTCGTGGACATCCGGGTCGGACGGGCCGCCGACGTTCTCGAGCGCTTGGTCGGGGAGCGGGACGCGCCCTTCGACATGATCTTCATCGACGCCGACAAGCCGGCCTACCCCGACTACCTGCGCTGGGCCCTGCGGCTCTCGCGGCCCGGCACGCTCATCGTGGCAGACAACGTGGTGCGGGACGGCAAGGTGCTCGACGCGTCCGGCGAGGATGCCAATGCCGCGGCCGTGCGCGCGTTTCTCGAGCTGTGCGCGGCGGAGCCCCGCCTCGAGACCACGGTCGTCCAGACTGTGGGCACCAAGGGCTGGGACGGGCTCGCCCTCGCGCGGGTACTCCGCTGAGTGCGCGCCTGACGCCCTAGTCCATGCGGTCGAGCGCGTCCGCGAGCCTCGCCACCGTGCCGTCCACGTCCGCCAGCTTGTCGAGGCCGAACAAGCCGATGCGGAAGGTCGAGAAGTCCTCCGGCTCGCCGCAGCGCAGCGGTACGCCGCCAGCGACTTGCACGCCGCATTCGGCAAACTTCTTCCCGGATCGAACGCCCTCGTCGTCCGTGTAGCTGACAACGACGCCCGCGGCCCCGAACCCCTCGGCAGCGACGCTCGGAAACCCGCGCTCGGCCAGGAGGGCCCGCACCCGCCGGCCCAGCTCGGACTGTCGCTCACGCACGTGGTCGAGGCCCCGGTCGACCGTCTCCAGCATGACGTCGCGAAAGACCCGCAGGGCGTCGGTCGGCATGGTCGCGTGGTACGCGTGGCCCCCCTCCTCGTAGGCGCCCATGATCCCGATCCATCGCTTCAGGTCGCAGGCGAAGCTCGAGCTGTGCGTGTCCTTGAGGCGCGACACGGCACGGGAGCCCAGCATCACCAGCCCCGCGCACGGCGACCCGCTCCACCCCTTCTGTGGCGCACTTATCAGGACATCGACGGACGATGCCGGCATGTCCACCCACTCGGTGCCGGACGCGATACAGTCCAGGACGAACAGGCCCCCGACCGCTCGGACGGCCTCACCCACCGCCCGGATGTACTCGTCGGGGAGGACCATCCCGGACGACGTCTCCACGTGGGGAGCGAACACGCAATCGGGCCGCGACTGTTCGATGGTGGCCACGACCTCGCTGACGGGCGGGGGCTCGAACGGGGCGTGACTGCCTTCGCCCATGGGACGCGCGCTCAGCACCTGCGCATGTGACGGGATCTCACCGGTGTCGAAGATCTGGCTCCAACGGTACGAGAACCAGCCGTTGCGCAGCACCAGGCAGCTACGGCCGGTGGCGAACTGCCGCGCCACCGACTCCATGGCGTAGGTGCCGCCGCCCGGAACCACGGCCACCAGTTCAGCCCGGTACACCTGCTTGAGGGTGGCGGAGATGTCCGTCATGACCCCCCGAAACGCCAGGGACATGTGGTTGAGCGAACGGTCCGAGTAGACGACCGAGTACTCGAGTAGCCCATCGGGATCGACCGCGGGAACCAGTCCCGGCATCATGCGCTCCTTACCTGAAGTATCGATTGCGCTGGTACTCGTTGAACCGGGCCACGCGGATCACCGGCAGCGGTTGATGCGTCATCACCCGCATCATCGGCACCTCCTGCCCCTGGGCGAGTTGTCGCTCTATGCGCGCCTCGACCTGCCGTCGCTGCTCTTCGGGAATGGACGCCGGGTCGCGCCCGGCGAGGAACTCCGCCATCGCCTCCTCGACCGTTGCCGGTCGGACCTCGAGCACGTGGTCGGCCCATCCCCAGGTGATCAAGTTGTCGTCCGTCTCCGGCTCCATGAGGTAGCTGATCAGGTTGGCCCGCGACTGGGCGGTCGGAATCCAGTACCAACCCGCCGCCACCTCGACCTGCTCCGTGGCCTTCTCCACCGCCACCGACTTGAGGTAGTGACCCTGGAAGTACTCGTCGCGGTTCACGCGGGTGGCGCGATAGACCTCGGCGGTCATTGTGGTCGGCTGCTCGAACCGGTAGACCGCGATGTCGTGGTCGTGGAGGATCGGCACCACCGAAGCCATGGACGCCGGCATGAGATAGCCCACCGGCCGGGGGGTGGTGCGAGTCGGCTCCCACTTGAGGTAGACCGGAACGTCGCGGAGCGAGTACCCGAGGGGAGCGTCGCTGTCGGGCATCCAGACCGGCTCGTTGCCCCGGTTGGCGACGGTGTAGTCCAGCACGATCGGATCGCCTCCCCGCCAGCCCGCCTCGATCGCGCGTCGTCGCGCGGCGCTGGTCAAGGCCCGGATCTCCGCCCGGTTCGCGGCCGCGACCCGCAGGATGGTGCTGGTCGCGATCACGCCGCCACGGATCTGGTGGTAATAGCGCTCGTCCTGGGCGATCTCGCGCACCGCCCCGTCGCGCATGACCCGCCGCGAGTTGTTGGGGGTTTCGAGCAGGATGCCGATGGAGTTGGTGAGCCCCGTGTACACGTGGTGCTTGCGGGGCTCGACCGACGTGGAGCCCCACCCCAGCACGCCGTTCTCGGTCCGTGTGCCGGAGTAGTCGAAGGCGGCGTAGTCCTCCTCACGCACCGCTTCCCGGATGCGCGGAAAGATGTGCTCGTACGGGTAGGCGCGCAGTTCCGCGTCCGCGGCCGGGTTGAGCGTGCCCTGGTACGTGATGACGTACGGAGCCGATCCCCCGTGGTGCCCGTCGACGTGGATGTCGGGGGTCCACCGGTTCATCACCTGCGTGACGAGCGCTTGGATCTCCTGGGACTCGAGCTTCACGTAGTCCCGGTTCATGTCGAAGCCGGCCTCGTTGGTGCGTCGCCGGACCTCGCCTCCATCGGGGTTGATAAGCGGAATCACGAGCACGATGACGTCCCGGAGCACGGGACGGAGATCGCCGCCGACCAGCTCCTTGGCCACGAGCTGCACCGCCTCCTTGGGGGACACTTCGCCCCCGTGGACGGAGGGCGCCAGCAGCACGATGGTCTTCCCGGACCGGATGGCGTCCTCGGGCGTCGTGATGGCGGGCTCCGCGATGGTGATCACCTTCATCTGGCGGTCGAGCAGTGTCCGCGTCAGCGGTTGCATGCTCACGAGCTCGCTGACGCGATCGAGCTCGTACCAGAACTCCATCAGCGGCTCGAAGGGTGTCGGGCCGGCGCGGAAGTCGTTCTGCTCCTGCCAGGTCTGAGGCAACGCCTGGGCGTGGAGGGTCGTCCATCCGTGCGTCACCGGGATCGAGGCCGTGAGCGTGACGGCGAGCAGGGCGGCGGCCAGAGGCGCTCTTCGGGTCATGACGGTCTTCGGCTGAGGGTCGGGCGATCGGGAAGCTGATCGTATCCCGCCGGCAAGCGCGTGGGAAGATCCGCCGCGGTCAAACCGCCGGGCGCGCCATCTCCGCCAGAACGTCGGTCCCGACGTCGATCTCCCGAACGCGACTCGGCCGCTCCAGCAGCGCCCGCAGCCGAGTGGGCACCGGAACCGGCCGGCCGATCAGGGGCTCGATCACTTCAGGGAACTTGGCTGGATGGGCCGTGGCGACCACGATCCAATCAGGGGATTCGAGCAAGCCGCGCGCACGCGCGGCGGTAGCGGTGTGCGGACAGGGGATCCTCCCCCAGCGCCCCTCCGCCCACACGATGGTTTCGCGAATGGACGGGTCGGTGACCGAGACGCTGCTCGCGTGCCCCAGAACGTCTTCACCCGCCGTGGCCAGGCCGAAGACGCGCTCCATGTTGGATGGACTCCCCACGTCCATGGCGTTGGCGAGCGTCCGCACGGCAGTCCGCGGACGCCATTCGCCGGTCTCGAACCAGTCGGGCACCGCGCGATTCGCGTTGGTGGCCAACACCACGTGGCGCACCGGGAATCCCAACCGGCGGGCCCAAAGCGCACCGACGGCGTTCCCTACGTTCCCGGACGGGACCACGAACCCGGGGTGCATTCCCGTCCGCTGCCGGTAGGCGAGCGCCGACCAGGCATAGTAGACCACCTGGGGGAGCAAGCGGCCGACATTGATGCTGTTGGCCGTGGTGAGCCGACTTCCCCCAGGTCCCGGGGTCCGCTCGGCGGGGTCGCCCTCCCGGGCAAACGCCTCCTTCACCATGCGCTGGCAATCGTCGAACGTGCCGCGCACGGCGAAGCTCACAATGTTGTCGTCCCAGCAGGTGAGCTGCTTCTCCTGTCGTGGCGACACCCTGCCCTTCGGGAACAACACGCCTACGGACAGGTGCGGGCGCCCGTGACAGGCCGCCGCCACGGCGGCCCCCGTGTCCCCCGACGTGGCCACCAGGATCGTCAGGGCTCCTGGCCCCGACGCCCTCCCCGCGATCCGATCCAGACAGGCGGCCAGGAACCGAGCCCCGAAGTCCTTGAAGGCGGCCGTCGGACCGTGGAACAGCTCCAGCAGGCCG